>CANQBB010000006.1 GCA_947588905.1 uncultured Clostridia bacterium
CTCCGGCCAAAAAGACGGATGATTCCTCTGGAGCTTCATCTACAGCTGAGCAATCGGCTGCACCTGCTGTAGCTCCGGCCAAAAAGACGGATGATTCCTCTGGAGCTTCATCTACAGCTGAGCAATCGGCTGCACCAGTTGAGGCTCCGCCCAAAGCGAATTCTGGATCAGACGATCCAGTTGGCTTGGGAGGCGAAACCTTCTAGTCAATGTATATTCTCCAACCTCGGTGTCGCACAATGCGCACCGAGGGTTTTTTTTGCAATTTTTTATTGTTAAATGTTGACATAAGTGATATAATTACTTTGAAAAAATAATTTTAATGCGAAGGAGGACATAAAGTTATGTTTAATGGAAATAGTTCTCGGAAGGAAAAGAGAGTTTTTGAAGTAATTTGTTTAATACTTTTGATTGTAATAATAATTCTTTTGGTAATAACACTTACTTTTAATTTAAAAAAAGATGACATATCTCCAGAAACTACTGAAAATGTAACTGCTTCACCTATACCTGAGCCAACAGAAGTAGCTGCAACAGATACACCCGCTTCTGTGTATGTGGTAGTTGTTACGTCAAATCCTGAAACTAATACACCTAATATTATGCCAACAGAAACTCCTGTAATTGTTATAACACCTATTCCAACTGAAGTCCCAACAGAAACAGCAGTAGTAGTTATAACACCTGACCCAACTATGATTCCGACAGATACTCCAATTCCAACGGCAACACCTACACCGACACCTACACCGACTCCAGAGCCTACTGCTCAAATTACTAATATTCCTACAATTGAACCTACACCTGAGACAACAGTTACCCCAACTATTCAACCCGATGAGGAAGAAAAAGGTAAGCTTTATACAGAACTTGATTCATTGACAATGGGTGGAGGCATATATCCTGAGTATGAATTAAATCCGACATATGATTTTTACAATTATGTTTCAACAGATATTATAAATCAGCGGGATTTATGGTCTATTTTGAAGCAAACTTTTTTGGATAATGTTGTAAGGTGGTTTAACATGGATTTTAGCAATACTACTGATGACCCTATAGAATCGCTTTCAGTCGCATTAAATTCGTCTATTTGCGAAGAATGTGGACGTATTAAGATAGGAGATAACCCGTCTAATATTGACGCAATTATGGGCATTTTTAGTCAAATTGATGTAAGCGAACAGTATAAATCAGCTAATAATATATTGGTTAACTTTTTGTATAAATACACATTGAAGAATCCAGACAATCCATATGAAAGACTTTTTGTTGCATGTAAAGGACACTAGAATTTTGAGGCACATTTTGTGCCTCATTTTTTTTAATTTATAAATAAAATTTATTTTAAAATTGTAAATATTTACATTTTTGTAAAATTACTTGATTTTATATTTTATTAAAGATAAAATATAAATATATAATGTTTAGAAGGATGTGTTACGAATGAAAAAAACTTTTAAAATTACCTTATTTATTTTTATGATAATAGCTTTATTAGTTGGTGGAACAGTTTTTGCTAAAGAAAATGAATTTGTTATCAACAAAAAAATTATTTTTGAAAACAACAAAAATAATAATGTTAAAAATGGATTTGCAAAAATAATGATTGGACAAATTGATTTTACAAGTTATGCAGATGATATTTATTTAAAAGTAACACCTAAGCCTGATACTATAGAAAAAGATAAATATGGCAATTTATATGCTAATTACAATTTAAATGGAATGTTGAAAGGTGAAAAGTTAATAATAAATATAGAGCGTAGAATAAAAACATCTTCTTTTAAAACTGAAGAAACAATATCTGCCAGATCAAATGGATCAGTAACAGAAGAAAATAAATTGTTTATTGAACCTCAAACAAATGTAGAATCAAACGATAAGTTAATTATAGATAAAGCAAATGAAATAACACAAGGATTAACAAGTGACTATAAAAAAGCTGCAGCTATATTTGAATTTGTAAATACACAAATGTCATATACGGCCACATCTTCAGCAACTAATAAAGGTGCATTAGCTGGTTTAAATAGTATGAGTGGTGTTTGTGAAGAGTTTGCAACCCTATTTGCTGCAATGTGTAGAGCAGAGGAAATACCTACAAAATTGATTGCAGGATATAAGGTTGAAGAAAATAATGGTAAATATACAATAGTTGATCACGTATGGGCTGAAATATATTTAGATGATTATGGATGGCTTCCAGTAGAGCCTACAGTAATATATACAGTTAATGATAATAGATTGCCATATTGGGATACATTCTGTGCTTTAAATTCAGCAAATTATATTCCAACAGATATGTTTACACGAGATAATGCAAATATTGAATATAGTTCATTTTTAGATGCATTATCAAGCGATGGTAAGATACTTGGAAGTAATGAAAAAATAGATGAAATTACTTTGCAAGTTGGAGATGATATTGTTGAACCTGTAAAAAATTCTTTTACAGATCTTTCAATGTATGCATGGGCACAAGACCCAATTCAAAGTTTATTTGAAAAAGATATAGTAGAAGGCTATTCTAATATAGAATATGGACCAGAAAGAAATATTTCTAAAATAGAATTTATTTGTATGTTATCTAGAACTTTGAAATATTTAAATGAGAATCATGTAGATGATGCATATGTATATTATTATCCTTCATATAATCAAAATCATTGGTCAAAAGAAGAATATGATTTCTTAATGAAATGTTATCAATTCTATACACCATCAGATAGTATGAGTGCTGGATTTAATAATATAGCTGAAGCATTAGGAACAAATGTTGATCTTAATACAGCAATTACTAGAGGAGAAGCTGTAGCATTGATGGATTTATTTATGAATTCAGCTACAACATCAAATTCTTTCAGTGATACAAGAAATTCAAAATTTGCAGGAAGCATAGAAAAGGCTTATTCTATGGGAATTATTGAAGGCTATCCTGATGGAACATTTAGACCAAACGGATATATAACAAGAGTAGAAATGGCAGCAGTGTTAGGAAGATATATTGAAAAGAACATGTATGTAATGTAATATAAATTTAATTGTAAAGAGAAAATAGCTATGCTAATTTTCTCTTTATTTCATAGGAGTAGATATGTATAAATTTATAGCAATAGATATAGATGGAACATTGTTAAATTCTGCTGGTGAATTAACTGAAAATACAATAAATACTATTAGAAGAGTAACAGATATGGGTGTGAAAGTCGTGCTTACTTCTGGTAGAGTTACTGATTCTGTTAAAGGCATTGCTTCTAAGTTAAATGCAGATAGTCATATTATATGTGATAATGGTGCTACAATAATTGATTTAAATAGTAATAAAATTGTTTACTCAAAATATATAAAAAAAGAGACTATATTAAATCTTGTTGATGTATGTTTAAAAAACAATATTTATTATATGGTATTTACTAATAAAGAAATTATTGTAAAAGATTTACAACATATGGCATTAGCCTTTTATAAGCAAAGGCATCATTTAAAAGATGAAGCAACTGGTATAGCACAAATTAAGTTTGCAGGTATTGATTATATAAAAGAAATAAATGACTCTTTTACAAGAATAATTATATGTGATCAAGATAGGGCGATATATAATTCTATAATTAAATTGTTAAAAAACTTTGATGATATTGAATTACTTGCAGCACCTCATATATCTAATAAGATTATAAAAGATGGCGATAAAAATATAGTATTAAGCTACAGCTATGCAGAAATATTAGCAAAAGCAACAAATAAATGGACAGCAATAAAAAACTTGACAGATAAATTAGGAATAAAGAAAGAAGAAATTATGGCTATTGGAGATAATTTTAATGATATTGAAATGATACAAAATGCAGGTTTAGGTGTTGCAATGAATAATGGAAGTCCTGTAGCAAAAGAAGTTGCTAGGGTTATTGCACCATCTAACAATGAAGATGGAGTAGCAAAAGTAATAAAAAAATATATTCTTTAAAAATATGTAATAAAAACATTTCCCTAAAATATAATATTTTTAAGGAGGAGATGTTTTTATGACGAATTTAAAAAGAATTGGAATTATACTTACTAATGTTATAATTTCATATGTTATTACTTTAATTTTATATATGGTATATGCATTAGTTTTAGAATATACAAATGTACCAGAAAGCACAATTCCAATACTTACGACAGTAATTGGAATGATTAGTGTGTTTATTGGCAGTTCTCTTGCTGTAATGAAGATTAAAGAAAAAGGACTTATAAATGGAGCAATAGTAGGTTTAATATACATATTGTTTGTCTATTTATTAAGTAGCATATTAAGTACAGGTTTTGGATTAAATGGATATTCTCTTTCAATTATTGCTTTTTATATAATATTTGGAATGATTGGGGGAATAATAGGAGTAAATATACGTAAGGAAGGTAGATAATATGACACTTGAAGATGTAAAAAACGATAAAGAAGTAAATATATTGATAGATAATACAGAAAGACAATTAACAGAGCTTGGATATACAGAGCATGGAAGAAGACATATTGGAATAGTTTCAGAAATTGCTGGAAATATATTGAAAGAGTTAGGTTATTCTGAAAAAGAAATTGAACTTGCCAAAATAGCAGGTTATTTACATGACATAGGAAATTCAATAAACAGAGTTGATCATGCTCATAATGGAGCATTGCTTTCATATGAAATATTAAAGCGAATGGGTATGTCTTTAGAAGATGCAGCAGAAATTATGATGGCAATAGGCAATCATGATGAACTTAGTGGTACTGCAGTTAGTACCATCTCTGCAGCTGTGATTTTAGCAGATAAATCAGATGTACATCGTTCAAGAGTTAGAAATAAAAACCTATCAAGATTTGATATACATGATAGGGTTAATTATGCTGTAGAAGAAGCTAAAATACAAGTTGATAAAGAAAATAAAAAGATATATCTAAGATTAAAAATTGATACGGAAATTTGCCCAGTAATAAAATATTTTGAAATATTTTTGGATAGAATGTTAATGTGCAAACAAGCAGCAGCTTATTTAAACATATGGTTTCATCTAGAAATAAATGGAACGATACTATTGTAAAATTTTTTGTAAAAAATTTCTTTAAATTTTAAAATTTTTATTGACAATTATGCTTAATAATAGTATACTAAAACACGTGGTAAAGATGTAGCTGAGGTCACACCTGTTCCCATACCGAACACAGAAGTTAAGCTCAGTTTAGCCGACGATAGTTAGGGGATGCCCCTTGTGAAAATAGGTTTTTGCCACATTTATATTCCTCTTTAGCTCAGTTGGTAGAGCGCCCGGCTGTTAACCGGTAGGTCGTAGGTTCGAGTCCTACAAGGGGAGCCAATTTAGAAACTCGTAAGTAGCAGTAAAATAGCTACTTACGAGTTTTACTAATGCAATTAACTAATGCTTTTATAAAAAAATAACTTTATAGCAATTATGCTATAGAGTTATTTTTATATTGAAACAAATAACTATTTATGGTAAACTTGCAATAAGTTAACAAATTTACTTATAGAAACTATGATATATGATTTTTGATACGAAGGAGGAATATTTATGAAGAACGTAGCAATAGTTTTATTATTATCTTTTTGTTTTATATTGACTGGCTGCAATAATGCTGAGGATAAAATTGATGATGTTTCAAATTCTAATAGTATAGATAATGAAATATTATCTAATTTAGTTGAAAATGCAACAAATGACCAAGAGAGTATTAATTTGATTAAAGATGCATTAAAAGATGCAGATTGGTTAAAAACAAATATAAGATATAAGAAAAATGATATTTTAGCTGGTGGAGAAGAAACGATACTTGAAGATTATTATGGATTAGATGAACAAGACATAAATTTTTCTCAATCTGAAGATAGAAAATATGTAATTGTTTCGGTTGAAGATAGCGAGGGAAAACAAATTTTACTAGTTTTTTGTGAGAATGGGAATGTAAAAAGTGTAGCACTAGTACATTTTTCTACTGCTACATATTCTGCAGTTTGTATAGACACTAAAGAGAAAGTTTTGTATATTAATGAGATTCAAACGGCTTTACATAGTAATACAGAAACGTATTATAGGATCTCAGAGAATGGACTTATTGAATTAAAAAGTTTTGCTAAATATGGTGTAATTACAGGAGGTAATATGCTTTATATGGATGATAAAAGTATTTCTGAAAGTTTGTATGAGCAAAATAGAAAGGATATGTATAATTCATATGATTTTCAAGAAATAGATATAGAGCTGACAAATGAAAATGTAGATATGTATATAAATTATTTAGATGATACATCAAACTAAAGTTTATAAATAATAAAGGCTGACTTCATTTTTATTATTAAAGAATTCAGCCTTTATTTTATTTCATTTATTATTGATTCTGATTTACATGGAATTCTTCAGGTAGTTCATCAAATATCCATTTACTGATATTTGATGATAAAAATAATATTCCTACAAGACAAGAAACGCTATATACTAAACCAACAATTAACCATGATATTAAATTTTCTTTTAACATTGAATCTATTTTTAATTCCTCTTCTTTTAAACTTTGTTCTATTTCTTCTATATATTCTTCATCTGCATCATAAGTATTACCGAAAATTAATCCAATTACCAGGATAAAAGATAACAGTGTATTTTGATTTAGATTGTAACATTGTTTTTGTTTCCGATGAAATATTCATTGTTGGAAATGAATATATAACATTACTAGCTTTTTTAAAATTAGTATTTACTATGGCATATATTGAAAAAATTACTAAAATGCATATAGCTGAAATAAATAATTTTTTCTTTACATTTTTTGCATCGTCTACAATTGCATATTTTTTACTAAAAAGGTATTTACCGAGAAAAAAGTTTAAAGTTATTCCAACAAGAGCAAATATTATCCCTCTTAAAAGGAATATGTTTATATATAGCATTTCATCTAGTACATATGTAAGTATTATAAATAGTGCTACTATAATAACATTTGTTATTATTAATGACATTATAACTTTACTTGTAGCACCTATTTTTTTTCTTTGTAATTTTTCTTCCATTAAAAAATCATCTCCTCTTATTATAAAATTATTGTTATTCTTATTTCTTAATAATATTTTATATTATGATTTAATTTTTGCAAATTAATAAGTTATTTATATTCTATAAAATTTTCTATTTTGCATTGAAAAAAGCAAACAGACGTTTTATCTTAATCATGGAAAAAATTATAATCTATAAATCTAATTATATTTAGTACCTAATTTCATCAACTTTATTATTACAAAATGCTATAGAATCTAAAATTCAATCTGATATTTAGCCTGACGCTTATAGAGCTGCCCGCTGTTAATTGCGCCGAGAAATTAAAATTGAATAGTAATTTATATAGACAAACCAATCGAATATTAAAAAATATAAACGGGTAAAATAATGGAAAATGGCAAAGTATTTAAAATGAAACCTGCAAAAAGTGGCAAGAAATTATTGATTATCTATAAATAATGCAAAAGAGAATGAAGTAAATTTGAAAGTTTATTCTGCTAATTTTTGCATACAATAAATTTCTAGACATCTGTTTTATAATATAATAAAATATATATAGTTATAAAAAAATGAAAATTGATATTATAGCATGAGATATTGTTAACAATTGGGAGGTCAAGATGCCTAGTTTAAATTATTTAATAAAAAGACTTACTACAATGAGTTATAAGTCTATGTTTGAAAGAATAGATGTTGTAAAAAAGAAATGCAAAAAAAGTAAGTTTGGAATATTTTGCGATATGGTATGGTGTGGTATTAGATATGGAGCAGGATATGTAGATTATGATGTTATTGGATTTTATAAATTATCTTCTAAACAAAGAAAAACAATGCTTACACGTGGTATAAATAATAAATTTGTTAAAAAATTAAATGAACGAGATTATTGGCATTTGTTTAATAATAAAAATGAATTTAATGAAATGTTTAGAGAATATTTAAAACGTGATTTTATTTATCCTATAAATTCGAAAAAAGATGATACTATTGATTGGATAAAGAAACATGAATTATTTTTTGCAAAACCTAATGATGGACAATGTGGAAAAAATATAGAAAAGATACATACAAATGAATGGAAAAATATTGATGAGCTATATAATCATTTGGTGGATAATAAACTTGAACTCCTTGAAGAACCTGTTATTCAATGTGAAGAAATGAATAGATTAAATCCAAGTAGTGTAAACACAACTAGAATGGTATCGGTTATGAATGATAAAGGTGAAGTGACTATATTAACCACCTTTTTAAGAATTGGTAATGGAATAAAACATGTAGATAATTTTAATAGTGGAGGAATGACTGCTAAGGTAAATGTTGAAACTGGAATTGTTGAAGAAGACGCAGTTAATAAAGAAGGAACTGTTTTTGAAAAACATCCTACTACTGGAACAACAATTAAAGGTTTTCAAATGCCTTATTGGGAAGAAGCAAAAGAGATTGTAAAGAAAGCTGCTAAGTTAAGTACTCATGTTAGATATGTTGGATGGGATGTAGGTATGAGTGAAAAAGGACCAGTACTTATTGAAGGAAATCAATTTCCAGGTCATGATATATATCAAGTTGCAGAAAAACTGGATGAAAATAGTATTGGTGTACTTCCAATGTTTGAAAAGGCTATAAAATAGTATAAAAACTTGCTATCATCATTGTGATAGTGAGTTTTTTTATGGATATACTAATAAAAATATTATATGAAAGAAGGAAATTATGAAAAAATTTTGGAATGTATTTTTAATTATTTTAATAATGATAATTTGCATTATAACAATATTTTTGAATTTTCGGAAATAATAATGCAGAAATAATGAGTAGCGGAGATTCTGAAAAAGCATATTCAGGTGAGTATAATAATGCAAGTGGAGAAAATTTAAAAGTGATTAGTGGAGATTATATTGAAGACTCAAAAAAATATATTGATTTTATGCGTGGGGATGAAATAATAAGTTATAAAACAGATAAATATATTTTGAAATATTATGATGTAAAAGATAAAGATTTATATTGGCAATATATAGATAATCCAGAAATTATTATTAAAAATGCTGAAATCCCAATCATAGAGTGTTATGCAGTTTTGCAAGATCATTATTATAACAATGAAATTTTAACAATAATTGTGTCTGGTAAAGAAAATGATTATATAATATACAATATAGATATGAATTCACTTGAATTTTTATCTAATGAAGATATTTTAAATTTAATGGGATTAAGTAGCGATGATATGAAAAATATCATAAACAATACTACTATAAAGCTTGTAAATCAAATTTATACAGGAAATGATTTAAAAAGTGCTATTGAATATATTAAAAATAATAAAAATGAAGACAATGCATTTTTCTTTGATTGGGAAGGAAGATTTTCTTTTAAATCAAAATATCCTAATATAATAAATGGTGAACTTCTAGAAGGTTCATATTTTTATAATTATGAAGGTAACACTAATTATTATTATTGCTATTATGGTACTAATAGAAATTACATTTATGAGGAAAAATAACAGACATTTTTATGATTTTTTCTTAAAAATGCTTGTTTTATATAGAAAATGATGATATAATGATACGGTGCGTGAAGCACGAAACCACATGCAAGGTGAGTATGTCTATGATGTGCCTTTAAATTATAAAGGTGGTAGACATGCGTTTTTACCCTTAGCAGAGGAAAAAACAAAAAACAAGGAGGAAAATTAAATGTCAGTAGTTGCAATGAAACAATTATTGGAAGCTGGTGTTCATTTTGGACATCAAACAAGAAGATGGGATCCAAGAATGGCTCCATACATCTTCACAGCAAGAAATGGTATTTATATCATTGATTTGCAAAAAACTGCTAAGAAAATTGATGAAGCTTATGCAGTTCTTAAGAGTATCGTAGACGAAGGAAAAAGTGTTATTTTCGTTGGTACTAAAAAACAAGCTCAAGAATGTGTAAAAGAAGAAGCTGAAAGATGCGGAATGTATTACGTTAATAGCAGATGGCTTGGCGGAATGCTTACAAACTTTAACACAATTAGAGCTAGAGTAAACAGATTAAAAGAACTTGAAGCAATGGCACAAGATGGTACTTTTGATGTATTACCTAAAAAAGAAGTTATCCAATTGAAAAAAGAAACAGACAAACTTGAAAGAAATTTAGGCGGAATTAGAGATATGGATGAACTTCCTGGTGCTATGTTTGTAGTAGATCCTAAAAAAGAAAGAATAGCTATATTAGAAGCTAAAAAGCTTGGCATACCTGTTATTGGATTAGTTGATACAAACTGTAATCCAGAAGATGTTGACTATGTAATTCCTGGTAATGATGATGCAATAAGAGCTATAAAACTAATTATTGAAGCTATGGCTAATGCTGTTATAGAATCAAGACAAGGTGAATCTATGGTAGCTGCAAATAATGATGAAGAAGAAACTTCAATGGAAGATATGGTACAAGAATAATTAAATAGGGAGGATTAAGTTATGATAACTGCAGAGCAAGTAAGAGAACTTAGAGAGTTAACTGGTGCTGGTATGATGGAATGCAAAAAAGTTTTAGAAGAAACAAGTGGAGATAAAGATAAAGCTATTGAACTTTTAAGAGAAAGAGGAGCAGTTAAAGCTGCTAAGAAAGCTGGAAGAATTGCTGCTGAAGGTTTAGTAGAAAGTTACATCCATGGAGATGGAAGAATAGGAGTTTTAGTTGAAGTTAACATTGAAACAGACTTTGCTGCTAAAAATCCTGAATTTAGAGAATTTGTTAAAGATATAGCAATGCAAATTGCAGCAACAAAACCTGAATATGTTAAAAGAGAAGAAGTTCCTGCAGAAGTAATTGAAAAAGAAAAAGAAATTATCAAAGCTCAAGCTTTAAATGAAGGTAAACCAGAAGCTGCTATTGAGAAAATTGTTACAGGAAGAATTGATAAATTCTATGCAGAAAATTGCCTTCTAGAGCAAGATTTTGTTAAAGATCCTGATAAAACAGTTCAACAAGTATTAACAGAAAAGATTGCTAATATTGGAGAAAATATTACAATTAGAAGATTTGTTAGATTTGAAAGAGGCGAAGGAATCGAGAAAAAACAAGAAAACTTTGCTGAAGAAGTTATGAAACAAATCAATGGTTAAAATAAAACAGTAAGGGGGCATATAAAATATGCTCCTTTTTAATTTCTATTTATTTTTGGCAAAATCTTGCCATTTTGTGCATAACAAAATTGACAATAAAATATATTTAAGTATATAATTATTTTGATTGATTAAAAACATTTAGGAGGATAGAAATGGCAAATAAAAAGAATAAAAGAAATGTTGCAAATATGCAAAATATAGATGTAGCAAGAGTAAAATGGGGTAAAAATGCTTATTATATTTTAATTGGTCTAATTATTTCAATTCCTTTTTGCTTGGTATGTGGTTGGCTTTCAGGAAATACTGAATTAACCAAAATTAGTGATAATGTTGTTACTGCCCTAATTCAAAATTATAATTATATATTAGGTACATTTGTTTTAATACCTGTTATAGCATATATTTATTCGAAAATAAAAGAAGAGTTAAATAGAAGACTTATTTCAGATTCTTCAATAGTATCATATCGGGTTTATTAGTAGTATTATTTTAGTTCTTGCGATAATTATGATATGTAAAGTTGTAAATCCAATAAATAATTCTACATATTATGGAATAAATTCTGCTGGAACAGTTTTAATTTTTTTAAGTGCAGTAATAATTGTTATATTAGAATCTATTGTTTGTTTATTTTTAAAAATTTCCACTTTATCTAAAGAAGAAGGAAAACTGCTTAAAGCAGTAGGCAGATATGCTCCAATTATTTTACTTATTGCATTTATGATTTGGACATTTATTAGTTGCTTATTTGCACCTAGTAATGTAGATTATGCACTAGATACAAGCAAAGCTATGTCATCTGTTATAGGTACTTCAGAGGTAAGTGCAGAAAACATTAAAAAAATGGATAATGAAGTTTTATCTAAAACACTTAATGGATGTTATAATTTAAAAGATGGATATTGGGCATTTTTAATGTATGGTTCTATATTTCTTGCAACTATGTTAATTGGCAAAGAAGAACTAAAAGAAAAGAAATATTTAATTAAAGGTTTTGTATTTTTAATAACATTTTTATCCATTTTAACAATAGCTACAACGATTTATAGTGGTATAAAAACAGAAGAGTCTAATCAAACATATCAATTTTATTTAGAACATTCTGGTGAATTAAACTATGATAATGAATTAACTAAGTCAGATTTTAACTCTATGTTGAATAATGAATTATATTCTATATATGCTAAAACATATATTTATCCAAGTAGAGGAGTATTTAGAAATTCAAATCATTTTGCATATGTACTTTGTATGGCTGTAATAGCATCTGCAGTACTTGTTTTTACAGAAAAGGAATGGTGGCAAAAAATTATTTATGTTTTAACATTTGCAATTACTTTATATATGTTAATTATAAATAATACATTTGGTGGATATTTAGGTGTTGCAGTAGCCTTAGTTTGTTTTGTAATATATAAATTATTTGATATAATTTATGGATTTATTAAAGGAAATAATTCATTTGCTTATGATTTGGGAAGTTTATTAGTAATTTGTGCTGTATTTTTAATATTTACTTGTGGAGTAAAAGATTCAACTGGAAATGCTATTGCTGTTAAGAGTATAAACGGATTTATACGAGATATAGGTATATTTGGTGGTTATATGACCACAACAGAAAATCCTACTGAAGCTGATGTTTCAACGTTAGATAACTCTATTAGAAAAGCAGGTTCTGGTAGAGGCGAAACATGGATAAAGGTATGGGAGTTAATAAAACAAAGACCTATATTTGGATATGGTTTAGAGTGTTTATTATTCCAATTTAATGGACAATTTGGAATAAATGAAGGTAGAACGCATAATTTATTACTTCAGTTACTTGCAACAGTTGGAATACCAGGTACAATTATGTACTTTTTAGCATTAGCTATAATATTTATAAGACTTCTTAAAAATTGGAAAACATGGGATGATATTGAAAAAATTTGCGTATTTGTGGGTATATCATATATGGTTACAGCACTTACAGGAAATTCAACCTATTATACATCTCCATATTTTATGATGTTCTTAGGTTTTGTAGCTTTAACACCTTGGAAAAAGTCAAAAGGAGAAAATGAGAGCAAAGTCATAGAAATTGCTGGAAAATAACATAAAATCTTGACTATTTGTACTAAATGATATAAAATTTAGATGAACTTTAAAAGAGAGGTGTAGTAGCATGTATAAGTACATAAAAAGAATACTTGACTTCTTTATTGCATTAGTTCTTTTACTTATATTATTTATTCCAATGCTAATAGTTGCACTTTGTATAAAACTAGAAGATGGTGGACCAGTTTTTTATAAACAATATAGAATAGGTAAAGATTTAAAACCTTTTAGAATATATAAATTTCGTTCAATGAATACAGATAGAGAAGAATTTGATGGTAAAATGTCACATGACCAGATGGTAACACGTGTTGGTAAATTTATTAGAAAAACAAGTATCGATGAATTACCACAAATCTTAAATGTATTAAAAGGAGACATGGCATTTATTGGACCAAGACCATGGATTGAAGATTATTATAAATGGTTTACTCCAGAGCAAAAAAGAAGGAGTGAAGTTTTACCTGGAATTTCTGGACTAGCTCAAGTAAAAGGTAGGAATGGTTTAAGCATAAAAGAAAAAATAAAATATGATGTTGAATATGTAGATACAATGAATTTTGTGCTTGACGTAAAAATATGGTTTGGAACTTTGAAAACTATACTTTGTGGAAAAGAAGCTGAAATATCTGAGGCTGGAATTAAAGACGAAATTGAAGAATTAAAAAGCGAAAAACAATCTAGAAAAAAAAACACCACTAAAGCTAGTGCTTAATTAAATATTGATAAATAATAAAGCTAGTGCATTTTCGTTTTGCAATGACTAAAATTATGCATTAGCTTTTTAATGTATAGAGAGGAGAATTATGAAAAAGGTTTTATTTGTAGCTCACGTTGATTCACATATTAGACATTTTCATATTCCATATTTAAAATATTTTAAGGAAAAAGGCTATGAAGTTCATGTTGTAACGTCAAATGATGAAAATGAAACTTTTCCATATTGTGATGTAAAGCATGTAATATCAATTAAACGTAATCCATTTAAAATGGATAATATAAAAGCTATTAAACAATTAAAAAAAATAATAAATGATGAAAAATTTGATTTAATACATTGTCATACTCCAATGGGAGGAGTTATTACTAGACTTGCAGCAAAAAAGGTAAGAAAAAATGGAACAAAAGTATTTTATACAGCACATGGATTTCACTTTTATAAAGGTGCTCCAAAAATAAATTGGATGATATATTATCCAATAGAAAAATATCTTTCAAAATATACAGATGTTTTAATTACAATAAATCACGAAGATTATGAATTGGTCAAAAATAACTTTAAGGCTAAAAGAATTGAATTAGTTCATGGTATGGGTGTGGATGATAAAAAATTTAATAATGAACCTTTAAAAGATGAAGAATATATAAAATTAAAAAAAGAATTAAATATACAAGATGATGATTTTGTAATGATGTATGTTGCAGAATTGAATAAAAATAAAAATCAAATAATGCTAATTGAAATGATGAAAGAAATAATAAAAGAAAATCCTAAGATAAAATTATTTCTAGTTGGAAAGGGAAAACTAGAAAATGATTTTAAAGAAAAAATTAAAGATTATAATTTGCAAAATAATATAATTATGCTTGGATATAGAAATGATGTTAATAAACTTTTAAAATTAACTAATTTATGCGTCGCTACTAGCAAACGAGAAGGATTACCAATAAATTTAGTAGAATCTGAATTATCTGGAGTTCCAGTTGTTGCAACAAAAAATAGAGGTCATATAGAAGTTATAAAAGAAAATATAAATGGTTTTATTATTGATACAAAAGAGGCTATGATAAGTAAAATTTTTGAATTATATGAAAATAGAAATCTATTAAATTCTTTGAAAAATAATGCAAGAAATTCTGTAATGGAATTTTCATTAGACAATGCATTAAAGGAAGGAATCAATATATATGAATCAGAATTACAAGATTAGCATAATTGTTCCAGCATATAATGTAGAAAAATATATAGAAAAATGTTTAAATAGCATTTTAAATCAAACATATAAAAATATTGAAGTAATTGTTGTTAATGATGGTTCAACAGATAATACTTTAAATATTTTAGAAGAAGTTTCTAAAACAGATAATAGAGTAATTTTAATCAATCAAAAAAATAGCGGAGTTTCTAGTGCAAGGAATAACGCATTAGAAAAAGTAAACTCAGATTTTATAATGTTTGTAGATAGTGATGATTGGATAGATGAAAACACTTGTGAAATAGCTATAAATGAGGCTACAAATGAAAATGCAGATATTGTAATGTTTGGATATATTAGAGAATATGGAAAAAAATCAATTTCAAAAGCAACTTTTGAAGATGATAAAATTGTTTTTGAAAAACAAGATATTATGAATAAGCTGCATAGAAAAATATTTGGACCAGTTGATGAAGAATTAAAATATCCAGAAAAGTTAAATGCTGTAACAACTATTTGGGGAAAGCTATATAAAACAAATTTAATAAAAAATATTAAATTTGTATCTTTAAAAGAAACAGGACTATGTGAAGATGGATATTTTAACATTGATGCTTTCAAAAATTGTAACAAAGCTATATTCATAAAGAAATATTTTTATCATTATAGAAAAGTGATTAGTGGAGGTTCATTAACTCAAAAAAATGAAAGTGATATTTTTGAAAAAGAAAAAAGATTTTATAATAAACTTTATGATGTGATTAAAAAAGAAAACTTATCAGAAAACTATAAAATTGCATTAGATAATAGAATGGCTATATCACTTATTGAAAGCGGAATTACAATAGTAAATTCTAAAAAGAACATTTATAAAAATATTAAAAATATTTTGTATAGCAAAGAATATAGTTCATGCTGCAAGAATCTTAAACTAAAATTTTTACCATTACATTGGAAAATATTTTTTGGCTTTGCAAAAATAAAATTTACATTTGGAGTTTATATTTTATTAAAGATAATAACTAGTATGGCAAGTAAAAAATAAAAGTGAGGAATACACAATGAATGAAGATAATAAAATTGATTTTGTTTTAACATGGGTTGATGGTAATGACCCAGAATGGCTGAAAGAAAAGGAAAAATATTCGGATAATCAATATTATAAAAGAAATAATGTAAATAGATATAGAGATTGGGATAATTTAAAATATTGGTTTAGAGGTGTTGAAAAATTTGCACCATGGTTTAATAAAATATATTTTGTTACTTGTGGACATTATCCTAAATGGTTAAATTTAAATAATCCTAAACTAAAGCATATAAAACATGAGGACTATATTAAAAAGGAATATTTACCTACATTTAATGTTAATCCTATTGAACTTAATTTGCATAGAATAGAAGGATTGAATGAAAAATTTATTTATTTTAATGATGATACTTTTATTATTGATAAAGTAAAAGAAACTGATTTTTTCTGCAAAGATAAACCTAAATATATTGCTGGTAGTAATGCAACATATAGTACATATTATGATGATATTTTCCCACATATATTATTAAATGATGTAGCTATTATAAATGAATTCTTTGATAAAAAAGAGTCAATGAAGAAAAACTTTACTAAATGGTTTAATTTAAATTATGGATTTAAAACAATATATAAAACAATACTTTTATTACAATTTAAAAAATTTACAGCATTTACAGATTTACATTTACCATCTCCATTACTAAAATCAACAATGAAAGAATTGTGGAATAAAAAGTTTGAGATTTTAGATAAAACATCTTCAAATAAATTTAGAAGCATTGAAGATGTAAATCAATATTTATTTAAATGGTATGATATTGCTAGAGGAAACTTTGAACCTGCTAAAGTTATTGGAAGATACTATAACACAACATTAGAAAAAGATAGATTATTGAAAGATATGGAAAAACAAAAATATAGCATAATTTGTTTTAGTGATGATATGGAGATTGATTTTGAAAAAACAAAAGAAGAAGTTAATAAAGTTTTTGAAAAAATTTTACCAGAAAAATCTTCTTTTGAAATTTAAAATATAGGTGGTTAACATGAAAAAAGAAACTGATCTTATATCAGTAATTGTACCAATATATAAAGTCGAAAATTATTTAAAAAAGTGTTTAGATAGCATAGTGAATCAAACATATAAAAATTTAGAAATAATTTTAATTGATGATGGTTCACCTGATAATTGTGGAAAAATTTGTGATGAATATGCTAAAAAAGATGAAAGAATCAAAGTTATACATAAAGAAAATGAAGGTGTGAGTATTGCTAGAAATGCAGGACTAAAAATTGCATCTGGAGATTATATAGCTTTTGTTGATTCAGACGACTGGATAGAATTAGATATGTATGAAGAAATGATTAAGTGTGCCCAAGAAAAAAATGTTGATATGGTTAGATGTAGACGAATCTTTGAGTATTCAAATAAAAGTGTAAAAGATGATGTTGGTTTAAGTGATAATACTTTTTTTGATGTAAAATCTGATAGATTATATTTTATAAATTTAATTTTAGCTAACGGTGTTCTACCTTTTTTTAATCTTTCTTTAATAAAAAAAGAAAAAATTGATAATAATGAACTTAGATTTAATAGTGATTTGATTGTTGGAGAAGATTTATTGTTTACTTTTAAATTACTTTGTAATATAGATTCTATTTATATATATGATAACTATTTTTATCATTATAATGTTCATATACAAAGTGCAATGAATTCAATTACTAAAAGTGAAGCAATGGCTAAAAATTTATTGAAATTATATGATTATATAAAAAAATTATTGATTGAAAATAATTTATATACTGATGATATGCAAGAAAAATTAGCAAGGTATATATTTTATAGAATTTATTATAGAATTGCTGAAGCTACTGCTTATTCAAAAACAAAGGACATTATAAATTATTTTTTAAATAATGAAAATTTTAATGATATTGTAGCTTTGGTTGACAAGAATAAATTATCTATTTATGGAAAAATTTTTTATAGGTATGTTTTGAAAAGAAAAATTAGTAGTTTATATAATTATTGTTTTTTATATAGTTATTTAAAAAGGATTAAGAAAGGAAATATATAGAAAAATATGAATTTGATATCAGTAATTGTTCCAATATACAATGTTGAAAAATTTATAAAAAAATGTTTGGATAGTATTGTAAATCAAACATATAAAAATTTAGAAATAATCTTAGTTGATGATGGCTCTCCTGATAGTTGTGGCAAAATATGTGATGAATATGCACAAAAAGATAATCGAATTAAAGTTATACATAAAGAAAATGGAGGATTAGTTAGTGCTAGAAATGCTGGATTGGAAATTGCTACTGGAGATTATATTTCTTTTATTGATCCTGACGACTGGATTGAAAAAGAAATGTATGAGGAAATGATTAAAATTGCTATTGAAAAAAATGTTGATGCTGTTAGATGTGGACATTATAGAGATGATAATGAAACATCAGAAGAGCATACATGTATTTTTACTGAAAATAAGTTGTTTAATTTAAAATTGGATAGAGATACATTGTTAGATATATTTCTTAGTGGAAAAATAGGACCTAATTTGTGGGCTATGATTATAAAGAAAAATTGCTATGATAAAATACATAATAATTATCTAACTCATTTCCTTGGCGAAGATTATATTTATGTAACAGAACTTTTTTGTGTAATTGATTCTATATATTTTTATAATAAGAGTTTTTATCATTACTACAAAAACACAACTAGCATGTCATATTCACTTGAAAGAGCTAAAAAAAATATAAATGAATTGATTGCATTATATTCAATTGTTATTTCAATTTTAGAAAAATATAATTGTGCAAGTCAAATATTGATTGATGACTGGAAAGTTTGTAGCTTTGTACTAATATATAATAAAATAAACATGATATTCTTACAACCACAAAAGATTAGTTTTGTTAAAGAATTACTTTCTAATAATGAAATCTACAAAATTATTGAAAGCATAAATATAGAAAAACTATCTTTTTGGAAAAAAATTTTTTTGAATTTATTAAAAAACAAAAAATATTTTGCATTATATTGTTTTATACATTTTCATAATTCTTATATTGAAAATTATGAAAATGGTATATATAGAAAAATAATTAAATATAAAAAATATTGTAGTAAAAAAGGGAAAAAAGAATTTTATCTTTTTAATGTGCCCACTCATGGTAATATAGGTGATCAAGCTATTTTACAGGCTGAAAGAAAAATGCTAACTGATTGTAAAATAAATTTTATGGAAATACCTACAACTGAAGAAAAAATTTATTTTAATTATCTTAGGAATAATATAGCTTCAAATGCAATTATAGGTATACATGCTGGTGGATTTATAGGTTCGCAATGGATACAAGACGAAAGATTAGCAAATAAATTAGTTATGGAATTTTATAATCATGATATAATTATATTCCCACAAACAATATATTTTAAAGATGATGAATTTGGAAAGATTGAATTAGAAAAATCTATTAAATCTTTTAGTAAAGCTAGAAATTTAACTATTTTTACTAGAGAAATTCAATCATATAATTTTGCCAAAAAAACATATTTAAATGCTAATATTAAATTAACACCAGATATTGTTTTATACTTAGAAAAAACTAATTTTAATGTACAAAGAGAAAAAATATTATTGTGTTTACGTAATGATGTGGAGAGAAAACTTACTAATAATCAAAAAGATGAAATTACTAATCTTGTCAATTCTTATGGGAATTATAGTTTTATAGATACAGTGATTAACAAAAAGCTTATTAGTAAAAGTAATCAAAAAAGAGAAGTGGTATCTAAACTGAAAGAAATTTCATCTGCAAAATTTGTAATTACAGATAGATTACATGGCATGATTTTTTGCTATTTAACCAATACACCATGTATTGTGTTGAGTAATTATAATTACAAAGTAGAAGGTGTATATCAGTGGCTTAAAGATAATTGTAATTATATTATCTTTGAGAAAAATATAGATAATTTGAAAAATGATATAGAAACATTACTTAATAATAAAGTGCAAAATAACAATTGTACATTTAATTTTGATGAATTAAAGAAAATGTTAAGCAATTTATATTTTGATTTTGGAGTGTAGCAATGAGGAAAAAGAGACTATTTATCAATTTAATATCAAATATTATTTCTTTTATTTTACAGATTGGAATAAGTTTTTTATTAACTCCAATTATAGTTGAAAAAGTTGGAGATGCAGCATATGGATTTATAGGATTAGCAAATAATTTTGTAAGTTATGCAACTTTATTTACAATAGTGATAAATTCTATGGCTAGCAGATTTATTACTTTAGAATTATCAAAGAATAATTTAAAAGAAGCAAATAAGTATTATTCATCTGTATTTATAATGAATATTATTATGTCTTCAATGGTGGCTATTGCATCTATTGTTATTATATGTAATTTAAATCTAATAATTGAAATTCCTAGTAACATACAATGGGATGTTTATATAACTTTTTCGCTAGCCTTTATCAACTTGATAATTTCATTATTAGGAACTATATTTTCAGTTGCAACATATGCAAAAGATAGATTAGATATGTCAGCAATTAGAACTATAATAGGAAATATTTTAAAAGCTTTATTTCTAATTATTGCATTTAGTTTTTTTGTTCCTAAAATTTATTATATATGTATTGGAGCTTTAATAGTTACAATTTATAGTATGATTACTAATATACGAATTACAAAAAAAATCGCACCAGAATTAAAAATTGATTCTAAATTGTACGATAGAAAATCTGTAATAACATTAGCAAAAGCTGGTGTATGGAACTTGTTAAGTAATTTAAGTAGAATATTGTTAACGGGTTTAGATTTGTTAATTGCTAATATTTTTATTGGACCTGATGCAATGGGTATTCTTTCAATTGCAAAAACAATTCCTAATAATATAGAAAGTTTATTAGGAACAATATCTACTACTTTTGGACCTCAATTCATAATGCTATATTCACAAAATAAAATAAAAGATTTAGTAAAAAGCATTAAATTTGCAATAAAAATGTTTGGTATTATTATGATTGTTCCTATAGTAGGAATTCTAGTATATGGAGGAGAATTTTTTACTTTATGGTTACCTTCTAAAACACCTAATGAAATAATGCAAATTCAAATTCTATCTATACTATCAATGATAACATACATTGCTAATGCAAATGGATATATTTTTTTCTTAATTGATACAGTTACTAACAAACTAAAGCGACCAGTTTTAGTTACATTATTTATGAGCATAGCTAGTACAATTACAACATTAGTTTTATTAAAAACAACATCTTTAGGAATATATGCTGTAGCTGGAGTTAGTTCGATTTATTGGGCTTTAAAAGTATTTTTCTTTAATACGATAAATGCTGCTAAAAATTTAAGAATAAAATGGTATACTTTTTTTGGTCAATTCATAAAAAATATTATTTGTCTTTTAATAAATATAGTTGTATTTATTATATTGAAAAATTATTTGCTATTTGATACTTGGTTACATTTTGCAATATCAATACTAATTGTTGGATGCATTGGTTATGCTTTGAATTTCTTAATATTGCTTAATAAAGATGATAAAAATGCATTACTTTTGTATGGTAAAAAAATTATTAGTAAATTTTCTATCAAAAATTAAAAAATATATGTTATACTAATTATATAGTTTATTATTAGTTCTATAGAAGGGGGATTCATATGTCAAATCTAGTTAGAAATTTAATCATTACAGTGATTATTTTTTCAATTATTGTTGTTGGAATTACTCTTATTTTAATTGTTAAAAAAAATAATGCAACTAACAGTAAACCTGAAATTAAAATTATTGAAGATGGAATAGATTTATATGGTACATATGATCAAAACGATATTTTAATAAAAGATAAAACATCAAATTATAATGGTTTAAAAATAACTGTTCCAGTAATTGAAGGACTTAAAAATAATGAAATAGAACAAAAAATAAATAATAGTATAGAACTAAAAATTATGGATTTGGTTGATGAAACTGGATTTTCTGGTGATGTTGAAGTCGGATCACATTACGATAATATGTCTAACTTTGCAAATGTAATTTCATTAACATATGATATATACAATGACGACTTCTCAAAGTGGAATGGAATTTATTTAAATTATAATTTAGTAAATGGAAATGAAATAAAATTTGAAGAGCTTTTCACGTCTTCTACTGATGTTTTAGATATTGTAAAAAAAGGCATTTATAAAGGTATGGTACTACAAACAAATAGTGAATATCTTTATGGTGAAGATACTGAAACTGAAGAGTTTTTTGATGATAATATGTATATGAATGAAGTTAATTCTTTTATGAATAATAAAGATAAGCAATATTATTTTACTCCAAGTTATTTATATTTTAAAACTGATAAAATAGCAACTGAAATTGACTTTATTGATATTGCTGATAAAGTTGCTATTTATAATAGATTCTTAACTAATAATAGCTTATATGAAAGAGATGATATTGGATATAAAGGAGTATTTACATGTGTAGATACTGTTAGCTATAATAATTTTAATAGTATAGATTATGGTTTTATGGAGAAAAATTTTTGGTATGACATTAGTAGCATTAGAAATACTTTTGCTTATTTAGAAAGTTATATGAGTGGAGATATTATCAAAAATTTGAACGATATATGTTCTGGAGAAGTTAATAATATAAAATCTGAAGTTGAAGAATATCATAAGCTTGCCAAAAATAATAAAGATAAAGTTTATATATTTTTAGCAAAATCTTCAGTTAATTTATACAATATAAGTAATTATGATGTTGAATTAAATAGTATTACATATAAATTTTCTGATTTAGCTAATGTTACAAATAAAAATTATATTTATGAAATGCCAAAAGATGTTTTTGATGAAGTTTATAAAGATGAACTTATTGCATCTTATAGAACAAAGTATTTTGGTATGCTTGATGGAGCTTATATAGATGTAAGCTCTGGTGATAATGTAGATTTTAAGAAAGAAGAATCTACAAAAGTAATAAATATTAAAACTAATGAAGAAATTAAATCTCTTGCGGATGTATTTTATGAAGATAGTAACTATATGACTGTAATAGAAGATAAGCTTAGAAAGAAATTGATAGATAGTGGAGTAAATGAAAATGAAATTGATTCTTATATTAGCAGTACAGAATATGATGTCGATGCTTTTGGAGTAAATGTAAAAATACCTAAATTAGAATTTCTTAATTTTACAATAAGCTATGATGATTTTGATGAATCAATATTTAAACATTGGATGTAAAGATATATACTAAACAAATAAATAATTTGTAAGTATTTTCCAAAAAAGGTGTTTACATTTACATAAAATGATGGTATAATATTTATGTTGCTTATACCATTGTATAGAGGAGGTCTTTCTGAATCGAATTTAACGTTTCGTTTATTAACGATTTGGAAGGGCTTTTTCTTATTGAATGGCATAAGTAAAATTATACATTCAGGAGGAAATAACAATGGAAAGAACGAATGGAACTGCGGAACTGAAGAAGATTTTGATTGATCTTGAAAGTAAGTCGGTTGGAAGGCGGATTTTTGGAAGAAACAATAAGGTTTGGCTTAGTGGCATTCTGAAAACCAATTTTGAATATAGTCATACAGTAATTTTTGAGAAATACTATAAGGCAACACTTACGATTAAGCGAAGCAGTGGCGTTGAAGATAATGTGGTTGTTATGCTGCCTGAGGCTTTGCTCGAAGGATACACTGATATGGATTGTCAAGGAAAATTTGCCGAACTTTCTGGAGAAATAAGGATTTATAGAAAAAAGAATCTTGATACTGGCACTTCGCATTCGGAACTGCATGTATTTGTCAGGGATATAAAAATTTCGGATACTGAAGATGAATTGTATATTAAAGAGGCAAATATTGTATATCTTGAAGGAACAGTTTCTAGAACTCCTATTTTTAGAGCAACACCTATGGGAAGAATCATCACAGACCTTGTTATTTCTGTGGAAAGAAATCCCGGAAACGAAGGGATAAACAAAATTGACCATATTCCTTGCATTGCGTGGGGAAGAACGGCTGAATATGCCAAAGACTACAAAATTGGTACGCGTGTAAGGCTGTACGGAAGACTTCAGAGCAGAGAGTATTTCAAAAGGGTATCTCCTGATTCTGATGAGGGAGAAACTCGGACTACGTATGAAGTGTCAATTTTGAGCCTTTCGAAACCTATGACTGTGCAATAAAATGTGTTTAGAGGAGCAATCTGCTCCTCTTTTTTTTGCAAACTAAAACTTTTTGTCTTTTCTAATGAATTTATAGCTTACAGCAGTAATTATTCCTATAAATAATAATGTAGCTATTACTCTAAATAAATTATAACTTTCATTTATAATAATTGGTTCATTAGAGAAATAATTGAAAGCAGAAACTACAGTCCAGTTAAAGAAAGAAGTATATTTCATTATTATGTAGGTATAAAAACTTGCGAATATTCCTTGTAATAATTTACCAATTAAATATGGTTTCATAGAAAGTTTTGTATCTGCTAAAATGCTTGATACTTGCATATGCACAGAAAAGCCTCCAAATCCAAGTATAAATGAAATGATTGGAAATAGTATAGTATAGTCAATATTTTCAATTATTGATAATTTTTTAATTCCACTTGTAATTTCTAAGAATCCGTTTAGTATGCCAAGAATTAAACTATTATCAATATATTTAAAAATGGTACATGAAAGAATTTCGTTGATTACTGCAAAAAGAACGATATATCCACCAATTAAAAGTAATGTCGAAATACTTTTATTTATTGCATTTGACATATATTCTCCTAAATTAGATAAGCGAATATTGTTTGATTTTATGGAAACTTGTGATATAATATTAGAAGTTGAAGCTTTTTTATAAAATCTAAATATAATACCAACAGATAAACTAGCGATAAAGTGTGTAAGGAGTAATAATAAACCTACTTTTTTATCATCAAACATACCTATTCCTATTGCACCTATAATAAATAAAGGTCCTGATGAGTTTGTAAATGATATTAACCTTTCGGCTTCTTCTTTAGTGCAAAGTTTATCTTTATATAAATCAGATGCAACTTTTGCACCAACAGGATAGCCAGAAGTTATTCCCATGGCAAGAGCAAATGCACCAACTCCAGGGACATTAAATATAGGACGCATTAAAGGTGTAAGAAATTTGCCAATTATTTGCATAAAGTTTGTTGCTTTTAATAATTCAATACATATAAAAAATGGTAGTAATGATGGAATGACATTGTTTACCCATAGAATAAATGCATTGTGTGCAGAATTATATACATTATTTGAAAATATTATAATTAAAAGAATTATAGTTAGTAGACTAATTGGTAACATGTATTTTTTTATTTTAATTGCTTTGAATGTAGTTGTTTTTTTAGTTACAATAAAATATAAAATTGATAAAATAATAAAAATAATAAAATATAACATATTAAAAATTTATGTTAGAAAGGATAATTATATGATTATTTCTAATGAATGGAAAGATTATGAAATACTTGATATGGCAAATGGAGAAAAACTTGAAAGATGGGGCAATATTTATTTAATCAGACCAGATCCTCAAATTATTTGGGACAAAAAAAATAAACCAACTTTATGGAAAAAAGCTAATGCTCATTATCATAGAAGCAAGAGTGGTGGAGGAGAATGGGAGTATATAAAAAATGTTCCTAAAAGTTGGCAAATTAAATATAAAGATTTAGTATTTAATTTAAAGCCGATGGGATTTAAACATACTGGACTTTTTCCTGAGCAAGCTGTTAATTGGGATTTTATGATAAAAAAAATAAAAAATGCAAAAAGACCTATTAAAGTCTTAAATTTATTTGCATATACTGGTGGTGCTACAGTTGCTTGTAGCTATGCTGGAGCTAGTGTTTGCCATGTGGATTCATCAAAAGGAATGACTGCTTGGGCAAAAGAAAATGTTGTTTCATCGAATTTAGCTGACAAACCTATTAGATTTATTGTAGATGATGTAATTAAATTTGTGAAAAGAGAAATTAGAAGAGGAAATAAATATGATGCAATAGTTATGGATCCTCCTTCTTATGGTAGAGGAGCTAATGGAGAAGTATGGAATATAGAAGAAAATTTATTTAGTCTTGTTGAACTTTGTACAAAAGTATTATCAGATAAACCATTATTCTTCTTAATAAATTCATATACAACAGGTCTTGCTTCTTCTATTCTTGCAAACATTTTAAAAATGACAATTAAGCAAAAGGGAAAAATAAGTAATGGAGAAATTGCACTACCAATGACAGATAGTGATATTATATTACCTTGTGGTATTTATGCTAGATGGGAGGAATAAAAATGCTTGATGTTATATATGAAGATAATCATATAATAGTTGTTGTAAAACCTTATAATATTCCTTCTCAGTCTGATAAAACTTCTGATAATGATATGCTTACTATTGTTAAATCTTATATTAAAGAGAAATATAATAAACCAGGAAATGTTTATTTAGGACTAGTTCATAGATTAGATAGACCAGTTGGTGGAGTAATGGTTTTTGCTAAAACATCAAAAGCTGCTTCTAGGCTTTCTGAAAGCATAAGAAATAAAACTTTTAATAAAACATATTTAGCAGTAGTAAATGGAATTTTTGAAAATAAAAAAGGCAGTATTGAAAATTATTTGTGGAAAGATGAAGCTCTTAATATGAGCAAAGTAGTTAATAAAGATAAACATGCTGCTAAGTTAGCAAAATTATCATATGAAGTAATATCTGAGAAAAATAATTTATCTCTTATAAAAATTGATTTAGAAACGGGAAGACATCATCAAATTAGAGTTCAATTTGCAAATTTAAATCACAGTTTATATGGAGACCAAAAGTATGGAAATGGTCCTAAGAATAAGCAGATTGCATTGTGGGCATATAAGATAAGTTTTAAGCATCCTATAAAAGATGAAATTATGGAATTTAAAAAAATTCCACCATCAAAAGATGCTTTTGAAATATTTTCTGTTGATAAATTATCTATTTAATATTAAAATATATTTGTATCCAAAAGATAAAACTCTAAGGAGGAAATTTTATGATAAATTTTAATGAAATATTAGATGAGGGAATTAAACAAAATGCATCAGATATTCATTTAATGGAAAGCAAAAGACCTATTTATAGAATAAATAGAGATTTAATTGAAAAAAGTGATTCTAAAGAATTGACAGAAAAAGATTTGAATGAAATATTTAATATTTTTACAGCAAATAATTCTGGCCTTGTCGATAATTTTAATCATGAAAAGAGACTTGATTTAAATTATGAGCATAAAGGAATAAGATTTAGAGTTAATATATCTTTGTCTTTTGGTAAATATGTATTTACTATGAGAATTATAAAAAATGAATTACCTATATTTAATTCATTAGGATTGCCTATTATTGTTAGAAAACTTGCAATGCTTAATCAAGGTTTAATTTTAATAACCGGAAAATCTAATTCTGGTAAAACAACAACTTTAAATGCATTAGTTAATGAAATAAATCATACTGAAAATAAAAAAATAATGATGTTAGAAGATCCTATAGAATTTGCACATACTTCTATTAAATCTATGGTTGTACAAAAAGAAGTTGGAGAAGGGAAGGATTGTCTTTCTTTTAGTGAAGGAGCAATGAATGCTTTAAGAGAAGATTGCGATATATTAGTTGTAGGAGAAATTCGTGATAAAAAAACAATGGATGCATTACTTGAAATTTCAGAATCTGGTTATTTAGTTTTTGGTACATTACATACAAGATCATGTGCTGAAACTATTGATAGAATTTTAGGCTTTTATGATGTTGATGATCAAAAATCTGTAAAATATATGCTTTCATCTGTTTTAAAAGCTGTAATATCTCAACGACTTTTGAAAGGAATAAATAATGATTTAGTTATGACTCCAGAAATAATGGTTGTTGATGATATTATTTCTGGACATATAAGAAAAGAAAAACTTAGTAAATCTGAAATTGAAGATGCAATATTAACTGGTCAATCTAAAGGAAGTTTAAGTTTAATTTTTTCACTTGCAAATCAAGTAGTTAAAAATAGAATTTCATTAGAAACTGCACAAAGTCAAATAGAAGAGAGATATTATGAACATTTAAATAATACTATTTATAGAATGAAAAATAATTTGTTTGGTTCAACAACAATCGTTTAAAAAAAGTGAGGTTTTAAATAACCTCACTTTTAATTTTATATTTCAACTTTATGAAATGTTTTCTTACCTTTTTTAATTACAATATGGTCTTCAATTTTATCAACCATATAATTTATATCATCAATTTTTTTGTCATCAATTGAAATTCCACCTTGTTCAACTAATATTCTTGCTTGTCCTTTTGAAGGAGCAAGTTTAGTGGCAACTAATAAATCAAGAATAGAAATAGGTAGAGCATCAATCTTTGTTGTAGGCATACTGTCTAAATTTCCGCCAGCACCAAATAGTGCTTCTGAAGCTTCTTTTGCTTTTGTAGCTTCTTCTTCGCCATGAACTATTTTAGTAATTTCATATGCTAAAACTTTTTTAGCCTCATTTATTTTTTCACCCTCTACATTACAAAGTTTATCAATTTCTTCCATAGGTAAGAATGTTAACATGCACATAACATTTCTAACATCAGCATCAGCTATGTTTCTAAAATATTGATAAAATTCATAAGGAGAAGTTTTATTTGGATCAAGCCACAATGCACCTTTTGCGGTTTTACCCATTTTAATACCTTCTGTAGTTGTGAGTAATTTGAATGTTAAACCAAAAGCAGTAGCTTGTTCTTTTCTTCTAATTAAATCAGCTCCAGCTAATATATTTGACCATTGATCATTTCCACCAAGTTGTAAACTACAATTATATTTTTGATATAAAACCAGAAAATCATAAGATTGCATTAACATATAATTAAATTCAAGAAAAGATAATCCTTTTTCTAATCTTTTCTTAAAGCATTCTGCTGTAAGCATTTTATTAACAGAGAAGTATGTACCAATATCTCTAATAAAATCTATATAATTTAATCCTAATAACCAATCTGCATTATTTACTATAATTGCTGCATTTTCGCCTTCAAAACTTACAAACTTTGAAAGTTGTTTTTTAAAACATTCAACATTGTGAGCAATAGTTTCTTTTGTCATCATTGAACGCATATCTGTTCTGCCAGATGGGTCACCAATCATAGCTGTACCACCACCAATTAAAATTATAGGTCTATGTCCAGCTTTTTGCATATGTGATGCAACCATTGCAGAAACAAAATGTCCAACATGCAAGCTATCTGCAGTAGGGTCGAATCCTATGTAAAATGAAACTTTTTCTTTTTCAAACCATTCACGAAGTCCTTCATGTGTAACTTGCTCTATGTAACCTCTTTCTTTTAAAGTGTCAAAAACATTTTTCATGAAAATCAAATCCTTTCTTGTGTTATTGCAAAATATTTATATTACAACAAAAATGGGAATTTATATTCCCATCTTTAAAATAATTTAATATTGAATATTATTATATGAAGATGCTTCATCTGAATCAATATAGTTATTTGCTTTCATATAGTTTTGAATTGAATTTGGTGAAATACCTGTAATAGCTGAGATTGAAGGTATTGAATCGAAACTAGAATTCTCATCAAAATAATTTTTTAATACTGTATTTTCATATGCTATTTCCTTCAAACAAGTTGAACATAAATTATTATCTGTCATAATAAAAGCTCCACATTTAGAACATTTTTTAATTTCCATAATAAATCCTCCGTTCTTTACCTTAAATATTTTTATTATATTATTGGTATTTGTATAATCGAATTATACCATATATGATTTAAGATTTAAAGAAAAATTTAATTTTTTTATTGCAGAGTCTATTAGTTTATGCTAAAATCATATAGTAACAATTAAATAGGGGTGTAGTTCATCGGTAGAATAAGAGTCTCCAAAACTCCAGAGGAGGGTTCGATTCCTTCCACCCCTGCCAATTATCACTTAAAGTTGAACTATGACAAGTTCAATTTTTTTATATTAGGAGGAAATAATATGGAAAAGATATATAACAAATTAGTTAGAGATAAAATTCCAGAAATTTGTATAGAAAATGGAGAACAGCCTTTTATTCACACATTAAATAATGATGAGTATTGGCATTATTTAATAGAGAAAGATAAAGAAGAACTTGAAGAAGTTAGAACTGCATCTTCAAAAGATGACATAAAAATGGAACTTGCAGATAAACTTGAAATTATTAGAGCAATGGCAATATATAATGGCTTTTCGTTACAAGATATTATTGATATTGCTGATGAAAAAAGTGAAAAAAGAGGAGGATTTTCAAAAAAAATTTTTCTAGAAAAAGTAGTAAAAGAGTAAAAAAATTTTAGTATATTAAAAAATTTTTTGTCATATAATAATAAAAAATGTTGCATTATAAAAATCGTTGCGATATTATATTAGTAGAATTTTATACAAAGGAGATAAAAGATATGGCTAAGAAAAAAGAGCAAACATATGAATTGAGGTATACAGGACATTTAACTGGAGCACCAACAATTTATTTGCACTATGGAACAGAAAATTGGTCAGATGTTAGCGAAGTGAAAATGAGAAAATTAAAGTCATGTTATAAAACAGAAATTACTGTTCCAACAGGTGTAGATATCAATTTCTGTTTTAGAGATGCGCAAGGAAATTGGGATAATAACTGGGGAAATGATTACTATTATTCACCAGAAGTAGGAGAAACATATTCTCAAATAGCAGTTACACCTTGTACTACTACAAAAACTACTTCAACAAAGAAGTAAATTTTGTAATTAAAACATATAAAAAATTCGTGTTATTTTAATAGCACGAATTTTTTATTTATAAATGAAATTTTGATATAAAAAAAGTACCATAACAATGAATATTCAAAGTCATGATACCTCTTGGTGCACGAGACCGGAATCGAACCGGTACGGGTTATTAGCCCGCAGGATTTTAAGTCCTGTGCGTCTGCCTGTTCCGCCACTCGTGCATGAATAACTTGCAAAAATAATATTAGCATTTCAAAAAAAAAAAGTCAATACTTTTTTTAGAGTTTTTTATCTTTTTATTGAAAAAATTAAAAAAACGTGATAATATTTAGACGGATTTTTATTTTAGGAGGGATACACACATGGCAATTGAAACTATTTACGAACGTGAGGACAATGTGAGACCCGAAGGAGTACGTGACTACATTAGTCAGGCTGCAGATGATTTGATTGCAAACAATCACTACACCCCTGAGCAGGTGACATTTATCAGGAGTGTAGAGCATTCTTCTAAAACCTTGAAGGAGTTTTGGGAGAAACTCGGCAACAAGATTTAAGAGAGATAATCTCTTTCGAGAATCCAGTTCCTTTAAGGGGCTGGATTTTTCGTATTTTTTATTACAATTTTGTTACAGATATTGACAAATTTGAAAAATATATTAAAATATAGGTATGAAAGAGGGATTATATGCGTGTAATTGCGGGTAAGGTAAGAGGCCTTACGTTAAAAACTATTGATAGTGATACTACTAGACCTACTAGAGATATGGTTCGAGAAGCTTTATTTAGTATAATATCAAATCATATTCCAGAGTCTCATTTTTTAGATTTATTTGCAGGTAGTGGAGCTATTGGTATTGAAGCACTTAGTAGAGGTGCTACTTATGCAATGTTTGTTGATAAGAATCCTCAATGTACACGTGTTATAAAAGAAAATATTGAAAAAGCTAATTTTAGTGAATTTGTTCGGAGTGTATAATACAGATTACAAAGTAGCTATTCAAAAATTATCTGAAAATATGTTTGATATTATATATATTGACCCTCCATATAATAAAGAAATAGGAATTGATGCAATTCATAGATTGTCTGATAAAGACATATTAAAAGAAGATGGTATAATAATTCTAGAAACTGATACAAATGAGTTTGTGCCTGATAGTATCGGAAGGTATGAAAAGTTTAACTACAAAAGATATGGAAGAAATATTTTGAGTTTATTTAGACGAAAGGGGTAAGCAATATGGAAGTGCTAACATTATTAGAGACCATTGAAGAAATGTTAGAAAAAAGTGCTAATATACCATTAACTAAAAAAGCTTTAATTGATAGAGATCAAATTATTGATGTAGTTAAAGAAATTAAATTAAAATTACCAGATGAATTAAAACAGGCAAAATGGGTTAAAGAAGAAAGACAAAAAATTTTAGTTGATGCTCAAAAAGAAGCAAATCAACTAATTAAAGAAGCTGAAAATAGAATTATTTCTATGATAGATGAACATGAAATTACTAAAAAAGCATATGAACAAAAAGCAGAAATAATTGATAGTGCAAATGCTTTTTCAAAAGATTTAATTGATGGTACAAAAAAATATGCTGATGAAATATTAGCTGAGTTAGAAGCTAATTTGCAAGATAAGTTAGCTATTATAAAAGAAAATAGAAGTGAATTAAAGTAAATTTTATACCTTGGTTTTTGTGTTCCAAGGTATTTTTTTGTCTCTTAATAAATATACTTACATATTGGACAAGAAAAATTTTAAACGAATATTTGAAATTATTAAAATTTTCTTAAAACGTGAAATTTTTTATGTTAGATATTGTCTAATTATATAAATGGGTGTATAATAAACTCGAATTTGAGTATATAACATAATATGTGTAGAGAAGGTGTAATATTGGAGACTATTATCGAGGTAAAGAATGTTACCAAAGTTTACAAGGTTGGAACTGAAAGAATCCTTGCTCTTGATAATGTAAGTTTTACCATAAATAAAGGTGACTTTTGTTGTTTGCTTGGAAGCTCTGGCTCTGGTAAATCAACTCTTTTAAATTTGATGGCTGGAATTGAAAAAATAACAAAAGGAGATATCTTAATTAAAGGTAAAAATGTTAGAGTAATGGGTGAACATCAACTTGCGAAATTTAGGCAAAAATATTTAGGTTTTGTATTTCAATCTTATAATTTAGTTGGCTCACTAAATGCTTTGGAAAATGTTACTTTACCTTTAATTTTTAAAGAAGAAAAAGTAAAAGTAAGAAATAAAAAAGCAAAACAAATGCTGATTGATGTTGGATTAGGCGAAAGGCTTAAACATAAACCTAATCAAATGAGTCGGAGGTCAACAGCAGAGAGTTGGTATTGCAAGAGCATTTGTTAGTAATCCCGAAATTGTATTTGCTGATGAACCAACAGGAAATCTTGATAGTAAAACTGCAAAAGAGATAATGGAAATAATACAAAAGATGGCTAAAGAGCATAATCAAACAATAGTCATGGTAACACATGATGAGAGTTTGGCAACTTATGCAAATAAGATAGTTCATATTCATGATGGTCATATTGAAAAAATAGTGGAGGTAAATAAAAATGAAAATGAAAAAAATAGTTAGTTTATTAGTAGGATTAGTAATGCTTTTTAGTAATTTAGCTTTTGCTATGGAAGGAGATTATACTCCTAAAATTCCTAAATTAGCTTTTATACCACAAGAAGAAATTCCAGAAGCAGTTGCTGGTGGCAGTTTGAATATGGTTATAGATTATAAAAATGATTCTAATTATAATGCAAGAAATATAACAATTACTCCAAGCTTTGAAGATGTACCATTAGTTTATGAAAGACCAATTGTGTATGAAGCTAAAAACTTAGGATCTAAAAAGCAAAATACTGCTTCATTTAGTTTTAAAGTAAAAGATGAAGCTAAAATTGGTGTATATCCTATTAAGTTTAAATTAGAATATAAAAATAATTCAGATGAAAATTATTCTTCAGATGCAATTGCTTATTTTAGAGTAACACAGGAGAAAGTGCAATCAATTATTACAATCAATAATGTTGTTACTGAACCTGAAAATATTGCAGCAGGAGAAAAATTTAATTTGAAATTTAATATAAATAATATGGGAGATGTTACTGCAAATAATGTAATGCTTTCATTTTCTTCTCTAAGTACAGATACTTTTATGCCTGCTAATGGAACAGACACTTTATATGTTGGAAATTTAGAACCAAAAGCTTCTAGAACTTTAAGTATTTCTATGATTGCATCAGAAAATATAAAAAAAGGAAGTAATTCTATAGGAGTAAATGTATCTTATTTAAATTCAAGCAGAGAGGAAGTTAAGGAAGATAAAAATATTTATATTTTAGGTGTTGTAAGTGATAAAGAGCAAACAAACGACGATGAACCAACATCTTCTAAACCTAAAATTATAATTGAATCATATAATACGTCTCCTAATAGTATTGTTGCAGGAAATACATTTTCTTTTACATTTAACTTTAAAAATACAAGTAAGGAAAAAGCAATTAAAAATATGAAAATTACAATAAGTTCAGATGAAGAAGCTTTTATGATTGCAAATGGAAGTAATACTTTTTACATAGAGTCATTAGAACCTCAAGCAGTTGAATCTAGAACTATATCTTTAAATGTTAAGCAAGATTTGACCTCTAAATCTTATCCAATAAATATTGATTTTGATTATGAAGATGCAAGTAATACTGCATATCAATCAAAAGAAATTATAAATATTCCTGTTGTTGAATATTCTAATCTAGTTATCAATAGTGTGTATGTTGGAGAAGGAATGGTAAATAATGAAACAAATTTAAGCTTTGATTATATTAACATGGGTAAAGCAAAAGTTTCAAATTTAACTGCAAGTGTAGAGGGAGATTATACTTCAACTCAATCAATAAATTATATTGGTAATTTAGAAGCTGGTAGTACAGATTATTATGATATACAAGTAACACCTACAAAAGAAGGAGAGAATGTTGGAACTTTAGTTTTAACTTTTGAAGATTCTTCTGGAAAGAAAATTGAAGTTAGAAAAGAATTTACTGGTGTTGCAATGAGTGAATCTTTCTTCGACCCTGGAATGGATAATATGGAAGGACCTGATATAACTATGCCAGAAGAACCAATAGAAGAGCCTTTTAATGTATGGATGGGAGTAGGTGTTGGTATAGGTAGTTTCTTAATAGCATTTTTTGTAACTAAGATTATTACTACTAAAATAATTAGAAAAAAATTAGAGGATGAAATTTAAAGGAGGAATCATTATGGCGACAGATATAGCGGTTGATACAATAGATATAGCATCAGATGGTGCTAGTTATGATAATTATTCAGCTGAAGTTAATAATACTATGGATATGCCAACAGAGGCTTCAGCCGATGGTGGATTTAAGCTTAGTAATAATGTTATTCTTGGTATTATAATTGGTGTATGTGCAGTAATCGGAATTGTTTTAGGAATAATTTTTGGAAGAAGAGCAGCAAATAAATAATTGAAAGGTTAAAGATATGAAAAGAGTAGATTTTATTAAAATGGGTTTTAAAAACCTTTGGCGTAGAAAACTTAGAACTATTCTTACCATAATGGGTGTTGTTATAGGTACTTTTTCAATTGTAATAATGGTGTCTCTTGGTATTGGTATGACTGAAGGATATAAAGAGGAAATGGCACAGTGGGGAAACCTAACTAAAATTACTGTATCAAGATACAATTATGTATATGATGAAGAATCTGGAATGGGTGCTTCTAAGCAACAAGAGCTTGATGAAGCTTTAATTACTAAAATTAAAGCAATGGAACATGTCAGAGCTGTTACACCTATTATATCAGTTAGTGCAACATTGAAAGCTGGAAAATATCAAAGTTATATTGGCATAACAGGAATCGATTCGGATACATTGCAATATTTTGATGCACCTGAAATAGTTTCTGGTGAAGGACTTTCAAAGGATAATCCTACTGCAATTTTATTTGGTGCAGAATCATATAGTTTTTACAATCCAAATGGAAATTCAGGAGTAATTATTATGGGTGGTGGAGGTAGAAATAATTCACCAGTAGATATAATGAATGATGATGTCAAAATTACTTTTGATAATACATGGGATGACTCTAAAAAGCCTAAATATACAAAATTAAATGTAGCTGGAATTATGGCAGAAACTTCTAATGAATTTTCATGGAATGCTTATGCTGATATTGATCAGGTTATTACATGGTATAAAGATATTCAAAAGAAAAATGGTAAGAAAGTTCAAGATATAAATTATGAATCTGTATGGGTTAGTGTTGACAATGTAGATAATGTTAGTGCAGTGCAAAGCCAGATTGAAGATTTGGGTTATAGGGCATATAGTATGGCTGATGATTTAGACTCGGTAAAAGAAGTATCAAATATGTTACAGCTAATTCTTGGTGGAATAGGAGCTGTTTCACTTTTAGTTTCTGCCATTGGTATAGCCAATACTATGATAATGTCAATATATGAAAGAACAAAAGAAATTGGTGTAATGAAAGTTCTTGGATGCTTGGTAACAGATATTAGAAAAATATTTTTGTTTGAAGCAACAATAATTGGTTTTTGCGGTGGAATGGTAGGGATAGCTTTAAGTTATATTGCATCACATGTACTTAATAAATATGCACCTGAAATTGGTGCAATGATTGGTATGGAAGCAACATCAACAATTTCTTTAATACCACCTTGGCTAGCTATTGCAGCTGTATTATTTGCTATGTTTGTGGGTATTGTTTCAGGATTATATCCAGCAAGAAAAGCAACTAAGATTAAACCTTTAGAAGCAATAAGAAGTGAATAAAAGATTATATTTTATAGAGCAATTTTATCAATTTATATAAAACTAAAAAAATTAAAATTTTTTAGTTTTATATAAAGAAAATAGAATTGCTCTATTTATTGATAATAAAAATAAAAACTTGCATTTTAATACTTGTTGCTATAAGATATTATTGTACAAAAGATTTATAAATGAGGTGATATCTAAGTGGCTAGAAAGAAGAAAAAGACTAAAGAGATAAATGTTGATTTGACGTCAGTTTTATTGATTATTATTGGAATAATATTGGCGATAATTGTATATAGTAATGATTTAGGATCTATAGGTGGATTTATTAAATATGGATTATTAGGTGGTTTCTTTGGAAAAGTTGCGATGATTATTCCTATTGCCCTAATTGTTTTTGGAATATATATTATTTTTAGAGATTATTCTAGATTTAAACTTAAAGCATTTCAAGTAATTATTTTAGCTATTTCTATTGCAGCTATATTTACATTAGTAGAAAGAAATGAAATTATACCTCAAGGTACTGAAGGCTTTATGTCATATATATCTGCTTTTTATGAAGCTGGTGCTGGTGGTGTTGGAGAAAATCAAGAAATAATTGGAGGAGGAATTTTAGGAGGCATTATTGCTGTTCCTTTATATTTAGGATTTAATAAATACGTTGCTTATGCAATTTTAATTAGTGTTGTAGTAATTATAACGATGTTTATTACTGGTATAACATTATCTTCAATTATAATCGCATTAAAAGAAACAATTGAAGATATGATAGAAACAACCAAAAATGAATATAAAGAAAATGCTAAAAATATTAAAGCAAAAAGAGAATCACAAAAACAAAGTAAATTTCAACAATTTGAAGAACAAACCGAAGATGTCTCTGATGCAGATCAATTAGCATTTGAACTTGAAGATGATGAAGATTATGAAGAAGATGAAGAGGAGGAGTTAGACGAAGAATATGAAGAAGAACCTGAGACTCCTGCTAAAAAGAATATAAGAAAATTATTGAAGAAACAAAAAGAAAAAGAAGAAGAAGAGGAAGAAGAAACTGATGATGAAGAATTAGACTTAGAGCATGGAACTATTGAAGAATATGAAGAATATGAATATAATTTTCCTCCTATTAGTTTATTAAATGAACCTAGAAAATCTGGAAGAGATTATAGTACAAAAGAATTAAAAGAAGTAGCAATTAAATTGCAAAAGACATTAGAAAGTTTTGGAGTTGATGCTAAAGTTACTAATGTTACAAGAGGACCAACTGTTACTAGATATGAATTACAACCAAATGTAGGTGTTAAGGTTAGTAAGATCTTAAGATTATCTGATGATTTAGCCCTTAATTTAGCTGCAAAATCTATTAGAATTGAAGCTCCAATTCCAGGAAAATCTGCTGTTGGAATTGAAGTTCCAAATAAATCTACAGATTCAGTTTTACTTAGAGAAATTCTTGAATCTGATGCATTTATTGATGCAAAATCTAAACTTACTTTTGCTTTAGGAAAAAGTATTGAAGGTGAAGCTTGTGTTGGTGATATTGCAAAAATGCCTCACATGTTAATAGCTGGTAGTACTGGTTCTGGTAAGAGTGTATGTATAAATTCAATTATAATGAGTATATTATACAAAGCTGATCCAAGTGAAGTTAAGCTAATAATGGTAGATCCAAAAGTTGTTGAACTTTGTGTATATAATGGAATACCACATTTGTTAATTCCTGTTGTTACAGACCCTAAAAAAGCTGCTGGTGCATTAAATTGGGCTGTACAAGAAATGGAAAATAGATATCAATTATTTGCAAGTAAGGGTGTAAGAGATATTAGGGGATATAATGAGCTTCTTAGAACTGAAGGAGAGGAAGGAATATTACCTCAAATTGTTATAGTTATAGACGAGCTTGCTGATTTAATGATGGTTGCATCAAATGAAGTTGAAGATGCTATTTGTAGAATTGCCCAAAAAGCACGTGCTGCTGGAATGCATTTGATTATCGCAACGCAAAGACCTTCTGTAGATGTTATCACTGGTATTATCAAAGCAAATATTCCATCAAGAATTGCATTTACTGTTTCATCTCAAATTGATTCAAGAACTATTCTTGATATGGCTGGTGCAGAAAAGCTTCTTGGAAAAGGAGATATGCTTTACTATCCAGTTGGAGAAGCTAAACCGATTAGAATTCAAGGTGCATTTGTATCAGATGCAGAGATAGAAAGTGTGATTGAATATATTAAAAATAATAATGAAGTTAGATATAATGAAAGCGTGATAGAAAGTTTAGAAAAAGCAAATACTCCACCAGTTTCTACTGATGAAGAAGACGATTGTGATGAATTTTTAATGGAAGCAATTGAGCTTGCAATAAATATGGGACAAATTTCTGCATCTATGATTCAAAGAAAATTTAAGGTTGGATATGCTAGAGCTGGTAGAATTGTAGATCAAATGGAAGAGAGAGGAATTATATCTGGACATCAAGGTTCAAAGCCTAGACAAGTACTTATTTCAAAAGAAGAGTGGGAAGAAATGCAAGAGCAAGGTGAAGAAGAATTTGTTGAGGAAGAGGAAGAATAAAATTTTTACAAAGGAGGATTTATTTTGAAAATAACTTTTTTTGGTGCTACAAGAACCGTTACTGGTTCAAATATTTTGGTTGAAACAAATGATAAAAAATTTATTTTAGACTGTCGGATTATATCAAGGTCAAGAAAAAGAAATTATGCTAAATAGTGATCAATTTGTTTTTGATCCAAAGGAAATTGATTTTATGCTATTATCTCATGCACATATTGATCATTCAGGAAGAATTCCTAAATTGTATGTTGATGGATATAGAGGACCAATATATGCAACAAAAGCTACTTGTGATTTGTGTACTATTATGCTTCCTGATAGTGGTTACATACAAGAATCAGAAGTTGAATGGTTAAACAGAAAAAGAAAAAGAGAAGGAAAACATGAAGTACCACCTTTATATACTTATGATGATGCAATCGATTCTCTATCTCTTTTTGAAAAAGTACAATATAATGAAATAATTCAAATTGATAAAAATATTAAAGTTAGATTTACTGATGCTGGGCATATGCTTGGAAGTAGCATTATTGAAATATGGGTTAATGAGGATGGAAAAGAACAAAAAATTGTATTTACTGGTGACTTAGGTAATAATGATATACCTCTTTTAAGAGAACCCTCTACAGTTGATGATACAGATATTTTAATAATGGAATCTACATATGGTGATAGAATACATGAAAAGAAAGAAGATAAGGCTGAAGAATTTTTAAATGTAGTTTCATCTACTCTTGAAAAAGGTGGTAATGTAATAATTCCATCATTTGCAGTTGGTAGAACACAAGAAATATTATATGAACTTCAAAAGAGTAAACAAAGTGATGATCCAAACTTTAGAAGAGAATTTGATGAAGTTATGCATGCACCAGTATATGTAGATAGTCCACTTGCTACATCAGCAACAGAAATATTTTTGAAAAACTTAGATTGCTTAGATGAATTTGTTCAAGAAGATATTAGAGAAGGAAAACGACCTCTAGAATTTCCTGGACTTAGATTTACTCAATCAGTAGATGAGTCAAAAGAATTAAATGAAAATGCTAATAAATCAATTATTATTTCTGCAAGTGGTATGTGTGAAGTTGGTAGAATTAAACATCATTTAAAACATAATTTATGGCGTCCAGATAGTACAATATTATTTGTTGGTTATCAAGCAATTGGAACTCTTGGTAGAAAAATAGTTGATGGAGCTAAAACAGTTAAAATATTTGGAGAAGAAATTGGTGTTAATGCTAGAATTGAATATATAGAAGCATTTTCTGGTCATGCTGATAAAGAAGGTTTATTAAGATTTGTTGAATCATTTAAAAAGAGACCTAAACAAGTATTTTTAGTACATGGTGATGAAAGTGCTCAAAGAAGTTTAGCAAATGATATTAAAGAAAGATTTGATTTACCTGTTGAAATACCTATGCGTGGTGATGTTTATGAGGCTGACTTGTATAGAATTTCTAAAGTTGGTGAAATGAAATCTCCTAATGAATATAAATTTGTTAGACTTGAGATTATTCAAAAAATGGAAACTCTTAGAGATGAACTTGAGGATATGAGCAGAATGGTTAATGATGATTTGAAGAATGAAATTACAGATGAAAGAGCAAACGAAATTGCAGCTAAACTTGCTGAACTAGAAAAACAAATTGTAGAAGTTATAAAATAAAATTTTAATGTTGTGAAAAAACTGAGTTGGATAAATTAGTTCAACTCAGTTTTTTATTTATAATTATTGTCTTCCAGGAACAATGGCTGCTACAATTCCATAGATAATTGCTCCTATAGTAGCTGCTAGCCAACTAATTGAATATCCTGATACAAAAAATTGTGTTACATATAAAACACCAATTGCTACTATAAATCCAATTATTCCTTGTCCAAACGTTCCAATGTTTATATTAAATATTGTATTTACTAAGTAATCTAATATTGTAAGTACAACAGCTGCCAAAAATAATGTCCATGCAGATTCTATTTGAAATCCAGGTGTAAAAAATGCAGTAATGCCTAAAATTATAATAGATGTAACTAGTCTAGAAATTATACTTCCTAATGTCATATTTTTAGGTGAAATTTTTGTATTATTAGACATATTTTAACCTCCTAAAATTTTGTTATATTTATATTATTTACAAAAATAATATGTATATACATATTTTGTATATTTTTTAATAAATCTACCAAAAATATTTTTGGAGGTAATGTATGGGAACTATTTTTATAAGAACTTTAATTATATATTTTATTGTTTTAATTGCAATTAGATTGATGGGAAAGAGAGAAATAGGTCAATTACAACCATATGAATTAGTTGTAACAATAATGATTGCTGATGTTGCAAGCTTACCTATGCAAAATGTTAGTATTCCTCTTACTCAAGGTATTGTTCCAATATTAGGACTTTTATTTGCACAAATTGTTGCATCAATTTTAAGTTTTAAAAGCAAATTGATACAAAAATATATATCTGGTAAACCAACAATATTAGTTGCTAATGGAAAGATATTAGAACAAAATATGAAGAAACAAAAATATACTCTTGAAACATTATTTGAACAAATTAGAGTATGTGGGTACGGAAGTATATCAGATTTAGACTATGTCATATTAGAAACAAGTGGTCAAATAAGTGTTATACCTAAAGCAGAAAAAGAACCTGTTACAATTAAAGATATGAAAATACAACCTAAAAAAACAGGTTATACCAGAACACTAATAATAGACGGAGCTTTAATTGAAAGTAATTTAATAGAATTAGGCAGAGATAAGAACTGGCTCATGGAACAGCTTAAAAGATTTAATTTAAAAATAAGAGATACTTTAATTTTTACTTCAGATGAATTAGGAAATGTTTATTGCCAAAAGAAAGGAGAAACATAAAGATGAAAGAAACTTTAATTATAATATCAGTATTACTTTTAACATTTGTTCCAAATATACTTTTTAAAAATTATTTAGAAAAAACTGGAGAAGAAATAATAACTATTCTTGATAGTATGAATGAAGACTTTGAAAACAATAAATCTATTGATGAAGAAAAAAATAAGAATTTAAAAGAAGATTTTTTAAGTAAAGAAAAAAAGTGGATACTAATAGTGGACCATGAAATTCTAGATGAAATTGAAAGTGAAATAGAAACATGTATTGTATCATATAAAGAAAAAGATAAAATGGAATTTGGTATATCATATAATAAAGTATTAAATCATATAAAAGATTTAAAGTTAAGAGAAGAAATTTCTGTTGAAAATATATTTTAAAAAGCTTGCAAATTATGTTAATCTATTATATAATTCTATAGAATCTATATTTTATATATATAAAGGAGAGGATATTATGTCTAAACCCCGGGTTTATACTACTTTTTTAGGAGCCGCTGGCGATGAAGTAACTGGTTCGTCTACTCTTCTTAAAATTGAGCTTAATGATAAAACATATTTCGGTCTTGTTGATGTTGGTGTAGTTCAAGGAAAAAATGAAAATCGAAATTTTGATTATCCTGTTGATTCTTCTAAAATTAATTTTGTCCTTATTACACATTCTCATGCTGATCATATGCTTGCTTTGCCTTTGCTTAGAGAATATAAAGGAAAGATATATGGAACGGCAAGTGCATTTGCTCAAGGTAAAGAGCTTCTTGAAGACTCTGCTTTTCAAAATGAAAATACTGCTGCTGAAGCTATTGGTATTACTACAGAAGTATATAAAAGAATGCTTGCCGAATTAAATGAACTAAAAGAAAGAGCAAATCATGAAAACTTAGAACGGTATAATGAGCTTGTAGCACAAACTGAAGAAGTGCAAAGCTATGCTTTATATACAAAACAAGATGTAGAAAACATTGTAAAGCATTTTTGTCCTGTACAGCCTTATGAAGATATTATGATTAAAGATGGAATATATGCTCGTTTTATACCTTCGACTCATCAAAATGGAGCTACTAGCATTGAGCTTTATATCGGTGGATATGGTGAAGATTCAGTCAACATTTCTTTTTCGGGTGATATTGGACCTGGAAATAGCATAATGTATAAGAATCATCCATATAAGCCTAATAATCTGATTAAGTACTATATTATGGAGTGTTTGCATGGTATAGAAAAACCTGAGCAAACGCAAGAAGAAGCTTATCATCAAGTAAGAAAGATTATTATGAATGCTGTAAGGGAAAAGAAGAGGGTAATCTTAGTTGGATTTTCTCTTGATAGAAATTCGCTAATGGTTTATCTTATCAATAGAATGATTGATGATTACAATCTTTGTGCAAATGTATTTTTTGATTCTCCTTTGGGAACAAAGGAATTGATGCACTATAAGAGTGATTATGCAACTGGGAAAAGCCTTTGGTTTAAAAATCTTGGGAGAAATCCTTTTGATACTAACGAAATCATTTTTTGCAATAGGTATTTGGAGCATATAGATGTAGTTAGAAGCTATGAACCTGAAGTAGTTATTACTGCGTCTGCAATGGGATATGGTGGACGAGTAATAGATTATTTTAATCATGATATTCAAAATGATAACGCAATTTTTGTATTTTTAGGTTGGCTTAATCCTGAATGTCCAAGTAGTATTTTACATAATGCTAATATAGGTGATATTGTAAACATTAATGGTAATCATTATGTAAAGCATTGCAAAACATATCAAATTACAGGATTTTCTGCCCACGGTTATTTTCCTGAATTTGAAAGTAGTATTAAAAGATATCCTAAACTCAATGCACTTATTCTTAATCATGCTGAGCGTGAAACAAAGAAAGTTGTTGTTGAAGAACTTAGTAAAAGTTATGATTTTGAAATGTATTGTCCTGAAATAAGCGATGGAGAAGTGGATCAAACATTTTATTTGATAACTGGAGAAAAGATGGAGGAAATTGAAGCTATTAAGGGATATGATATTTTCAACGATGTATTACTCATAAGCAAAATAGACTGATTTTTGAGGTGTTTTCTGGGCTGAAATTAGTGTGAATTTTGACTCACATAATAATTTCAGCCCATAGAAACACCTTTTTTGTATATATAAAATAAGGTTCATTAGATTATAAATAAAGGAGTGAATTAAAATGATTATGAAGGAAAGTTTTTTAGAAAAAACATATCGTGAGAATACAGATAATATAAAATTTGAGATTTTTTGTAAAAACTTTAAAGAAATTCATGATTTTTTGAAGATTTTTGAAAGAAAATTAGCAAAATTAACTATTTTTAATATTAAGGTAAAAATCGAAATTAACTGGAAGGATAGGAGTTGTAGGTTTTAGAAGGGTGTTTTTAGTGAGTTCTAACATTGCACAAAATAAAAGATTTTCGATATGATTTTTTTAAAAAACTTTCATTTATAATCATAAAAAAATAGGCTATAAGAGCCTATTTTTTTTATTCAAATGCTTTTCTTAATTCTTCTAATGTATAATCCTTTTGACTTTTTTTATAATAATTTCCTTTATGATAAAACCAAGCAAATTTACTTTTATTCCATTTAAAACCATATTCTTTTAATAATTCTTTACTGTTTAAAGTATGACCAGTTACCCAGATCCAATTACCAATTCTTTCTACTCTTAATCCTCTGCGTAATAATTCTTTAATTTTACTTAATTCAATGATATTACTAATTTTTTTAAATTCTTCAACATTTAACATTATTTTTTTCCTCCAATAAATAATAATCAATTCTTTCTATTTTTTCTAATGAGTTACAATATATATAACCGATTTCATGATATATATCATTTGTTTCAATTATTTTCTCTATTATTTCATTATCATTTTTTATAAAATTATATTTTTTTATCCATAATTTATATTTTTTCATATTTAAACCTTCTTTCTTTAAGATTTCCTTTACAAATAAAGTTAGATATGATATATTTTCAATTGGGGGAATTATCCCCCAAAAGTTAGAAATCGTTATGGATTTCTAGTATTGTGTGCCATAACTGGCGTCGGTGTGCTCGTAGCTTAATTTTTGCTATGAGCATTTTTAAATTATGTAGAATTTTCATAGTCTCTCACCTCCTTTCAAATTCAAAATTGAGTTGGGGCGTAAGCACCGAGGTGCTTACACCTGTTATAAATTAGGTAATCAGCAAATGGAACAACTTGTCAATGTGCCGAACGAAGTGAGGTGTAGGAAGATTTTTTGCGTAGCAAAAAATACGCTACAATTGATGAGTTGTGGAATTTGCGATAAAATGGTGCAAAATAAAGAAATTGGAACAATTTCAGAAAATAAAAAGAAAATCGGAACGATTTTCTACCTTAGTTTGTTTCTTAAGAAACAAACGAAAAAAAGGGACTTTTTTTACATCCCCTTTTTAAGTTAAGAGTTAAAAAGAGAAAAAGGGGTGGGTTAATAACGGCATAAATCGGGAAATATATGTTATTTATGCCGGGCGAATATAAACTTGACTATAAAGATATAAAAATATATACTAATAATATCCTTTTAACAAGGAAATCTTGGAGAAAGGAGGTTTACATATGAAAATCTGTATTATTTTCAGAGTACTAATAATTGCTTTGATGATACTATTTGTATTAGAAAAAGTAGTATATTAGGAAAGAAAAAAGACTAGGTCTGACCACCTAGTCTTTTTTTGTCTACATTTGAAAATCTGTATATGCTTTAAAGCTTTAAATAGATTATAGCACGGAAATATAATAAAGTCAAATTTAATTTTTAGTTCTTGAATATGGTTTTATTTCATTTGTTAGTCCTAAAATATAATCTATACTTGTATTGTAAAAAATTGCCAATTTTATTAAACCGTCATAAGATAATTGATTTTTTTCATTTTCAATTCTTGAATATTGTGCTTGTGATATTCCTAATAAATGTGTTAATTCACTTTGTAAAACATCTTTATCTTCTCGTAATTCTTTTATTCTTATTTTCATAATATCCTCCTTTATTAAATTATAAAATATACGTAAAATACATATTGACAAATATGCATAAAACGTATATTCTATTTTTATAATATACGCAAAACGTATATTAGCATTTGCCTTCTTTTAATAAAAATACGTCATGAGCTCAACGTATTTTTTAAAAAAGAAGATAAGTAAAAAAGAGAGGAGGATAGATTATGGAAGTAGAACAAGAGGTAGATTTTTTAGGAATACAAGAGATGAAAATAAGTAAAGGCGAAAGAGCTGGACAAGTATTTTATATAGTAAAGGTAATATTTTTAAATGAAAGTTTTGAATTTATGGTATTTGATAATCCGACTCTAATAAGTAAGTTAATGACACTGGAAAGATATAAGCCATTTATAGCAAGATTTAAGATAACAAGTCATAATGGAAATTGGCGAGTAAATTTAATAGAAGCATTAAATGTAAATTAGGTCTTAAATGCTAGAGCATTAAAGATAAATATACTGAGGAGAAAGGAGGAAATCACATGGAGAAAGTTAAGAATTTTTTCTTAAAGAATAAGAAAAAAGTAGCTTTAGTAATGATGGTATTAACATTATGCTTAGCAATGTCATCATTCTGCTTTGCTTCTGAAGGTGGAGCAGATCAATTGCCAGATTTAGAACCAATCACTACAGCTTTAACAAAAGCAATAACGGTTGATTCTTTAATTGGAATAATTGCTAGTTTAATCGGATACTCAATGCCATTCGTTTTGATGTGGTTTGCTTACAGGTTCTTAAAACGTGCTTATGTAAAAGCAGTAATGGCAGGAAGATTATAATTTTAAGGTTCCCCTATTTAATTAAAGTTATAATCACAAAAAGGGCTCAAATAATAAAATATTTGTGCCCTTTTTTTTTAAAAAGAAAGGAGAAAGAAAGTGTTATTAAATATTATAAAAATATTATGTTGGTTAGGATATATAGTTTTTGGAGTAATTTTGTTTGCGTATTATCTAGGATATAAGAAGATAAAGAAGCAAGTAGAAGAAATAAAAGAAGAAGAAAATGAGAGAGAGGAAAGATAAATGGTATTTTGGAGAAAGCAAAAAAAAGAAGATTTTAAAATAAAGAAAGATATAGTAAATTCAGAGGCATTAAAAAATTTTTTAAGAGATGTAGATGCAGATTTTATAAAAGTATA
>CANQBB010000007.1 GCA_947588905.1 uncultured Clostridia bacterium
TGTCGTATACATGATGTTTGTGTTGATCTATTGTATATTCCATATGCTTTTTCTTGTGTAGTTGTTACATTTATTGTTACACCATTTATTGTTGATGTTCCTGTTGAAGCACTAGTATTATCTATACCATAAGCATTACTTGTTGTTGTATTCGAAGTTATATTTCCTCCCGTTACATTTACTGCACCAACAGAATATATTCCCCAACTTATACCTGTTCCTGTTGCTGTTACTTTTATATTTGCATTTTTTACTGTTAATAACTTATTTGAACTATTACTTATTCCCCTTAGAGTAACACTTGCACTACTTGAATTATCTTTTACATCTATTGTAGTTCCATCTACTATTGTCGTTCCTGTTACTACACTTTCCATAAATATTCCATATCCATATTCTGCTCCTGCTGTTGCTGTTATTGTTCCTCCTGTTATTTGTCGTATACATGATTCTTGTGTTGATCCATTATATATTCCATATGTCTTTCCCTGTGTAGATGTTAAATTAATTGTTATATTATTTATTGTCGATGTTCCTGTTGAAGCACTACTATTATCTATACCTAGCGCACTATTTGTTACAGTATTTACTGTTATACTTCCTTTCATTACATTTACTGCCCCAACAGAATATATTCCTACACCTTTTCCTGTTCCTATTGCTGTTACTTTTATATTTGCATTGTTTACTGTTAGTGATTGGTTTGATTCATTACGTATTCCATTTAAAGTAGTACTTACACTACTTGAAATATCTTTTACATCTATTGTAGTTCCATCTACTGTTGTTGTTCCTGTTATTGTAGCTGGTATATATATTCCAAATCCCCAACTTTTTCCTGATGTTGATGTTATTTTTCCTCCTGTTATTTGTCGTATACATGATGTTTGTGTTGATCTATTGTATATTCCATATGCTTTTTCTTGTGTAGTTGTTACATTTATTGTAGTTCCATCTACTGTTGTTGTTCCTGTTGAAGTCTCAGCATTATCTATACCTAGTGCACTACCTGTTACAGTATTTACTGTTATATTTCCTATACCAATAGAATATATTCCTACGCCTTTTCCTGCTCCTGTTGCTGTTACTTTTATATTTACATTTTTTACTGTCAATACCTTATTTGAATTATTACTTATTCCTCTTAGAGTAACATTTGCACTACTTGAACTATCTTTTACATTTATTGTAGTTCCATCTACTGTTGTTGTTCCTGTTGCTACACTATCTATATGTATCCCATATCCATATTCTGCTCCTGCTACTACTGTTATTGTTCCTTCTGTTATCTTTTGTATATATGATGCTTGTGTCGAGTCATTATATATTGCATATGCTCTTTTTTGCATAGATGTTACATTTATTGTTACATTACTAATTGTTGCTGTTTCTGTTGAGTTACTTCTACTATGTATTCCATAAGCAGTTCCGTTAGCACTATTTACTGTTATTATTGTTCCAGTTATTGTTCCAATACTTGCTTCATGATCTGTTATTTCCGTTCCAGTTAAACGGAAACCCTGATGAATTCCAGCTGCTGATCCATTTTTATTTTCTACTGTTATACTTCCATTTGTAATATTTAATTTTCCAGATCCTGCTATTCCAATCATCATATTGTCTTCACTATTTCCAGTACACTTTATATCAACATTTTTTAACGTTATCGTGCTATTTGAAAAACTTATTATACCTTTTCCGTCACCATTTGCACTTGTTATTTCTATATCAATATCACTTACTTCTAATTCTGTATCTGTAGTACCTATTTCAATACCTCTAACATCAAAACCAGTGGTTGTAGCTGTATTTATTATTTTTCCAGTTTTTGTACTGTCTGTTATTATATATGTTCCACCATATAAACCAAATATTCCTTGAATATTATCCGTTGTTGAAGAATAATTTTCTCCTTTAATTTGTTTTCCATTTAAATCTAATTTTATTTTTTTATTAAAAAATCCTACAGGAGCAGTTACTGTTTCATTACCATTTAATTTTATTTCAGAATATGTTCCTGCCTTCAATTGTGCTGGGTCTGATGCTGCACTAACTGCTAATTGTAAAGTTGTATATGTTCTTGTTGTTGAAGTTCCACTTGTATTTGTTTCTGTCAATGTTATATTGACATCATTTGATAATAAACTAATTCCTGGTTCTGGTGCAGAATATAAACTAACATTTCCATTTTCTTTATACCATACATAAGAATTTTTTATTTCACTACTTTGTTCTAATAAATTATGTCTTTCTTCTGAAGTATATTTTTTCCAATTACTATTCATTGAACTTGGTTTATTTGTATCTGATGTTACTATGTATTCTCTTTCATTTAGAACCTTTTCAAAATCATTGTTTTGATTATTATTTGCAGTTACTACCGCTACATTATTTGTATTTTCAATAACTTGATTATTATCCCCTATTTCATTGTTTGGTGTCATATCATCTAGAATAGAGCTATCTTCAATTGCCTCTTCATTATTTTCTTTTTCTGAGTCAATCTTCCCTTCACTTTCTTTATCATCAATCTCGGGTAATGTCTCTGTTATATTAGGTTCGTATTCATTTATTTCTCCTGAAGCTATTATATCTCCAGAGCTTATATGTTGTTGAGTTATATTATTTTGCTTATGCACAAAAACACTTACTGCACATATCGCAATGGCTATAAGCAATATTACAATTCCTAAAATTAAATATTTTTTTCTGTCTAGCTTCATGATAATACCCCTTTCATCTTTCGTAAAAGAATACACTTCTAAAATTTTTGATTTTCTAACGACTATTTCTTACTCTTACAAAATCTTTAGTTTGATTATAAACTCTTTGAAAAGGTATGTAAACACGTGCACACGCGCGTATATATATATAAGAAATCATTTTGTAAAATTTTTTAATTTTTTCTACTTACGGAAATAGGTTGCTGTTTTTTTAACTACACATATTTTTATTCTACTATTAAATTTAAGTTAATATTTTATTACAAAATATTTACAACAATTGTTAAAATTTCTTCTTTTCCGCACGTCCGTAAATATATTTATATATTTTTCTTTTAGTGTTTTTAAAAATATTACTAAATTTAAACAACAAAAAGGAACTTCAACTTCGAAGTTCCTTTTTATATTTTATTTTATTCTATTATATATTTTACTTTTAGTCTCCACTTACCTCATTGTTAATATCTGTATTTTCTCCAGACACTACTTCGTTATTTTCTTGAATTTCTTTTCCAAGTTCTCTTACAGTAATTTCATCTGCATTTACAATATTGTCTAATACTACCATTGCCCATTGAGTATCTGAGTTTGCAGGTAAAACTTCTGGTGTTAACATTGCAAGTTCATCAATTATTTCATCACCAAAATTATCAAGGAATCCAAATACAATTGTTTTTTGTGCTATATCATTTTCTGTAGCATTTTTAATATTCATACTTAATGTAGTTGATTCATCATCTTTTGTTTCTAAAACAAAGTTTGAGAATATCAATCCATCAATTTCAAATTCTGCATTTACTATTGCACTACTATTATTTTCTTTTCTTCCATCCTCATAAGTAATATAGTTTTTAACCGTATTATCTCCTGTAAGAGGGTCGCTCCTACCAATAAAATTAAATATTCCATCCCTTGTTATGCTAAGTCCAATTATGCTACCCAACACAAGTATTAAAAATACAATTAGCGCTAATCCTAATGCCCAACCTGCTCTTCTCTCACTGTTTTCGTCTTTCATAAAATAATTCCTCCTCTTTTGTTTTTTATTATTTAATACATTTATATCTATAATTTATTCTGGAATAAAAATATATTCTGGTGGAATTGAATCATAGTAAACATATTCTTCATCCGTTGTTTTATATACATTTTCTCCTGTAACACCCCATGCTGATCTAATATTTTCAATAGAAATATCTATTAGTCCTTCTTGGAATTTATAATCGTCCACTTTTATATCTACTGTATATTTCTGTATACTTACCGGTGTTATGCTATCGCTATTTACAACTTTACCTTGCAGTTTTATTGTTGGTTTATCTGACAATATTACTGATGTTTCAATTGTTATCCTTATTGTTTCTCCTGCCTTTGCCCAATATTTTTCTTCGACTCCTTCTGTTATATTTTCCATTGTTACTGTTGTTAATACTGGTGCATTCGCCGTATTAGCTGTTTCTCCACACTTATCACATATTCCGTATGGTTCTTCAACATCTAAATGTTCTTCATCATACAAATCGCCTTGACATGTAGCACAATACAATATATGTTTTTTATCATCATAACCTTTATATTTTATCACATCATGTGGCATTTCTTGTTCTTTCAAACAGTTTTTACAATATCTTGCGTGTCCATTAGCATTTATAGACCTAAAGCTAAGTTCACAATCTTCTTCTTTAGTCCAATTACAATTTGCATCTTTACATGTAACTGTATGTCTCCAAACAATTGAACCATCTGCATTATCTGGTTTCATTCCATATTGTTTTTGGTGTGCTTGAAAATTTCCTTTTGAATGACATTCATCATATCTTACACATTTATTAAAATGTCCTGTATCATCCCAACTCCAAGTAGAAGTATATTCATGTCCTAATGCTTTTTCCTGTATGTATCCACATCTAATACATTTAGAATCTTCTGTACATGTTGCATGCTCTCTATCAAAGCTATGTCCTAATGCTGCTGATATAATTTTTCCACACTTAGTACAAACAGCTGGTTCTGTACATGAAGCAACCGTTACCGTTCCATCATGGGTACAGCCTGCTTCTTCTTTAGCTACATCATCAAATGTTTGCTTATATGTCACATCTGTATAAGATAATAATTCAACATTTCCTGTAAAGTAATCTACAACTCCAACATATTTATTTTTTGTATTGATTGGATTATTTAAATCATTTATTAAATATTGCTCTGCATTTGATACACCAAGTTCATTTGCCTTTTTGGCATCCAATGCATACCAAAGACCTGGTGCATATACGTTACTTTTATTTGAGAATCCCGAAAAAACTTTATTAAAGTCATCATTTGTAAGATAATATCCTATGTAAAATAATTGGTCTCCGAACTCCTACATATTTATCATTTTGTCTTCTTGAAACAGCTTTTGATATTACATCTATTAACACGCTTTTTTCTTGTTCACGAGATTCTGATATATATCTGGTTCCAATTCTATATGCAATACCCAAAAAAAGTATCATACATATTATGGTTATAACTAATGCAATCATTGAAATACCTTTATTTCTATTCATTAGTTGCTCCTCCCTCGTACAAATAATACTATACCTAAATATAATTTTACTACAAGTTAATTTTACTGTCAAAACAAATTATTACCAAATTAGACATTTTCCAACTAAATAATATATATCTTAAACTATATTATAAAATTTCTTTGTGTTTTTTATGGTTAATTCACTTAATTTATCTAAAGAAATCTCTCGTATTTCTGCAACTCTTTTAGCAGTATCTATAACATTTTTAGGTTCGTTTCTTTTTCCTCTATTTGGTTCTGGTGTTAAATATGGAGAGTCTGTTTCAATTAAAAGTTTATCTTCTGGAATAAATTTTGCAACTTCAACTATATTTTTTGCATTTTTAAATGTTACTGTTCCTGATATTGATATATATCCGTTTAACTTTATTATTTCTTTTGCGATTTCTAAACTAGATGAAAAACAATGCATAACAAAATTATTTCTTATTTTATTCTTTTTTAAAATTTCTAACATATCCATATCAGCATCTCTACTATGAATTACAACAGGAAGATTTAATTCATTTGCAATTTTTATTTGTTCTATAAAATATTTCTTTTGATTTTCTTTATTTGTTGTTTCATAATGATAGTCTAATCCAATTTCTCCAATTGCAACTACTTTTTTATTTTTAGCAAGCTCTTTTATAAAACTTAAATCAGCTGTGCCATTACATTCATCTGGATGCATTCCAATAGTAGCAAATATCCAATCATATTTGTTTGCCATTTCTATAGCTTTTTCAGATGTTTCTTTACTATATCCAATATTTATTACATTTATAATTTCATTTTCTATACATCTTTTAATTACTTCATCAATATCTTCATTATACATTTCATCCATTAAATGTGCATGTGAATCAATTAACTTCATATCAATTTCCTTTCATACTATATTCTTTATAAAGTATATATTTTAAAACCTAAATAAACAATAATTTTTGCATAATTTGTTGTAATTTATTAAAAAATATTTATGGAGGTAATCTGATGTTTTTAGAAATAGCTTTTTTGATTTTAGGTTTTTTTATGCTTATAAAAGGTGCAGATTTATTAGTAAAAGGAGCAAGTAATATTGCAATAAAATTTAATATATCTGAAGTTATAATAGGCTTAACAATTGTTTCTATTGGAACTTCTTTGCCAGAACTTTTTATTTCTATCTCATCTGCTATTTCAAATTTTCCAGATTTAATTTTAGGCAATGTCATTGGTAGTAATATCTGTAACCTTCTTTTAATATTGGGTTTAACAAGTATGTTTAAGCCTTTAGATATGGACATACATGAAACAGAAAATTATATTACTTTCTCTATTTTAGTAACAGTGCTTCTTTTTGCATTAGGAAATTATAACGGACAAATTTCTATTGCTGAAGGTATAATATTATTTACTTGCTTTATACTATTTTTTATATATACAATTATCTCTGGTCTTAAAAATGCATCATTTAAAAGTACACCTGTGCAAAATGATTCGTTACCTAATCATTTATCCTTTTCAATATTTTTTATTATAATTGGTATTGTTTTATTAAAATATGGTGGAGATTTCGTTTCTAATAATGCAGTTTTAATTGCAAGTCGTTTTAATGTTAGCCAAGATGTAATAGGATTAACTATCGTTGCTATTGGTACAAGTTTACCAGAGCTTATAACTTCTGTGGTTGCTGGTATAAAAGGAAATAGTCAAATTGCTATAGGAAACATTATAGGTTCAAATATATTAAACATTTGTTTAATATTAGGAATATCATCATTCATTAGTCCAATATATTTTTCTGTAGAATTTAACCCCACACTAATATTACTAATCATATCTACTCTTGTTTTATGGGTTTTTAAAGATATAGGACAAAAAAATATGGTTACCAGAATCAAAGGAACTTCTTTTCTAGTAACCTATATTTTAAATACAATTTATATGATAAAACGATAGTTTATTATTCATAATGATTTTTACATTGTATAACTTCTATTTGATTGTTTGTAATTTTGTATACCAATCTATTAACATCATCAATTCTTCTACTCCAATATCCACTTATATTTTCTTTTAGAGGTTCTGGTTTTCCAATACCTTCAAAAAAATTTCTGTCTATATCTTTTAATAATTGGTTTATTCTTTTTAATATTTTTTTATCATGTGTTTGCCAATAGCAATAATCTTCCCATGCTTTTGTGGTAAACGTTATTTTATTCATTCATTCTCCATTTCTTCCAGTTCTTTCATTGTTTTTGTAACAGTTTTTCCTGCTTTTAATTCTTTAATTGATTTGTTTAATGCTTTCATATTACTTTCAGAATAAAACGGATCTATTGAAACCTCAAAAGGTATTCTTTTTTCTCTGCTCACTTTTCTCGCAAAAATATTGAAAGCAGCACTCATTGTGATACCTAATTCTTTGCATATTTCTTCCATACTTTTCTTTACATCTTCATCTATTCGAACATTTATCAAAGTTTGTGCCATAAATCTCACCTCTTTCTATACACTATTATATCATCTTATAAATACAATGTCAATACAATGTCTTTATGATATAATATGCATTTTTCTGGTGAATTATGCACAATTTAATGTATATTTTCTCCTTCTGGAACGGCATCATCAACTACCAAAGCTTTTACAATGTCGCCATCTCCAGCTGCCAAAATCATACCTTGTGATTCAATTTCTTTTAGTTTTGCTGGTTTTAAATTTGCAACTATAACTAATTTTTTATTTACTAGTTCTTCTGGTTTATAATATTTTTTAAGTCCAGCAACTATTTGTCTTTCTTCGTTTCCAAGACTTACTTTTAATTTTAATAACTTATCACTGCCCTCTACTTCTTCTGCTTCTAATACTTTTGCAACTTTTAAATTTATCCTATCTAATTCTTCAATAGAAATTTCTTCATATACTTTTTCTTGTTGCTTATCTGCTTTTAATTTTTTCTTTTCCTCTTCTTTTCTTAATTTGTTTTTCTCTTCAATTTCTTTTGCAATTTGTTTTTCATCAAATCTTGTAAATAATACTTGTACATTGCTTAAATCAATTCCAGCTTTAGCTTCTACGAAATGCCATACTGCTTTTTCTTCTCCAAATATTTTTCTAATTTCTTCTGAAGATTTTGGCATAAATGGTTCCATTATATTTGCAATATTTATAATTAAAGTAGCACATGTATATATAGTATCATTAAAACTATCAATATCTTCTTTAAATTGTACCCAAGGTTTTCTATCATCATAATATTTATTTGCCTCTTCAATCAATCTTATTGCTTTTGTTGAAGCTTCTTTAAATTCAAGTTTTTCAATAGCCTCTCCAATTTCTACATATGCATTTTCAATTAGTTTTTTAATTTCTTCGTCTAATTTTCCTTCTGGTAATTTATCTATTCCTTTGAATTTCAAGGTTCTATTTACAAAATTACCATATTTATTTGTTATCTCATTATTATGAGTTGTAACATAGTCTAAAATACTAAAGTTTGTATCTTTCTTTTCTGGTCCATTATTTATTAAATGAAATCTTGTTGTATCTGAATTATATTTTTCTGTCATTTCTAATGCAGATATTGCATTACCTTTACTCTTAGAAGCTTTTTCATCATTAAAGTTTAAATATTCAGATGATACTATCATATCTGGAATTTTATATCCATCTTGTAAAGCCAATAATAATCCTGGAAGAATTATGCTATGGAATGTTATATTATCTTTTCCATGCACCATGTATATTTTATCTGCTCTTTTCCAATAATCGTCAAAATTTAATCTTCTATCTTCACATACTTTCATAGTTGCTGTTACATATCCAAGCACAGCTTCTATCCACACATATAATTTTTTATCTTCATACCCCTCGACAGGTACATCAATTCCCCAAGATAAATCTCTTGTAATAGCCCTATCTCTCAAACCTTCTCTTAAATATTTTTCTGTTTCGTTTTGAGCATTTGGTCTCCATTTAGATTTATTTAAATTAACATGTTCTTGTATTTGTGGTTGTAATTTTGAAAGAGCTATATATAAATTTTTATTATTTCTTTGAACTACTTTAGAACCACATTCTCTACAAGTACTATTTAACAAATCTTTTTCTGTTGGAACATATCCACAATCGCAAGAATCACATTTAGTGAGCTTTCCACAATTTGGACAAACTATTTCAAGTTCTCTATCTGCCATAAATTTACCACACTTTTCACAATATGCTTGTGGTTCAATTTTTTCATATATATATCCATTATCATAAATCTTTTTGATTATTTCTTTAACTTTTTCATGATGATATGGTGTTTCTGTTTTTGTATATAAATCATAAGAAAAATTTAATTCTTTAAATGTTTTAACAAAACTTTCATGATACTTTTCACTAATTTTATCAGGTGTTGTTCCTTCAATTTTGGCTCTTTCTGTTATAGGTGTTCCATGACAATCAGAACCTGAAACATATATAACATCATCACCTTTTGCTCTATGATATCTTGCAAGTAAATCTCCTCCAACTAAACCTGCAATATGTCCTAGATGCAAATTATAATTTGCATAAGGCCATGCTCCCCCAATTACTATTCTCATTTTATATCATTCCTTCCAAAATAATTTTATAATTCAACTTCCTTTAATTAGCTATTTTTAACCTAGTCTCAATCTTTTATAATGTTTATTCTATGACAACTGTCGCAATTGCATATTCCTTTTCATGAGACAAACTTACTTCTATATTTTTACCATTTATTATTTTTTTTAATTCTCCATGTAAAATAATATATGGTCTTCCATTTTCTTCATTTCTAACTTCTACTTCTGTAAAAACTCCTTCGCTTTCTTTTGCAGGAGAAATAGCTTTATATACAGCTTCTTTTGCAGCAAATCTAGCCGCATAACTTTCAAACTTGCACATTCGACGTGATTCACAATAATTTATTTCTTCATCTGTGTATACTCTTTTTATGAACTTTTCTCCTAGTTTTTCAATACTTTCTCTAACTCTTGCCACATTAACTATATCTGTCCCACATCTCATTGCTATTCTCCTCCTTTCACTCATCATTGCGCCCTTTATTTTACCACGTTTTCAAATATTTCTCAAGTATTTTCGCATCTACTTGGCTAATTTATATAGAACATACTGATTTAAAGAAACGCCTGCTTTCTCTGCCTCTATGCTTAATTTGAAATGTAATTGCTTAGGCATCCTTACTACGAACTTACCGCTAAATTGATTTAGAACTTTAGGAATGGGCACTTCATATCCTGATTTTAGTTTTAATTCTATCCAACCTTCCATCGCCTCTCTTAAGCTCTCGTATGCTTCTTCAAAAGTTTCTCCTGTACTTTGACATCCTTCCAATTCTAAAACTTGTGCATAAAAATACGAGCCACTTTCATCTGTTATTGGTTGAATTACATAATTATATGGAAGACTCATATAATATTCGATTTTCTTTTTATTTTTCATAACCTTTCCCTCCTAAAATATTTTTAAATTTGTTCCTTTCTATGATACTACATTTAGTACTTGTATTCAATATGTTTTTCTTATTTTCATGCACATTTTTACTTTTGATGCATATAATTTAGTAATGATTTAATATATATTTTTTAGGAGGTGCTTATTTTGAATAATGAAATGTTATATAAATTATTCTTAAATACTATTTCTAAAATGAATGATAACGAGTTGGAAAATGCTTTGAAAAAAGCAAAAGAAATGCTTAGCGAGAATGATTATGATAAGCTTTTAAAATTTATTGAAATTGAAAAAGCAAAAATGAATAAACAATAAATATTTATAAAGGAGGAGGAATTTTATGAACGATATGCCAGATTTATCATCTTTGTTATCTATGCTTTCTAATAATTCAGAAAAAGAAAGTTCTTCTGAAAATACATATAATTCTTCAAACGAAAATCTTAAAGATAATATCCTAAATGCTTTTAATTCTTCCTCTGAAAATATGCCCGATATGGAAACTATTATGAAGATTATGCAGATTATGAAGTCTGCAAATGAAAATAGTCCAAGCAAAGATTTGCTTAAATCTTTAAAACCTTTTCTAAATGATTCTAGAAAAGAAAAAGTAGATCAATATATTAAGATTTTAGGTATGAGTAAATTTATTGAGATTTTCAAATAGAATTGGAGGATGATTTTATGGAATCACTAATTAAAGAAAATTTTGATACATTTCTCATTATAATAATATTATTATTTCTAATTAAAGAAGGGGTAGAAGACATAACGATTATTATATCGTTAGTTGCACTTTTGTTCAGCTAATCATTATGTCTTCTTTTATATGAATTTTAGTAGATGGCAAATTATAATAATGTTTTCTTTTTATCTATATAGCCATGAAAAATTGAAGATTTTTCATTCATTCCAGCGGTATTAAAAACAAAATCATGTTCATCTAAAATGTTATATAAAATATCATTTGTATCGTAAATTTCAAAACAATTTATAATAGTAACCTTTCTATATAAAGGTTTTAAACTTTTTTCTAAATATAAATTTATTTCTTTTATAAACTCCTTTGTTCCTTGAATTACTATATTAACGGGTGTAATTTCTTCTTTTAATTCTAAAACAAAATCTTCATTTAACCAAACTACATCATTTATTCCATTTTTATTTTCAAATTTAAGATTTAATTTTTCCACCAAATGTTTTATTCCTTTCTCAAGGTTGTCCTGAGATATAATCAAAACTTTATGATTTTTCTTAAGTTCATCTCTTACATATGGTAATAAGGCTGCAAACAGATGCCATTCGCTAACATAGAAGTTACAAGCTTTTATCATTTGATTTTCTTGCATTATTTTTCCTCCTTGTTTTTATCTAAAATTATATTACCATATTTTTCCAGTTGATGTCAATACATAATTTCCATTTTTTGGAATATTTTTCAAAAAGCTGTTAATACTAACCTTTGTAATATATTTTTACCTGAAAGGATTTATGTTTATGCGTAAAGTATTTCTTTTTTTATTAGTTTTTTGGTGGTCTATTATTTTCCCTTCCCTTTCATTTAACTCATTTACAACAAGCATTACTAATGATAATATTAGTTATGAAGATTTATATGATAGCATAAAAAGAGAAAAAATTTTAGAAAATGCAGAATATAGCACATGGTTTTTCTTGTCTTTACAAAAATAATATGGTATTATAATTCTTAGTCTCACAATTGAACTACAAAATATATAATTTAAAACTTGCTTAAAAAGTATTATTTCGAATAATCTATCTTTTAGATGTTGAATAAAAAGGAGTTTACAAATGGAAAAATTGATAATTAAAGGTGGTACACCTTTAAAAGGTACTGTAAAAATAAGTGGTGCTAAAAATGCTGCTGTTGCAATATTGCCAGCAACAATTTTAATAAACGGAAAATGTCGTATTGATAATTTGCCAAATATAAGCGATATAAAGTTATGTTTGCAAATTCTTGAGTATCTTGGTGCAACTGTTACATATCTTTCTAATAATGAAGTAGAAATTGATTCTACGAATATAGATAAAACAGAAGTTCCTTTTTCTATGACTAAAAAGTTCAGAGCATCATATTATTTTATAGGTTCTCTACTTGGTAGATTTGGAAAAGCTGAAGTAGGTTTCCCTGGTGGATGTAATATTGGCTCTCGTCCAATAGACCAACATATTAAAGGTTTTGAAGCTATGGGAGCTACTGTTGAATGTGAAGGTGGTATTGTAAAGACATATACTAATGAAAACGGTCTTGTTGGAGATAATATTTATTTAGATGTAGTAAGTGTTGGTGCCACAATAAACATTATGCTTGCTGCTGTTTTTGCACAAGGCACAACAATTATTGAAAATGCTGCTAAAGAACCTCATATTGTAGATTTAGCAAACTTTTTAAATACAATGGGTGCAAATATTAAGGGAGCTGGAACAGATGTCATAAAAATTGCAGGTGTCCCAAATTTAAATAGTGGAGCAAGTTATTCTATTGTTCCAGACCAAATTGAAGCTGGTACATTTATGATAGCTGCTGCTGCTTCAAAAGGTGATGTCTTAATAACAAACTGTATAACTACTCACCTTTCTCCTATCTCTGCAAAATTAGAAGAGATGGGGGTTACACTTGAAGAATCTGATGATGGAGAGCAATTAAGAGTTTTTGCTCAAAATAGAACTACAAAAGCAAATATTAAAACATTGCCTTATCCCGGTTTTCCAACAGATTTGCAACCTCAATCTGCTGTTTTGTTATCTGTTTCAGATGGAACTAGTTATTTGACAGAAGGTGTTTTTGATTCTCGTTTTCAATATACAGAAGAATTAAAAAGAATGGGAGCAAAAATACGTGTAGAAGGTAAGACTGCATATATTGAAGGTGTTGAACATTTAACTGGTTGTAGTGTAACAGCAACTGATTTACGTGCTGGTGCAGCTCTTATAATTGCTGGAATTATAGCCGATGGTGAAACAGAAATTCATTCTATTGAACATATTGATAGAGGTTATGAAGATTTTGAAGAAAAATTTAGAGCTCTTGGTGCAGATATTACAAGAGTAACTGTAGAAGAATAAATTTACTTTTAATAGAAAACAAAAAGGGGTACATACATATGATAAGATTTTGCAATTTATATAGTGGAAGTAGCGGTAATTCAACATACATAGAATATAATAATACTCGCATTCTAATTGATGCAGGAGTTAGTTGTCAAAAGATTGTTAAAGGACTTGCAGAACTTGATGTTTCTTTAGATACAATAGATGCTATACTTATTACTCATGAACATTCAGATCATACTAAAGGGTTAACTACTATTTGTAATAAATATGATATACCTATTTATGCAACACCTAAAACATGGGCACAAATGAGTTTATTGAAATTGCCAGAATATAATCATGTAGCTTTTAATGCTAATGAAAAATTTGAAGTAGGAGATTTGTCTGTACTTGCTTTTCCTATACCGCATGATGCTGTTGACCCTTGTGCTTTCAAAATTTTCGCAGGTGATAAACAAATTTCTATTGCTACTGATATAGGTCATGTTTCTGAAGATGTTTATAACAATTTAGCTGGTAGTGATGTTTTATTATTAGAATCAAATTATGATTCTAATACTTTAATTTATGGACATTATCCCTATTTTTTAAAAAAACGTATTGCTAGTGATATAGGGCATCTTTCAAATGAATCAGCAAGTAAAACTATAAAAAGATTACACGATGAAACAGGTCTTAATAATGTGATTTTAGCTCATTTAAGTAAGGAAAATAATTTTCCTGAATTAGCTTATCAGACTGTACTTAGTGAATTTGATAATGTTCCTAATGAATTAAAAATATCAATTGCTGCTAGAGACAAAATAGATAATGTATTAGTTATTTAAAATATTTTAATATTTACAGGAGCAAACATGAATATAAAAATTATTTGTCTTGGAAAACTTAAAGAAAAATATTTGTTAGATGGTGTAAACGAATATATAAAACGAATAAGTAAATATGCTAATATTTCTATTATAGAATTGCCAGATGAAACAATTCCAGAAAATCCATCTGAAAAAGAAGTTTTACATATTCAAGAGATTGAAGCTGAAAAGATAAAAAAGAATATTAAACCTCAAGATTATATTATTTCTTTAGATTTGACTGGAAAGCAACTTACATCTGAAGAATTTGCAGATAAAATTCAAGATATATCTTTAAAAGGTTTTGGTACTATAGATTTTATAATAGGTGGAACTACTGGACTTTCTAGAAGTTTAGTTACTAACAGTAACTTCGTTTTTTCATTCTCTAAACTAACATTTCCACATCAGCTAATTAGACTTTTTCTTTCTGAACAAATTTTCAGAGCTTTTAAAATTTTAAATAATGAAAAATATCATTGGTAAACTATACAGATTAAAAATATATTATACTGTTTAAGTTTGTGCAATTTTTTGCAAAATATGACTTTTTCTCGGGCACTCAAAAAAGTAATATTTTGCCGCACCGCCAAGAAAAAGACATAAGATAGTCACGTTTTTTATATTATATTTTTAATCTGTGTTATCTTTTGCATACAGAATTTCTTTCTACTTGCATTTTTACTATCTGAGGTTCCATTAGAGGAAGTTTTAATTCATAATCATATAATAATTTTAAATAGATAGGGTCGCCATAATCTGTTTTGTTTTTAGTATATTCTATTTTTATTTTATTTTCATCAAAGCCTTGATTTTCAAGGTCTTTTTTTAATACATTTACTTCTTTAGTTGTTAAATATCCAAACTCCTCCATTACATAAATATATTTAATGCATGTGCTAGATAATTTTTCATACCATAAATAAGGAATTATTATTTCTACAACTAGCAATACTAAAACACTTACCATCAATATTCCAATAGCTACAATAATTGGCGTAGTTAAAATTGAACTTCCATTTTTATTTTTTAACATTTAATCCTCCACATTTATCATATTAAGATTTACATCTTCATGAATAGTAAATTTAAAAATATTCTTAAAGAAATCTTTCATTATTATTGGTTTTATTTTAACTTCTATAATCGTATGGATAGTTCTATCATCGCACTTTTCTTTAGTCCAAGAATCTTTTTCTCCTTTTTCATAAATATCATATTCTAATATTTCTATGGAACTAATCAGTTTATCTTCATTCTTAAAATTTTTATCTAAAGAATAATTTTTCTTAATTTGATCTTCAAAATATTCTCTATATGCTTTTTTATTATATGAAAAATTATCAATACTTGTTGAATATTTATTTACAGCTATTATTGCAGATTTATTTATTGAATACATTTCAAGCTTCATATTATATAATATTGAATTTACATGGCTCATGAATATTGCTGATATAAATAAGAAAATGGCAATAGCACACGCAATAAATATTACTGCTATAATTAAAATATTTCCTTTTTTCATTTTACAAACTCACTTATATCTCTATTATATATAGTATCCCATCTTTCAAATACATCTAGTGAAATACTTTCAGTTGTAGTGCCTCCCTCATTGCTTGCACGAATTTTTATTTTGTATGGACTTTGAATTCTAGTAAATAAATCTGACTTTTTTATATCAAATGCATTATTATTTATATTTCTTAATGTGTTCCATGAATTCAAAGTTTGCTTTGTACCATAAGGTATAACATACTGAATTGAATATGTACCTCCTCCATTATTTTTCATAGATAATGGTAGTTTATATGATTTCTTTAATAAATCTAAAGATGAATATAAAAGTTTTTCATTTCTAGATTTTGGTTCTTCATATATAAATCTTTTAGTTAAATCGTCTAAAGTTTGTATTGATGAATTACCTTCTATATAAAATTTAACACTTGTTGGATTATTTCTTATTTTAGCTTCTACAATTAGAACTTGTCCTGCACATATAAAATTTATATTAGTTTTTCGTGCAATATATAGCGGTACTTTTGTGTTGTTTGAATTTCTATACAACTTAATACTTGTTATCACTGGAGGCATAATTTCTTCATCATTATTATTCCTTTCTATATCTGGTACTTTTATGAATTTATCTTCATTATCATCATCATTAAACTTTATTACTAATGTTTCTTCTTTTATATCTACTAATGGAGCTTCAGCAAAAAAACATGTTTCAAGTATAGATGTATTTTTTACTTTTATTTCAATCATATCTGACATCGGATAATCTAATTTATTTATTATAATTTTATTATCTTTACTTATTTTAGTTGTTTTTTCTCCATTTATTTTATCAAATATAGCATATTCAACTTCTATTTCTGTAGATAAGTTTTTAATATGTTCTGGTTTGGCATAATCAGTTAAATTATATACTTCTGCGCCATATGTAATTGGTATTTCTAAAACATTTGTATCTTTAGTCATTGTATATTCTGTACTGTTTATGAAATCAAGTTTCGCCTCTAGCCTTGCATCTCCAGCCATTGGCGGAATATTAAATGTTGCTCCCCAAAGTATACCATCACTACCATATTTAAGGGTAAATATGCTACCCGATGTTTTCCATGTAGCATATGATTCAAGTCTTGCTTTATCTAATCCTATTTGCTTAGCCGTTAAATTATATGTGACTCCATTTCTACTTAGTTTTTGATTTAACATATATTCATATTGTTCTACAGTTTGATATTTTTCTGTATTATTCCATGAACTAAGTGCATCTTCTATAACTATATAATCCCATTCTTCTGGTGATTTTCCACTATTATAATCATCTGGAAACAATTCGTTATTTACAACTGTCCCTGATAAACTATACCCTAGCACTCTATATTCTCCTCGTCTACCAGTAGTTTCATTTATCCATTTACCATTTTCAGTATCTTTCCATCTTTGATTTTTTATAACATTTTGTGGAGCACCATATACAATTAAATTATATTTATTATATATTTCTTCATTTATTTCATATCCTAAAGAATTTGTTGTTGGTATATTCATTATTGATAACACTTTCTTAAAACTTTCACTTATTCCGGCATTAACTGTACATGTAAAAAGTGTTATTAAGAAAAGTAACATCGTTATTGTTTTTTTCATTTTTTCTCCTATTCTATAAATTTTTCAGGGAGGTAGGGTGGGATTACCTCCCTTTTAATTTGATGAGAGTTTCTCGAAATAAAATTCTAAACTCGTTGCATCCGTCTTATAAAAATTTACGATATAATTTCCTATTGTTTTTTGTTCACATATAGCATCTTCTTCTAATGTTTGATTTATATTTTCTATATATTTTTCTTTCATATAATTTAATATATCTGCTGCACTTTTTCCAAATTCTATTTTAAGTACCTTTAGAAGTTTATCTTCTATTATTTCATCTATATAGTTTGAATTTTTAAATTCATATAAATCATTCCATAATTTTTTCAATTCAATTTTCATATAACACTCATTACTAAAGTCATCTTGTAATGTCACTCTTTGCAAATCATATAGTTTATCTTCATAATAAGTAAATGAAAAATATTCTAAGCCACGATTTATATAATTATCATCTTGCCCATATTTTATTATCACTTGATTTATAACATATTTTGATGGAACATAAAAAACAGCCGTATAACTATCTTCAGAAAGTAATGTTTCTATGATATTTAATAATTTTTTATTTGTAATATATTTTTCATCAATGGTATAGTCTTTTATATATGAAAATCTTCCATCATCACGAAAATATATTTTATTATTCTTCACTGAATATTTTATTTTTTCAATTTCACTTTTTTTATTTCCTGTATTTGTATATTTTTCATCTATTTCATATTTTTTACTATTTATTATTTTTCTATTTGCCATACAAGCTCTTGAAACTATGGTAATTGCCTCCGCTCTAGTAAGAGTGTTATTTCCTCTAAAAGTTTTGTCTTCATAGCCATTTATTATATTTAATTTATTAAGTTTTAAAACATCATCTTTATATTTCTTATCTAAATCTTTAAATTTATTTCCAGAAGCAGTTACTTTTTTCAAATCTACTAGTTTTGATATTATTTCTACAGCTTCATATCTAGTAAGTTTTTCGTAGTAATTATCTGTTATTCCATATTCTTTAGCTGTATCAATATAATAATCTGGCCATTCATTTAATCCGTTTTTTATTAAGTTGATATTCATACTATTAAATAATATTTTTAAAAATTCCAACTTTGTTATTTCATTATTAGGTTTAAATGTATTATCTGGGTATCCCTCTACATTTCCATTTACAATCATTCTATTTATATTTTCTTCAGCCCAATGATTTTGAATATCTATAACTTCTGCAAAAACAACATTAAAGCTAAAACAAATGCAAATTAAAGTTGCAATTAAAATATATAATTTTTTCATGCTATCTCCTTTATCTTATTTTTTATTCTATTGACTATATAATCTACTGGCAAATTACTATCGATTATATCTAGTGTTTTATAGTTTTCTACTAAGTTCCATATATATTTATATTCTTTTGAATTTGTTATAAAGAATATATTTTTCTGCTTATCTAAGCCTTCCATTTGTTCATTTATAATTAAATAATCATTTTTTGTCATTTTAAATTTACAGTCATTCTTTGTTTCTATTGTAAAATCTTCAAGACAATTAGCAATTTTATTTAGTTCATTATTTTTATTTACTACATATATTTTCATACTTTATCTCCCGAAATATTTTGATTTATTCCACTTGTTATATTAAATGTTGCAATTTCTCTAATTAAATTCACTTCTTTTGCTTCTTCTGGAGTAACTGAAATTAAAACTGAATCAATATTTTCTCCTGTAGATTCACTAAATTCAATTCCATCTATTGTAAATGTTCCAAGCACTTTGACATTACTTAATATTTTTATAATTGTATATCCATCAATCTCATCTCCGATAGTCATTCTTTCTTTATCTATTAAAAATTCTTTTGCTAAATCTGTTCTAATTGTTGCATATACATTTATAATTGAACCTTCTTTTATTTGAAAAGACATTCCATTTTCAGCAGTCTTTATCTTTATTGAAATTTTTTCTTTACCAGTTTCAGCTTCATAAATTGATAAATTTTCTTTAGTATCAAATTGAGATTTTACTGCTATCTGCCCCGTTTTAATATTATCGGTTGCATATAACCCTTCAATTTCACTAAAGTCTTGTATTATTCTTTGATTGGCTATTATTGATATTGGAATTTGTGCTGTTTTGAATTTAGATTTGTCAGCCAATTCATTTTCGTTAATATCACTATTTAAAACTAAACATGAAATGGTTGCTTCATATTTGATAAGTTTCTTTTGAACATATGTAGAAATTGCAAATATAATTATTGTTAAGATTATAGTAGAAACAAAAATATTGATTTTATTTTTCATAAATTTCTCCTTATACCGAAAAAGGCTTGCTACCAACATTAGTAAACCAATTTGAAATTGTAGTCATCATAGTTGAAAACAATTTTTCCAATTGTGGATAAAACAAAGTTATAATTAGCACTAATAAAATTCCAGCAATTAGTATTACTTGTAAAATTTCTGATCCTCTTTTAGATTTTAATAATTCTTTAAATTTTTTCATACTCTACTCCTTTACTTAAATATTTGATTAAAATTATTTGCTATTGATATAAACAATGGATAAAAAGTTATTAGTATAATATTGGCTAGTGCAACTATTACTCCAAAAGTTATATATAATACTTTTGTCTTCGTTTTTTCTTTAAGCCTGTCCATATATTTTACTTTTAAAATTTCCGAAAGATTTTCTAAAAGTTCTATTATATTTCCTAATTTTGTATATTGTCTTAATGTATTACAAAACATGTCCACTTCTAATATATCGAATCTGTTATTTAAATCTGAAATTGCTTCATTTATATTTAATTCAGAGAGTTCATATTTTGTAGCAAAAATCATAATAGCTTTTCTAAAATCTTTGTTTTTGCAATTTTCATATTGACTTTTTAATGATTCTTTTAATGGTACATATGATGATAATTGCAAGCATATAGAATCTGTTACATTTAAAAGATCTGTGCATATTTCACTATCTCTACTTTTTTTGTTAATGTATATGTATAAATCAATAAAGTAATATCCTATTGCTCCTAAAATTATCATAGCAATATATGAATCATAGTTTATTAAGCCTACTAATGAAAACATGAATAGCATGACTACTTTTATTAAATAATATGAAATTGCATTTAAATTTAATGGGTAACCTTGTAAGAATAAAAAATTTTCTTTGGTCTTTATAAAATTGATTTTTGAAAAAAGTTTTTTGAAAGAATTTTCTTTTGCAACAACTAGAATGTTGTTCCTTTTTTTGAACCTATTGATTTGCTTTTTTATATTTAAATTTTTCACAATCATATAGGATATAAGAAAAAGTAAAACAAACAGTAGACAATTTATCATTTATTTCCACGTCCTGTTTTATTTAATTTGTGCTCATTATAACATCTTTAAAAACAATGTCAATAATTTTGTTTAAAATTGTATGACTTATTTCGACTCATGCACATAAATCAGTTCATGCATTTCTTTTAAAAATGCGTTTAAAGTTTTGTCTTTTTCTTGGCGGTGCGGCAAAATATTACTTTTTTGAGTGCCCGAGAAAAAGTCATATTTTGCAAAAAATTGCACGAACTTAAACGATATAATGCATGAACTGATTTATAAAAATAATATTTAAAAATTTTTATGCAAATATACCAGTTTTCCAAATCCATACAGAAACACATACTGCAATAGCATCACAAAATAATGAAATTCCGAAGTATGCCTCTAGTCTTTTTAATTCCAACAACACTTGTATAAATAGCAATTACATATAAAGTAGTTTCACTTGCTCCTAAAATAGTAGAAGCCATATTACCTAACATGCTATCAACTCCATATGTATCTAATGCATCAGACAAAAGTCCAACACTTGCTCCTCCAGATATAGACCTCATTACTCCAATAGGAACTATTTCACTTGGTACACCCAAAACATTTGTAATAGGTGAAATTATTTTTATAAAAATATCCATTGCTCCTGTTACTTTAAAAAGATTTATAGCAACAAAAATTCCAAGCATGGTTGGAAAAATTCTTGTTAATATTTTTAATCCTTCTTTAGCACCTTTTAAAAAAATATCATAAGCATCTTTTTTTTGTTTCAATGCAGTACATATTATTATAAAAATCATTATTGGTATTGTTATATAAGAAATATATTCTATTATTTTCATTTTTTACTCCTTCCTTTTTTTCTGCATTTTAGCTTCACTAATATAATTGCAGAAATAACAGATACCAAACTTGCAATTAAAATTGGAACTACAATAGCTACAGGATTTTTTGAATTATGTGCCACTCTAATTGCAATTATAGATGTAGGAATTAGCTGTATAGACGCAGTATTTACTGCAATTAGCATCATCATATCATCACTTAAAGTATCTTTATTTTCATTTTCTTCTTGTAATTTTTCCATTGCTTTTAATCCTAAAGGTGTTGCCACATTTCCTAATCCTAAAAAATTTGCTGTCATATTCATAGCAATATTGCCCTCTGCTTCAGGAGATTTTTTTAACTTTGGATATAAAAATTTTATAATTGGTTTAACAAGTTTTGACATCTTACTCACAACATTACATTCCTCTGCGATTTTCATAATTCCTGACCATAAACAAATCATTCCAATTACACTAATAGAATTTTCTGTTGCAGTTTTGGTTGAATCAAAAATTGTATTTACCATTTCGCTAGCCATACCTTTACTTATTCCAATTGCAATTGATATAATTATCATAAACATCCAAATTTTATTCATATTATTCAATCCCTTACTTCCCTAATGAATTTATCTTTTTAATATTTATTCAACTAATATTCTCATTATGAAAAAATGTAATATTATGACATTATATTCCAATATTTTACTTTTTATTATTGACTTTTTATAGCTCACATGATATTATTAAATCATCTAAAAAAGGAGGGTGATTTATATGAAGTCAACAGGAATCGTTAGAAAAGTAGATGAACTTGGAAGAATAGTTTTACCAATCGAATTAAGACGTACATTAGATATTGATATTAAAGATTCGCTAGAAATATATGTAGAAAATGATTCTATTGTTTTAAAGAAATATGAACCCACATGTATTTTTTGTGGAAACAGCAATAATTTAATAACTTTCAATGATAAAAACATTTGTCATGATTGTTTAGATAAACTAAAAAAAGACTAGGAAAATTTCTCCTAGTCCTTTTTGTTGAGTATGTAAAAAGGTACGTGCGAATTTACACGAACCTTTCTACATACTTTTTTTATCTTGCGATATATTCAACTACATTTCCTGCCTTATCATATGCTTTTATTACATCGTCTTCATATACCACACCATAATCTTCTCCAGTTTTTTGTCTTAACTCTCCATTTACTGTTACTGCCATTAAATTATTTTCTGCATCTGTTACTTTTAATTTTGTGTTTGTTATTGATAAGGTTGGAGCTTTTGTATCTAATCTTACATCTGTCTCTAGTGTAACTTCTTTATTCATGTTTCCTGCCATATCCATTATTGTATTTATTGCTATTTTTATGTATAATCTTCCTACTCCTTCAATATTTTGTAAGATACTCTTATATTCTTCTCCTATTCTTCCGCCTTCTGTATATTCGCTTGTTACTTTTTCTAAGCTTCTTCTACCAATGTATGGTATTGTTCCTCCTGACTCTACTTCGCTTATACTTTCTCCTACTTTATATTGAATATTTAAGTCTGTTAATCCACTTCTCTTATAGTTTGTATCTAGTCCTGCAAAGAATAGATTTACTTTATTCTTTCCTGCTCCACCTATCAGTTTTGTGCTTACTATTACGCTCATCTCATATGGTTCTTCACTTATATTACCTGCTTCATCTCTTGCCCATATGTATATCTTTTTCTCCCCATTTCCTTCTGACATATCTAATGTCCATGGTACTATCATCTTTTCATTGTATGTTATCCAATCTTTACTACTGCTTGCTTCAATTGTTTTATTATTGCTAAATAGTATTTCTTTTACATCTTTTGCACTTACTTCTATTCTCTCTATCATTATTCCTGCATTGTCTATTACACCTTCTGGTGTTATTCCTTGAACTTCCGCTTTTATTACTTCTCCTGCTGTCTTATCTATATTAGTTACTTCATACTCTACTTCGTTTACATTTCCCATGTTATCTTCTGCTCTTATTACTATTTTGCAATTATTTTTTACTGTTATTTTAATTTCTCCATTTTTGTCTAATTTTATATCATGGGTTTCTCCATCTAGTGTATATTTTGCTTCTTTCACTCCGCTTATTTTATCTTCTATTTTTACTGTTAATGTTACTTGTTCTTTTGTTATTTCTACTACATCTTGTATTATTTCTATTGTTGGTGGTTCTAATTCTCCTCTTATTCTTGATTCATATTTAGTCTCTTTCTTTTCTGTTATAATTTCATGATTCTTTCTTCCTACTGTTACTCCATCCAATTCATCATATGGTGGATTTGTTGTTCCTATTAGAACTCCCTCGTTGAATGTAAATTTTCCATCTACTGCTTTTTCTTTTCCTTCTATTTGTGGAGATTCTGCTATATCTTCTCCTATTCTTCCTATTATTATTTCTCCTCCACTATTTTCTACTGCTATATTGCTGTTTGTTCTTAGTCTTCCACCTTCGTCTCCTACTATTGTTAATTTTGCTCCTTCTAATACTTTCATTGAGGCTTCTGTCACCAACGTATATTCTGATAAATCTAGTTCTATATTTTCTTTTATCTCTATGCTACTTAATATATCATCTACATTTTGTAATACTTTTACTTTTCCACTTTCTTTCATAGATTCTTCTAATTTATTTTCATATCTTGTTTTTCCATTTGATTTTGTTACTTCATAATTTGCTTCTACTATTACTACTGACAATTCTTCTTTTCCTGCTTTATAATATTCTGTTTCTTTTGTTTCAAATACTATTTTTGTTTCTCCTGTTCCTTTTCCTTTTATTGTTATTTTTCCTGCTCCAGCATCATTTGTCATATCTAGTATTTCTTCTTTTAAAACTTTTATTGTTAGCTCTCCCTCTCCTGCTCTACTGTATTTTATCTCTTCTTCATTTTCTCTTACTATTTCTATTCTTCCTGATGGAGTTGTCGTTATATTTGGATCTGCTTTCTCTGTTGCCCCTGCTCCATTTGTTTCTATATCTGTTATATCTTTAAATGTATTTGAATTATAATTTTCTTTACTTGCTTCTACTACTACATATATATATTTTCCTAATAGCTCTGCTTCTACTGTATATGTTTCTCCTGTAACATCTTCCATTAAAGTTCCGCCTTCTGTGCTATTTGTATCATTGTAATACCAATGATATACAAATTCACAGCCATTTGGAGATATTCCATTTGTATTTGCTGTTAATGTTTCATTGTATGCATTTTTTCCTGTTAATCTTACTTCTCCTTCTATATCTCCACTTACTATTTCATAATCTACAGTATCATTTGTTAGCACATAGTTCTCTACTCTTTCTCTTCCTCCTGTTACACTTACTAATGTTGCTTTTGATGTATGTTTTCCTATGTCCTTTGCTTTTGTCGTCTCTATATCTGCTCTTTCTTCTTCTATTCCTGTGTTCGCATAAGCATCGGGAGCTATCTCTATATCACTATACTTAAGTACTCTATCTGAGCCCCAAACTACTTCTAATTCTTTTGGTTTTATTGTTATTTCTTTTTCTACTTTTCCAATATAATCTCCTGTACCCTCTACTATTACTTTTGCTGTGCCTGCATCTATATTATCTTCATAGCTTACATTATAATCTTTTCCTGCTTCAAGTTCTTTTCCTTCAAAGGTTACAACAGTTTTTGGCATTTGTTCTTGTCCATTATATACAAGTGTATCTGGTATTACTTCTACCTCTGTTATGCTTGGCTTTAAATATGCAACTTCACCTTCTTCATTTTTTTCTTTATATACTCCATAACCTAGTTCTACTTTTGATACAGTTTCATTTATTGATTGAGTTTTACCTTTTACTATTCCATCATAAAATTCAATATTTTTATCAGAAGTACTTATTCCATTTTCACCTTCTATTACTGGTTTTGTTATATCTACTCCTTCTCCTTGTTTTCCTAATATAATAGTAGATGTTCCCCAACCAGTTATACCATTTCTGCCTCCTGTTACTTTTCCATCAATAATTTCCACTTTTCCTTTAGCACCGCTCTCCAGCATTATTTTCTATTCCGTTTTCTCCTCCTTCTATTATACCTCCCAATACTTTAACACTATTATGGTTTTGTATTAGTACTGCTATATTATCTGATATTATTTTAGCCCCATCTTTTATTATTATTTCAGCTTGCCCATTCCAGTCTGTTTCTATTCCATAAGACGGTCCTTCAATTATTGAATTTTCTATATTAATATTATACTTATTACTGTATCCTTCTAACGCAAATATATTCATTGCCTTACCTGATGAACATTTTATACTGCTATTATCTGTAATATTTATTGTTCCATCTATATCTGCCACAGTAGCTGCAACTCTCATTCCAAAACCATTTGATGCCTCTACCAATATTTCAGCTCCTATTATATTAAGATTTCCCGAACCAGTATTATATATAGCATCTGTTTCAGAATCTTTTTGGCCTGCTAATTCCTTAATTACTACTTTTCCGCATATATTAGCAGTATAATTTCCAGTAAAACTTAAACAGTCATACATACCAGTATAGTTTAATACTCCTTTTTGTTCTATTGTTACATTTTCACCTACTGTTAATTTAGCATCTGTTGTCGATATTACAGAAGTTATATTGTAATTTTTTTCATCAGTCGTTATTTTACCTGTTCCTTCTATTGTTAAGTTTCCATTATTTATTATTTGTCCCCATATTCTATCACTTGGGTGATTATTAGTTAGTGTTATTGTTTTCTCATTTAAATCTAGTGTAATATTTTTATCTGTTTCTAATATAATTGCATGTTCTTCCTCTTCCATTACATTTCTTAATACTGTTATTCTTGCTCCATCTACTGCTTCTGTAAATGCTTCTTGCATTGTTGCATAATACGTTGTTTCATCTGTATAATTAGCTATTATTATAGTAATTGTATTACTATCTCCAGTTGCTCCATTATAATTACTTGATTCTTTTACAGTTACAGTTACTCCTATCTCTTTTCTTGACATATCTTGTGTTGCATTATATGTTTGCCCTGTGGCATTTTGAATGTTTACTTTCGCGCCACCATTCATGTACCACCATTGATATGATATTTCTCCATCTGATTTAGTTTTAACATTTGCTGATAATTTACCACTATTTTCTTCTGTTTCTACTATTGTTACACTAAGTTCTGCATCAGCTTTCTCTATTGTAAATTTAAATTCTAGTTTTCCTGTATAATCTCCTGTACCTTCTACTATTACTTTTCCTTCACCTGCATCTACATTTTTTTCATATTTTACTGTATAATCTCTATCTTTTTGTAGTGTGCTACTTCCCCATCTTGCTGTTACTGTTGGCTCATGTTTACTTCCATCATATGTAAATGTTGTTGGTGAAATAGAAGCATCTGTTATACTCTTTAATAATACTGCTGTTTTGTAACCACTTTCAGATCCATTTGATACCGCATAATTAGTTTCTACTTTAGTTGGTTTTGTTTGTAAAGCATCTGTCTTACCTTTGATTATTCCATCATAAAATTCATATCCACTTGCAGAATATATTCCATATGTATTACCAGTTATTGATGGTGATGTCTTACTTACATTTCCGTCAGATTGTCCAATAACTATTTTAGCTGTTGCTTCACTTTCCTTGTTATTTATTCCATAACCACTTGCTCCTGTTATTGTGCCTCCCGTTATGGTTATATTATTTCCGCCTGCTTCATAAACACCGTCTATTGCTCCTGTTATTGTGCCTCCCGTTATGGTTACACTTGAGGTTACAGTCTCAACTCCTCTAATTTCTGTATCTACATATACACCATATGTTTGTGAATTTATTTTTGCACTACCACTTATTTTTATATCTGTATGTGCATTTTCAATACTACAATAAGCAAAGATAACTCCTTCTTGTCCTGAAGTAATTGTTCCACCAGTTATCTCTACACTTCCTGACCCAGCAAATGATACAGCATCTAATGTTTGTGATGTTAAGTTTCCTCCTGAAATTTTAACTGTTACATTTTCTGCTCTTGAATATAAACAATCTTGTTCTCCAATTAGAGTACCGCCTGTAATCTCTGCATTAGCTCCAGTTAAATTTAGTACACCTACATCACCTTTAAGTGTTCCACCTGTTATTTTGATAGTACCGGCAGTAGCATTGATTGTTCCTGCATTAGGAGCATTCATTACTCCTTTACTTGAAGAACCATCTTTAATAGTTAATGTTCCTCCAGCTGTTTTATGTATAATATAACCTGAACCATTGTATGTTATTGTATGCCCATTCAAATCTAATATGACTGATTTATTAGCTGTTAAATTAGTGGTTGCTGTTTCCGTTGTATCTGCTATTACTTTTATTGTTGCATTATTAGCTGCATTATCAAATGCTTGCTGTAATGTTTCATATTTATTTCCATCAATTTGATAACAATCTACTGCTGCTATCTGATTGATCCCATCATTACTCATTGTAGTTATTTTATTGTTAATAGTTTTATTTAATTTTTCTGCTTCGTTAGATATAAGTACTGTTGCAAATCCTTCATACTGTGTCTTTATTATATTTTTTTCATTACCAAATGCTTCTCCCATTTTTTCATCTGAAGAAGCTTCATCTTTTTTCTCTTCTATTCTTTCGTCGAACATTCTAAATACATCTTCTGCTGTAGTTTCATTTGATGTTTTTACTATCCACAATTCTGTATATTTATCCTCTGTATTGCTAACATATACTTCACTTTTCAAGTTTCTTAAGCTCTCATTTTCTGTTAGCTCTGCAGTTTCTACTTTTTCTAGCTCTCCAGAAGTTTCTTCGTTTATTTCTTTTAGCACTTCATCTGAAATTAGGTTATTATTCATTTCATTTGTTTCATCAAGATTTGGCGATAGTATTTCTCCTGAGCTTTCTATTTCTCCTGAGATTTCCATGTCTCCTGAATTTTCTATAGGTTTATTCACATTCGTTTTTCGGTTCACAAAGACGCATATTCCAATAACTGCTATTACTAGCAATATGCATACTCCTATAATCCAAATTTTTTTCTTGTCCATCTTCATGTCTAATACCCCTTTCATCTTTGGTAAAATGCTTAGTGCTGTGCTAAAAATTTTTGTCTTACTATTACCTTAAGTTGTATCATTTTTCTACTTGTTTTATTATAACATTTGCTAATTTTTTGTCTATATACCTAATATTTTCTACTTTTATATTTAATATATAATACCCGCAAATGCCGTTTACGGATATTCATTTCACGTAAAAATACTATCAAAATTACTAACATTTATTAAATTTTTTTTAATATTTTATTACATAATTATTACAATATTTTAAATTTCTTGTTTCCGTAAGCTTCAAAGTAAATACTATGTATTTTCGCATAAAAATATCCACGTTCCCCCAAGAACGTGGATATGTTAAAGAATGACACTAATCTTAACTCCAACCAATATGGATAATTACATACCTCAGTACATCTTTCGACAATACCAAAGCATTCCACCACCCATAAAAATCTTCGCCCGAATATTAAGAGAATTTACAGAGCCATAATTATCCTCATCGGATAATTACAACCCTATTTATATGTTTTTTATTCAGTTGTCCTAAAAGAACAACTTAATTAAAAACAAATCATACAACTCCCAGAATATTCTTCGCTCAAATGCATAACATACTAATTAACCATATATTTAATAAAACCTGTCATACAGCTAATTTCATACATTACACACTCTTAACTCCGACCATATATCATCCAAATAACTTGAACCATATATAATCTTTGCTCGAACCAAGTCAGACTATATCGATAATAATCCAAAATGACTCTTCGCTCAACTAATATCACTCTACATTCTTTATTATGTGTTATTTTCTTTTTTATATTCAATTTTTATATTTTTTTATTTTACAATTTTGGCAATTATTTGTTTTTAAAATAATTTCTAAGCTATAAATAAAATGTGCAATTATAATTATTAAAATAACATTATCAATTATCTTCATAAAATCACCTTTAATAAATTATATAAAATTAAACTAAGGCACCAAGCAATTGATGTTTGAAACAATATAGCAAATATTGTTTGTTTTATATTTCCTAATTCTTTTTTCATAGTAGATATTGCCGCAAAGCAAGGTGCACTAAATAAATTAAATACAACAAATGCATATGATGAAGCTTTATTAAAAAATTCAAATGGGCTTCCATTTCCAAATATTTCAAATGGTACTTTTAAATCTTTTGATAATCCTGATATTATTTCCATTGAAGATACAACTTGCTCTTTAGCAATTAAACCTTGCAATGCTGAGACACTAACTTCCCAACTATTTACTCCTATAATTGGATAAAATATCCAAGCTATCTTTTTCCCAATAAATGCTAATATGCTATTTTCTATTTCTCCACCATATTTTAAATCAATTGAAAATGAAAGTAAGAACCAAACAACTATAGATGACACAAAAATTAAAGTTCCTGCCTTTTTTATAAATTCTTTTACTCTATCCCAAACTTCTCTTAATACATATTTTATTGTGGGGATTTTGTATTCTGGTAATTCTGAAATATATGTAGAAGTATATTTTTTATGTAATAATTTTTTCATAAGTAATGAGCTAATTATAATAATTACTATAGCTAATAAATAAAAACTTGTCGCTATTATTCCATAATTTTCTTTAAAGAAATATCCTGTAAATAATGCTATTATTGGTAGCTTTGCGCTGCACGGTACAAGTGGAGTTAATATAGTTACAACTTTTCTATCATATTGATCTTCCATTATTCTACTTGCCATTATTCCGGGCACACTACATCCACTTCCAACAATAAATGGTATCAAAGCTTTTCCACTTAAACCTAATTTTCTAAAAAGTTTATCTAATAAAAATGCAATCCTTGACATATATCCTGTTGCTTCTAGTAATGATATGCTCAAAAATAACATACAAAGTTGCGGTAAAAACGAAAGCACACTCCCTACTCCAGTTATTATTCCATCACAAATTAAACTTATAATCCAGTTGGATAAATTTATTGCTTCTAATAATTCCTGAATAAATATTCTAAAACCATCTATACTATTTTTTACTAAATCTGCAGTATATGTTCCAACTAATCCGACAGATAAGTAGTAAATAAAAAACATTATTACTGCAAATATTGGTATTGCTAAAAATTTGTTTAAAAATATTTTATCTAATGTTCTACTAATATTTTTTGTATTTTTTATTTTTGTAATACATTCATTTTTTATTCTTGATATATATTCATATCTTAATGTAATTAAAGTTTCTTCTATATCCATATTATAATTTTTTTGTATTTTTTCTTGTAATATTTTTATTGAATTTAAATTACTATTTTTTAGCACTTCAAGTGCCATATATCTTTTATGCTTAATTGATTCAATTCTATTTTGTATATTATAAATTGTTTCTTCAACATCTCTTGGAAAAATTTTTATTTGATTATTCTTTTGAATTGATATCATTGATATCTTTTTAATTAAATTATCTATACCTTTTCCTTTTAATGCAGATATTTCACAAACTTCCACTCCTAATCTCTCTTTTAACTTTTCTGTGTTTATAGAAATTCCTTTTGCATTTAATCTATCAATCATATTTACTGCAATTACAACTTGTACATCTAAATCTAAAAGTTCTGTAGTTAAATATAAACTTCTTTCTAATGATGTAGCATCAACAATATTTATTATTAAATCAATTTTATTTTCTATTATAAAATCTCTAGAAATTTTTTCTTCTATTGTATATGGAGTTAATGAATATATTCCTGGCAAGTCAATTAACTCATGGTTTGTACCTTTTATTCTTCCAACTTTCTTTTCTATTGTAACACCAGGCCAGTTTCCTATTTTTTGATTCATTCCAGTTAAATTATTAAATAATGTTGTCTTGCCAGAATTTTGATTTCCAATTAAAGCTATTTTCATCTGTACACCTCAACCTTAATTTTTTTTGCATCTTCTTTTCTTAAGCAAAGCTCATAGCCCCTAATTTCTATGCTAATTGGATCCCCCATTGGAGCAATTTTAATAATTTTAATTGGTGTATTTTTTACTAATCCCATTTCTAAAAAATGATTTCTAATTTTTTTATTAAACATTTCTATGCTAACAATTCTTGCATTTTGATTTAATCTTAATTCACAAATATTCATAAATATTAACCTCTTGTCCATGTTTTAATAAATAGATATTCAGTTATAATAATATTTATGAAAATTTTTATATTAAAAAAACTTTTCTTATTAAATTATAACAAGAAAAGTCTTTAATATTTACATTTCAATTTCTATAACATGATCTTTATTATCATCAGCTAATTTAATTTGATTTGTATTTATAAAATTATTATCTAATGATATTGATGAAATTCCATTTGTTTTTCCATTTTTATTATTTACTTCTATTTTATATTTAGTATTTTTATACATAATTTCTACTTTATAATTTTCCCATCCATGTGGAATACATGGTTCTATTATTAAAGTATCTACATTCTTTTTTATTCCCAATATATATTCTAGTCCTGCTATATATAGCCAAGAACTAGAACCTGTATACCAGGTCCATCCACCTCTACCTAGCATACTACTATTCGCATATACATCTGCTGCAACAACATAAGGTTCTACTTTATATCGTAAAACATTTTCCTTCGTTCTTGCATGTTCAATTGGATTTATTATTCTAAAATATTCTCCTGCTCTATCTCCATTTTTTATCATTGCATTAGCAATAACACTCCATATTGCACCATGAGTATATTGTCCACCATTTTCTCTTACACCTGGTATATATTCTTTTATATATCCAGGATTCATTTCTGTTTTATCAAATGGAGGTGTTAAAAGTTTTATTATCATATTTTCTTTATCTACTAAATAATTTTCTAAACTATCCATTGCTTGTACACATTTATTTTTTTCTCCTGCTTCTGAAATAACTGCCCAGCTTTGAGATATACCATCTATTTTACACTCATCATTTATATTTGAGCCTACTGGATCACCATTAGAAAAATACGCTCTCCTATACCATTTACCATCCCAACCATTCTCATTTAAACTAACTTTTAAATTTTCTAAAATCTTTTCATATTTTTTTATTATTTCATTTTCATTTCTTAATTTACAAATATTCTTAAAATTTTTTAAAACCTCATAAATAAAAAATCCGAAGCCAAATACTTTGACCTTGTATATTATTCATTCCATCATTCCAGTCACCGTTCCCCATTTTAGGCAATCCGTTTTCATCTATTTTTACACCATATTCTATCGCTTTCAAACAATGTTTAAATAATGATTCTGTATATTGAGTAGTTTCTGTTTCTGTATATCTTTCTATTTCATTTTCTTTAAGCACTTCACTTTTCACATATGGTATTTGTTCATCTAAGATTTCTATATCTCCTGTATATTTAATATACTTACTTAAAATATATGGAAGCCACAGTAAATCATCTGTATATCTAGTTCTAGTTCCATTATTTTTTTCTGGATGCCACCAATGTAATACATCTCCCTCTTCAAATTGATGCATAGCATGATAAATTATTTGATTTCTGGTAATGCTTTCATCAAACCAAAGTAACATTAAAGAATCTTGTAATTGGTCTCTAAAGCCAAATGCACCGACCACATTGATAAAATGATGTTCTTGCCCATATTCTACACACTAATGTTTGATATAATAACCAACCATTCATTATAATGTTCATTGATTCTATGGGAGTATATATTTTTACTGATTTCATTTTATCATTCCAATAATTTGATATTTCTTTCAAATCTTCTTCTACATTTTGAAAGTCATCTTCAGCTGTGGATATTTCTATTTTTATATTATATTTTTTTGAATCTTTTAAATTTAAAGAAAATCTAACTTCATTATTTTCATCTGAAAATTTATTCATATCAGATGATGCTTTTATATAAACATTTTGATTGCTATAAATATCTCTATATTTATTTTTAATAATTATAAAATTTTTAGATTTATCTATCACAATATGCTTTTTTGAAAATTCTCTTGTAACTCCTAGTACCGGAATCATATTATATATCAACTCGGCATTTATTTCATTTTTCTTACTCTCAATTTCTATATTATATACTTTTTTACTTGATAATATTGGAACATATATTATTGTTTCTATTTTCATCTCATCATCTTCATATATATATTTAGCATATCCAAATCCAAATATTATTTTATATTTTTCTAATGTATGATATGGTAATATATCTATCTCTCTATCTTTAATTTTTAAAATCAATTTTTCTGATGGTGTATCTTTTAATGCATCATTTGACCAATTTGTTATTTTATTAGCTTGACTATTTTTATACCAAATATATCCTCCACCATTTGCAGTAATTAAAGTTCCAAAATCTTCATTTGCTATTATATGAGACCATGGTAAAGGAGTTTCAATATTTGATGTGTCAATAATATATTCTTTTCCATCTTTGCTAAAACCACCATATTCATTATAATATAATAAATCATTCTCCCTCATAAAGTTGCTCCTTTAAAAATCCATCTCTCGAATTTAAAATTAAATCACTACATGCATATAAAAGTCTTTCTTCTTCAAGTGTAATATCATATTTTTTTATTATATGAATTCCACCGTTTTTATTAAGCAAATAAATCAGTCCTTTTTTCCCAATAACTTCATATAATCTATCTTGAACATATTGCTCATATTTATTTTCTTCTTCATTTAATATTATTAAATCAACCAATAAGTTTTTCTTAAAGTAATATTCTATAGCCATTATTAAATCTTTAATTACATATATATCGTTAACTCTATTTATTCTTATCATTATAATAGGCAAATCACCTGATATTCCATATTTCCATAAATCATATTGTTTTAGAATGTTTTTTCTTATAAATTCTTTATATTTTTCTTTTGTATGATTATTACCAATAATTGAAAAAAGTTTATTAAACATAATAATATCTTTTCCTTTATAACCCAAAAATCTATTTTCCACTAAGCTTTTAGAATAAGCAAGTTCAAATAATCTTTCTGCCATTTCAATCGAGTTATATTTATTATACATAGAAATAATATCATCATATTTTCTTGACACACCATAATAAAATATAAGTTTTCTGCTTTCATTGTTAGCTAATTTTATATTTTGTTTAAATGAAATTATTGTATTGGTTGAAACATTGTTTTCATTTGAAAAAGCAACATCTTGTTTTTCAATAATTGGATTTTTTATATCTCTTAATCTTCCAATAATTTTAGATTTATCTAATTCAAATTCCTGTTTATTTTCACAATTGCTTAATAAAAAGTTAAGATAATAAATCTTATCATTATGAAATCTTTTTTCTAAAATAATTCCATTTCCATATTTACTACTTCTAACAAATAAATTATTATATGCTGGATGCACTATATCATTACTAGGATTAGAAAGGACAGGTTCAACATAGCTTATTACATCTAAATTCATTTCTTTTTCAGAAATATTTTTTATTTCTAAGCATCTTACTTCTATATCATCTTCTGGTGATACTGCAATTTTTGTATTTATTTCTAACTTAGAATTATTTCTATAAAAGCTAGTTTCTGATGATGAAAATTTTACTTCATATTCATTAACATTATCTTTTTTAGGAAATAATGTATTGCTAATTACTTCTCCTGTTTCTAAATCTTTAATATAAAAACAAATTCCTTGTCTATTTCCATCTTTATTTTTAGTTAAAAGTAAATTATCATAAACAGCATATCCCTCTCCATAATCATTTATCAACAAAGTGTAGTTATTGTTTGACATTATATTAACATTTCCACATGGTGTATTTATTACGTTTTCTGCATGTTCTTCGTAATTTTTATATTTTAATACTCTTATTTTTTCTTTTTTAGATTTAGTAAATACAACGTTTGATGGAATTTTTTCTTGAAGTAATATATTTATACTTCTTATTTCTGGATTAGACATAAATCTTTTTTGTAATATATTTTCATTTAAATAATTATTTATTGAAAGTAATATTAAAGCTTCATGATGCGCCATATATGTTTTTACAATTTCATATTTATTTTTTCCAACTCTATTTGGGGTAAAATCTATAGAATCATAAAAACCATATTTATCAAAACATCCATATTTTTTTAACTCAATTATATTTTTATAAACTTCTCTAGGTTCTTTACTTAATGCAAGTAAAGAACTATATGGTGACACAACAACTTCTTCTTTTAACCCTCTTTTTAAACCTAGCCATGGTATTCCAAATGCTTTATATTGATAATTTAAATTTAAATCTTGTAAATTAAAAGCTGCCTCCGAAATTCCCCAAGGTACATTTAATTTTTTTGCATATTTTATTTGACTGTTTATACAAAAATCATATGTTTCATCTAACAAAGTATATTTATATGGTTTCATTATAACTATTGGCATAAAATATTCAAACATTGTTCCGGACCATGAGACTAATCCTTTATATTTATCTACTGTTGTTAATGTTCTACTCATATTAAACCAATGTTTATATGGAATATCTTTTTTAGCTATAGCAATAAAACTTGCAAGCCTTGCTTCTGATGCAAGTAAATCATAATATGAATCAACCAATTTATTTTCTCTAATATCATATCCTATTGAAAACAAATTTTTATCTGCATCATACAAATAACTAAAATCCGTATCATCTATTAAATTATTTACTTTATTTCTATATTCTTCTTCTCCATTATCCTCAAAAAATTTTCTTACAGTATATAAATAGCCAACAAAGTTTCCACTATCAACTGTTGAAACGAACTTTGGATTTAATGGTTCTAAATTTTTAGTGTTATACCAATTTATTAAATGACCATGCCATTTTTCTAATTTTTCTATTGTATCAATACTATTTTTTAATTTATATATACATGTATCTCTATCAATAAATTTCATATCATATGCTGAGATAATAGCCATAAGTCCTAACCCTATGTTAGTTGATGATGTTGTATTAACAATTTCTTTTTTTCTGCCATATTGAAAATTATCTGGTGGTAAAAAATTATTTTCTATATTCATATAATCGTTAAAATAATTCCATGTTCTTGTTGCGATTTCTTTTATTTCATTATCTTCATTTTTAGATAATTTTTCTGCACTACTTTTACTAGGTTTGCTAATTAAATAACTAAATATTGGAGTTAAGGTCCACAATATAAAAAAGCTAATAGATACAAATATATTTATATTGTTAAAATATATCCCTGATAAAATTAAAGCAATTCCAATAATTGGACTAACTATCATTTCTTTTATAAAATCTTTGAGACTATCTCCTAAACTTTTTTCTGCATCTGCTGATGTTGTCCATTCTAATAAATGTTTTTTAGAAATTATCATTCTATATAATGTAACAAATATTGCTTTTAACATTAAAACTGCTTTATATGGTAAAAGCAAAAGTGATAAAATACTTTTTAAAAAGCTTCCTTGAATTCCATTTATAATTGGTAAATAATTTTTTGTTTTTATCCCATTATTATGATTAAATATTTTTTCGATACAATCAATAATAAACGGAAAAAATATAATAAAAATACTCAATTCATAATGGCCTAAAAAAATTAGTAACAAAAGAAAAATATCAACACAACTTCTTCTTAAATTATCAAAGATTTTATATTTTGATAATTTATTAAGAGGAGATTTAAATAACCATTTAATAATTTGCCAATCTCCTCTTGTCCATCTATGAAGTCTTAGCATATATGAATTAACTTTTGAGGGAAATCCATCAATTACCTCTATATCACTCGCAAGTCCACATCTTAAATAACTTCCTTCTAATAAATCATGACTTAATACTGTATTTTCTGGTATCTCATTTTTTAATAATTCATTAAATATTTTTATATTAAATATCCCTTTACCAGTAAAGATTGCCTCTCCAAACAAATCTTGATAAACATTTGATTCAGCTGTTGAATAAACATCTATACCACCATCACCAGCATATATTTTAGAAAATAAAGAAGCAGTTGAACTTTCAATATCAATTCCAACTTTAGGTTGAATCAGTCCATATCCTTTTACTACTATTTTATTTTCTACAACAGGTGTATTCATAGGATGTTCCATCGTTCCTATCAACTTTTTAGCAGTATCCATTGTTAAATTGGTATCTGCATCTAATGTAATTACATATTTTATTTCTGGAATATTCGTAATTGTGTTTACTACAAAGCTTCCTTTGTTATTAAAAAGTAAAAATTCTACAAATTCTGTTATCATACCTCTTTTTCTTTCATATCCTAGCCACTTATTTTGCTTTGTATTAAATATTCTTTTTCTATATAAAAAGAAAAAATTATTACAATCATATTTTTTATTAAGTCTTTTAGCTTCTTCAACTCCTGCTTCTATTATTTCTCTATCATATACACTTTCTTCTGTATTTATTTCTGTACAATCTCCAAGTAATGCAAAATATAAATTAGGAATTTTATTAGAAATATAATAACTCTCTATATTCTTAAAAATTTCTTTTACTTTTTCTTTATCATTTAACAATGTAGGAACAATTACAAAGGATGAAACATCTTCTGGAATATATTCTAATTTAGGAATTATTTTAGGCTTTTTCATTTTGCAAATTATTTTATTTATTAAAAGCACAAATATCTCAGAAATAGGAATTAGTGCTAAATAAAACTTTTCTCTTAAAATTAAAAAGCTTAAAAATATAGTTGGCAAATATATGCTTATTAAATATAAAAATAATTTTAGTGATATTGATTTTGGTTTTGATGTTTTTATTCCTAATTTATTTAAAAATTTTTTTCTCTCTTCACCAATTAAATATTCTCCAATATGTTTATTTTCTTTCTTGGCAAGTTCTAATAATTCAGATGATATATAACTTTCTGAAAGTTTAGATTTTTTAGAAAGTTTTTTTATTTCATTTCTATATAAATTTTTAGTATCAAAGTCAGATATCTTATACCATATGTCCTCATTTAAAATTATTTCTATTCCATTTATCTCTTCAAAGATACTAGTCCAATTATATCTTAATATATTTTTTATGCTTGTAATACTATTACTAATGGACACTCTTCTAAGTGCCATGTCATAATGCTCTATTTTTATAACATCATCTAATGTTGTTCCAGCCTTTTTAATTTCTTCACTTAAAATGTCTATATATTTTTTTGTACTTTTTCCTTCTTTTTTTAATAAAAAAACTAAAAACTCAACATATGTTGAAATCTCCCCATTTAAATTTATATTTCTATACTTTGAAAAAAGTTGTTTGTTTAATGGTTCATTTTTTATAATTCTCTCTACTAAACTTGCAACTTTAAATTTTTGATATTGTGAAATAATTATTCTGTCACAAACTTGTTTAATATAATCAATTAAACATATTTTTAGCATTACTGGAAATACCCAGATTTCCTCCATAGAAAGTTTTCTTTTTGTTGAATATGCATTTATAAATTTTTTAATATTTTCTTTTGTAACATTTCCATCTGTGATATATACTAATTCTCTTGCTAATATATAAATTCTTGCTTGACCTTTTATTGCTGGCAACTTAATAAAGTTATCAATTTTTAATTCTTTTTGAATAATATTTACTTGTTCTTCTATAATATAAAAATTATCTAATATCCATTCTCCACTTGGTGGAATTGATATATCTAAATAAACACTTTCAGACAATACATTATATGCTTTTTGTATTTTAGAAAAGTTTTCTTTTAAAATATATATTGGATAATTTTTTTTATTTATTTTTCCTTGAACATTATGCTCTATCGCTAATCTTTTAGCATAATTCTCCATTTAAAATCTCCTTCGCCACAGTACTAAATATATTTTGGGCGAAGATAATAAAAATATACCTAATTATTGTAAAATTCTTCTACTCCTTTACAAATTCCGCAACACTAATTTATTTTGATAGTCTTCATCTTTTAACAAATTTGCCTCTTCTTCATTTGATATAAATCCACATTCAACTATTACAACAGGAATATTGGTTTTATCAACAATTCTAATATTAGATATTTTTAAAGGTTGTCTTGTATTTTTCTTATCTATATATGTTCCAATTCCGTTTTGTATTGACGTAGCAAGCTTTTTACCCTCTTCTGATTTTTCACTATAAAACGTTTGCCATCCCCAATATTTAGATGAAGAATATTTATTTAAGTGAATAGATATTCCAATATCTGCATTACTATTATTTATTATTTTTACTCTATTATTTAAATCTTCTTGTTTTAATTTTGATATTGATTCATTATTACTAATATTAGAAATATTATTTTCATCCTCTCTAGTCATTATAACTTCATACCCTAAATCAACTAATTCTTCTTCTAATTTTTTTGCAATTATTAAATTTAAGTCTGATTCTATAATTCCATTTGCTTCGGCTCCTCCATCTGGATTTCCATGTCCTGCGTCAACAACAATAATATTACTATGTACCTTTGCCATTGTTTCTTTCTTCTTAGAAAAATTATTAAAAAATACAAATCCTAATAAAGCACAAAAAATAAAAAAAACAATTAAAATATTTTTAATCTTAAAAACGTACAATTAAACTCACCTCATTTTATATTTATGCAAAAAAATAATAACTAATTAAAAATTAGTTATTATTTTTGGTTTTATATTATTAAGATAATCTTGTTTTTCTTTTATCTTCTAGAAATACACTTCCTTCAATTGCTTTTCCTTTTTTCTTAACACTTGCTCCTTCTTCTCCAATTTCAAGAGATGTAACATATTTTTTGTAGATGTTACTTATCATTGCAACTGTGATTGTCATTATTGCAAATTTTTCTAATTTACCTTTTCTATTTAGAACTCTTATATATCCTTTTTCCATATCTTCTTCTGTATAAAATTGTCCTATACCACTATCAAACTCTTTTACTATACGTCTACCAATTTTTCTTGCATTTTCTAAATCTAAAATGCAAACGAAATCATCTCCACCAATATGTCCAACAAAGTCTCCTCTTGCTCCCATTTTTTGAACAGTTTCTTGAATAATATCACTTGTATATTTTATTACTTCATCGCCATTCATAAATCCATATTTATCATTATATGCTTTAAAGTTATCTAAATCTATATATAATACTGCATATTGAGATTTTGAAGATATTCTTCTTTTTAATTCATTTTCTATTTGTACATTTCCTGGTAAACCAGTAAGAGCACTAATACATCTGTTTGAACTAATTAGATTACTAATATTCTTTATTGTATAATAGAAATATCCTTCATTTAAAGGTTTAAATATAACAAACTCAACTTTACATTTAAGCATATCAAGTTTAAATTCTTCATCTCTTGTAGTCGCTGTAACTATTATAGGTGTTATATTATTTTCCTTACTTTTTCTTATATATTCACATACTGATTGTACATCATTAACTAAATTATCTGCATTTACAATAATTAAATCTGGTACTGCTTGTAATCCAGCCCTTAATGCAGGAGTATTAGATTCGCAACGTACAAAAACAAATCCTTTATTTTTATTAAATAATTTAGATGTTAAATTTATTATTTCTGTCGTATCATCTACTATAAGCACATATTTATTATTTATCATATGAACCCTCCAATTTTTATAGCATATTTGAAATAGATGCATACTGATCAATCGATAAATTTTCTGCTCGTAATTTTTCATCAATATTTAAACTAGCTAATATGCTTTTGATTTCTTCTTTTGTTTTTCCAACATTCATTAAAGAATTACTAATCGTTTTTCTTCTTTGCGAAAAAGCTACTTTAATTGTTTTAAAAAACATCTTTTCATCATTTACTTTGACTCTTGGTTTATTAAGCATATCCATTTTTATAACACATGAATCTACTTCTGGTGATGGCATAAAATCTGTTTTAGGAACATCTATAATTATTTGTGGCATAGTATAATATTGAACACTTATAGAAATTGCACCATATTCCTTATCTTCATGTGTAGCACAAATTCTTCTTCCAACTTCTTTTTGAACCATAACTGTTATAGATTTAATGTTTAATTTACTTTCTAAAAGTTTCATTATAATTGGTGTCGTTATATAATATGGTAAATTTGCAACAACTTTAACGTTATCATATTTTTCAGTAATTGATTTTAAATCAATCTTTAAAATATCCTCTTGAATTATTTCTAAATTTTTAAATATTTCAAAACGTGTTTTTAATATTTCTACCATATTTTTATCAAGTTCAATTGCAATTACTTTTTTAGCTTTTAGAACAAGTTCTTTTGTAAGACTTCCCAAACCAGGACCTATTTCTATTACAACATCATCTTTTGAAATTTCTGCTTTTTCTACTATCTCTTCTATTACTTGTTCATTTATAAGAAAATTTTGTCCAAATTTCTTTTTGGCATGTAAATTATATTTATTTAAAATTGCAATTGTTTCTTCTTGTAAGTTCATAAAACACCTCGAAATAATTATATAATTTTATATTTATAAAATCAAGATTATGCTTTTATTTTTTATAATAAAATAGACATCTTAAATTCAATCTTTTTCTATATTATTACACAAAAAACGTTCCTTTTGATTTTAAAAGGAACGTTTTGTTTTATTCTCCTAAAATATACATATTAACTGTCTTTACACCCCAAGCCAATGCTTGTTCATGTGTGTCCATATATAAATCAATCTTATTGTTTTTAATTGCACTTCCAGTATCTGCTGCTATAGCATATCCATAATTAGCGGCACCATTTAATCCTTCAATGTATACTTCTGTTCCTAATGGAACAACGTTTGGATCAACAGCTATAACTTTCATTCCAGTATTTGGAATAATTTTTAATCCAGATGCTGTGTTTCCATAACTAGGGCTACTTGGAGACTTTCCACAACATTTAGTACATAAACAATATGCTGTAGCCTTAACTGTAATAACTCTTTCATATTCTGTTGGAGGTGCACTAGTCTCTCTCATATATGAACCTCTTGATACAACTTTTTCTGGTTGTTCAATTTGTGGCTCTTCTTGTAAAGCAGATGCTTCTGCGATTATTGATTCTTCTGTAACTTTTTGTTCTTCTGTAATTACTTCTTTATCTCCACTTTGATTTGATTCTACGTTATCATTTTTTTCTAAAATTTCTCCACTTTTTTCTACTGTAAAATACTTTCTGTCTGCATCATAAACTGTATAATATTTTTTGGTATTTTCATCATTTTGAATAGAAAGTTTTGCCTCTGTTTTTTTAATGTTTAATATTCCCATAACAAAAGCTAAAATAACCATGGAAAATATTATAATCATTTTCTTTTGTAGAACAATTTCTTGTTCCGTTTTCATTTTTAAAACTCCTTCCATTAGGCTTTGTTAGACGAGCTCTTTCATTTTACTATTATATTTATCAAAAGTCAAATTTTTTATTCATTTTTTTGAATTTTTTACCATAAAATCCATAAAAATCAAAGCATATTAAAAGAATTCAAAGCAAAGAATAGTATCGAAACAAAAAATTATTTTTTTGGCAAATTTTTATCTTTTATGGAGGTTTTTAATATGCATTTTAAACAAAAAATCCTAGCATTTGTAATGCTATTTATATTACTTGCTTCAAATTCCTTCGTTGTTTTGGGTACTTCAGCCTCTAGTAGTGGGGACTCTGGAGAAACAACTTCTAGTGGTGAAATTGCTCCTAGTGGTGAAACTAGCACTTCAGGCGAAGTATCTGGTGAAGAAAATTATTTAAAAAGTATAGCTTTGAGTTCTTCTATATCAACAAATAAAAATACAACTATAACATCAACTTTACGTTCTGAGATAGATTCTGGTGAATCTGACTTAACTTATGTTATAGAAACACAACCTTCTCATGGTACTTTACTTTATGAAGACCCTTCTATCGCTACATTTTCTTACACTCCAAATAACGACTTTACTGGAACTGATACTTTTTCATTTAAATTAACAAATGGTGTTTTATATTCAAATACTGCAATGGTTACCATAACTGTATCTGATACTAGTGCACCTATAATTCCATTTTATTATGTTGACATGCAAAATCACTGGGGAAATTATTCTGCTTCTCATTTAGCATCACGTGGTTTAATAATTGGTGAAGAAATTGGCAACAGATACTATTTTAATCCTAATTTGCTTATGACTAGAAAAGATTTTATGTTATATCTACTTGCAATTACAGAAAGCAATGAAGATGCAGGCATAGAAATTCCTGAAATTACTTTCGCTGATGCACAACTTTATCCTGATTGGTTAAATGAAGCTGCTAAATTAGCATATGCAAAAGGTATAATAAAAGGTTCTGCTAATGGAAATCAACTTTATTTAAATTTATATAATAATTTAACAAGAGCAGAAGCTGCTGTTATGGTTAATAATATAATTCATTCAAGTTCAAATAAAGAACTAGAATATGCAGATAAAGATGAAATTCCAACTTGGGCATTATCTTCAATAAAAGGCTTAACTTCTTATAAAATATTACAAGGTGATGGAACTTACTATAGACCAAACTCTATAATAACAAAGGCAGAAGCTGGAGAAGTTTGTTATAAGCTTTTAAAACAAATTGAAGCTAATGATTGGCCTGAAATTGGTGACGGTAGTGGAGATTTAAAATAACTTCAAAATAAAAAGCAAGGGTCTATTATTACCCTTGCTTTTTTATATTTATTTTATTCTTTACAAACCACTATAATATACTCTTTAAAATTTTATATACTTTATGTATTGGCAAACCAACAACATTATAATAATTTCCTTCTATTTTATCAAAATAAACACCAAATTTTCCTTGAGCCGCATAAGCTCCTGCTTTATCATATGGCTCATCTGAAGAAACCCATTTTTCAATTTCATCATCATCTATATCCGTAAAATATACTTTGCTTATATCACTATCAATTATTTCTTTAGTAATTCCTTGTTTTTGATAAATAACTGAAATTCCTGTTATTACTTCATGTTTTGAATTTTTTAATGTTTTTATCATATTAGAAGCATCTTCTTTATCTTTTGGTTTTCCAAAAATTTTACCATCTTTTACAACTATTGTATCTCCACCAATAACTACTCTATCGCCTAAATCAGCTGTAGAATCAAATACTGCTTTTGCTTTTATATATGATAATTGTTTTGCTTGCTCCTCTGGTGTTAAATTTTTGTCCAATTTTTCTTCAACATTACTAACAATAACCTCAAAATCGTTAGTAATCATAGACAAAAGTTCTTTTCTTCGTGGAGACTTTGATGCCAAAATAACCTTCATAAAATAACCTCCATTTTATTCACACATAAAAAAAAAATTAAAAAGGGTTCGAATCTTTTTACTACCTTACTTCTTTGAAAAAACTACCTTTTTCTAGGTAGTTTTCTTTTGGCGGAGACAGAGGGATTCGCCGTCTGCTTCGCATCCTATATCTCCTTCGCTTTTGCTCAGTCGATCAACTCGCTAAAAACGATTCACTGAATCGTTTTCTTCACGCTCGTTGCCCTCACGGGTTCGAATCTTTTTACTACCTTACTTCTTTGAAAAAACTACCTTTTTCTAGGTAGTTTTCTTTTGGCGGAGACAG
>CANQBB010000008.1 GCA_947588905.1 uncultured Clostridia bacterium
TAGATGCTGAAGGTGAGTATGGAATAGTTGCAGAAAGCTTGGGCGGAATTAACGTTGTAATAAGCCCAAATTCAAAAACTATCATAAATATTTTTGATATTGAACCAGAAATAGTAAAAGATGAAATAACAGGTAAAGAAAGAACAGTACTAAATGTTGAAAATAAAGTTGAGGACGTAACAAACGTTTTGGTTACAATGGCCCGTGGTAGTACAAGGTCAGATGAAGTTAATGAAATGACAAAACAGATTATTGCTGAAATTGTTGGAGAAGAATATCAAGCTAGAGGAATAAATGGAAATCCTAATAGCTTATATGATGATGATAATGTTGAGTTGGGAGTAAGACTTACAAGAAAGAAAAAAGAGCTTCCTACTATAGGAACTTGGTATAGAAGACTTGAAAGAAAAGCTCAAGAAAATGATAATGTAGACTATCAATTCCACTTTAGTTATCTTTTAAAGGTTATGAAGCAATATGTTCGTGAGTATGATGGACAGATGGCATATTTTGATGGTCAATCAACATTCGAGCTTTTAGATGGTGCTCCATTTATAAACTTGGATATTTCACAACTTGAAGAGAGATTTGCAAGACCACTTGCACAACAGGTGTTACTATCTTGGATTTGGGAAAAGTATGTTAAGAAAAATAGTGAAGATAAAGCTAGAGCTAAAAAGAAAAGAGTGCTTGTCGATGAGGCATGGATGTTACTTCCTTATCCAGAAGCAGTTGATTTCTTAAATACTATGGCCAGAAGAGCCAGAAAGAGAAATGTTTCTCTTGCAGTTATTTCACAGAAATTCCAAGATTTCTATGAGAAAAAGGAAGCACAAGCTGTATTAACGTCTTCTGATACAAAACTATTCCTAGCACAGGATAAATCAGAGATTGAATATATAAAAGAAGTATTTAAACTTTCTGAAGGTGAAGCTTCGTATCTTCTAACATGTACTAGAGGAGAAGGCTTACTTAAAGTTGGTAATGATACAGCAATTCTTGAAATTAGACCTACACAAAGAGAGTTTAGTTTCATCGAAACAAATATAAACAAAATTGCAGAGCAAATGGATACATAATGATAATAAAATTTGGAGGGAGGTGCTATATGAAAAAAACATTTGCACAAATATTTCTTATATTGATAATTTTTCTTATGGCATCTTCTTATTGCTATGCAGCAATAAATTATGATTCTATTGTCCAAAATGAAGATTATAGAATGGGAGCAAATGATATAGCAATAGTTAATTCAGGATTGCTTGATGGTAACAATTATTACTTTGTAGCTAATTTTAGTGGTGCAACTCAACTTAATTTATCAATTAATGGCGAAAGCATTAGTAAAAGTGTAGTTTTAGTTGAAAAAGGTAAAAATGGTAAATTGAAAGAGACAACATTAGCAAAAAATGAAAACGGAGAGATTACATTTTCAAAAGATAATTTATATTATGTTTCTTTACCAGAAGCTAAAACTGGTGAAGTAGAATTTGTATTGGGTGATGGTTCATCAATTGATGATGCGGATGACAGCATATTAAATGATAGTGAAGAAGATGAGGTAGAGGAAGACGAAGAAGACGAATTTAAAAAGTATAGAACCCAAAATCCTTTTGAGCAAATAATAACAGAATTTTTCTTATCAATGGGAGACTATGCTCAAGACTATTTATCACAAGTTTTAAAAGAAGAAATTACAATAGATAAAATTGTTTATAATAAAGTACCAATGTTAAATGCCAATTTTTTTAATAATACTACTAATAGTGCAACATCTAATGCCTCAGATATTGTAAGGCAAGCTATAAATAAATGGTTTGAATTTTTTAAAGGTCTTGCTCTTGTAGTAATTTTGGTAGGTCTTGTTGCGGCTGGATTAAAAATGATACTTGGAACAGCTCAAGGAAAAGCTAGTGCATTTGAAATCTTGAAAAAGATAATTATGGGTGTAGCTTTAGTTTTTCTATTTCCATATGTTATGAGGTATGCATTTGATTTAAATGAAGCTCTTATACAAAAAATATATAATAGTACTCATTCTGTAACAACATCTATCGGAGCATCAATTTCACCTATATCAGATTTCCAAGTAGATGAAATAGAAGAAAGAAGTCCGCAATATGTTTCAAAACTTGGCTTGAGTGTTAGTGCTGGAAGTGAAGAAGCAACAAAAATGTATCTTAATAAGGTACAAACATATGCTCAAACTGCAGATATGATGAGAATAATGCGTGCTTTTGCGGGGGTAACAGAAAGATTTATGTATGTTATATTATGGTATATTATGCTTGCACAAACATACATACTAGCAATTATATATATAAAACGTTATATAGTAATTGCATTTTTGACAGCAATATATCCATTAGTAATTGTTGGATATGTAACTGGAAATGTTTTTGGAGAAGATAAAAACAATGCATTTAATAAATGGTGTGGAAATTATTTTAAAAATATATTTTTACAATCAATACATGCAATTACATATGGAGTTATAAGTGGAATTATTATGGCACAACTCCAAGAAGCAATATCTCCTGAAAATGGAGGAATAAATAATTTGAATTGGCTTGTAATGATTATTGCGGTTTCATTCTTATTCTCTGGAGAAAAAATATTGGCTAGATTATGGAGTGCATCTACAACAGCTGCAGACAGAGGTGGAATTAGAAATGCGCTTGGAAAAGCAAGAGGAATGTTAGGCAAAGTATTAGGAAGATAAATTTGAAAACAATGTAATAAAAGATAGATTGAAAGGAGTGTTATGAATGAAAAACAAAATTATAGTATCATTATATATTTTTATATTCATAACACTATTTTTATGCCTTAATTGCACGAGTTTTGCCTCAGCAGAAGATGATGTGCTAAATGGCATAGCTGAAGCAGGAGTTACAAGAAATAGAGTAACTTCTGGAGGACAATATCTTGAAGATAATTATGTGGTTGAAATACCAGGTGGTACTCTATCTTCATATTATAGTGATGGCAAAATAGTTATAGATGGAAAATCTTATAGAGTAGATGCAAGAATTGAAGTTGATGGTGAATATGTTTCAATTGCTAAAAATGGAACTACATTAAGTATGAATGAAGATGGTAATTATGAACTTCCACTTAGATTTCAAAATGCAGATAAAGATGGAAAAGTATATGAGGGTGTGGCTGGAAAAGGACAAGGAGATTCATTAGGGTATAAAACTCAATATGTACTAGTACCAGAAGATGGTAGTGAAGAAATTGTTTTAGAAACAGATGATATGACATTATCAAAATCAAATAGTACAAAAAGTAGTGGCGCAACAACAGTTGGAGATGTAATTTGGGATGGTGTTATAAAAAATGATAACACTGTAATAGTAAAACTTTTAACTGAAACTTTATCCAAAATAGCTCTTCCTGTTGGTGATGCCTTTTTGCATATGCTTTCTTTGGCTGTTGGAGAAAAAGTTAGCATAGATGGAATTGTTTATGATGAAGTTGGAAAAGTTAATATAGACTTTTTTGAGAAAAGTGGTACAGGCAATTCATTAAAAAAAATAATGAGTGATGTCGTAACAGATTGGTATAGAGTTTTTCAAGGAATTGCAGTTACTGCATTACTAGCGATGCTTGTATTTATGGGAATAAGAATATTACTTGCAAGTACAGGAGAAAAAAAGGCAACATATAAAGGTATATTTGTGGCTTGGGTTACTGGGGTTGCAATACTTTTCCTTTTCCCATATGTTATGAAATATACAATTAAGCTAAATCATGCATTATGTACTTGGATAGGCAAGGAAGCTGCTCAATTTTATGGTGGAGGAGGCTTAGCTCCAACAGAAGCAAGTAAAGAAGGAATATATACCATTGCAAGTAAATATGGAAAAGATGAATTTGTGGCATATATGACAGGATTAGATACTAGTTCTTCAACTTTAATCACAGGTAATGGATTTGGAAACAATGCCATGATGAGAATTAGATATATTGCAGGAAAAACGTGGAATTTACCACTTACTGTTGTATATTTTATTTTAATAGGAGAACTTCTTGCTTTGCTAATAATATATTATAAACGTGTATTTATGTTAGCTTTTTTAATAACAATATTTCCTTTAGTAGCAGCTTTTTATCCAATAAATAAAATTGGAGCTGCAAGAATGAATTGTTTTGGAATATGGTTTAAAGAATTTTTAGTAAATGTTTTAGTACAATCTTTCCATGCCGTAACTTATACAACTGTTACAATGATTGGTATAAATGCATATTTACAAACAGATAACTGGCTATTTATGATATTATCTATTTTATTCTTATTTGAAGGGGAAAAAATAATAAGAGCAATATTTAATGCTAGATCAAGTATGAATACAATTGGAGATTTGGCAATGAGTGGAATGATGGCTTATGGTATTGCTAAAAGTATGAGTGGATTAGCAAAGGGAAAGGGCAAATCAAATGCTGATAATACTAGTTCTGCTGATCCAGCAAGTGTGGCAGAAAGAGATAGGAACAATGCTACAGGTTTAGGAGGATCAACTGGTGCAAGTACAGTACCTGGAATAGTAGGAACTGGTACTGGGGGTGGCCCTGGTGCTGGGGGTGACTCTGGTGAAGTTAAATTGGGTAGAAATGTTCCTACTATTGGAAATATGGCCGATAACATAAGTGGAATAGTTGGTGATAGAGCTAATGGAAGTAGATTAGGAAAAGCTATGAATTTGGCATCTAGAGGATTAGGAACTGCTGCAAGTGGATTAGCTCAAGCTACAGGAGGAGTATTAGGATATACATTTGGAATGGCACAAAAAGATAATAAAACTGGTGCAGATGCTGCCGTCGCAGGAGGTATAACAGGACTAAATGCTGGTAAGCAACTAGGACAAGGTGTTAAAAGTGCGATTGGCGGAGTTGCTGGAAAAGTATCAATTGCGGCTGCAGGATATGCTGTAGCAAAAGATATTGAGAATGGGCAATATGATGGAGCATTAGGACTAAATGAGGCTGATAAAGTAGCAGATCAAGAAAAGCAAAAAGCATATAGAGAGATATATGCAAAAGTTGCTAGAAAAAGAGGTCGTGGCAATAAGACGGGAGCAGAAATATTGTTTATAAAAGAACAACTATCTCAAATGAAAAAATAAAGTGTTGTGGAAAGTATGAAAAAGAGGTGAGAATAGTGAGTAAAGTTAATAAAGTAAAAATAGGATTAGTGATTTTATTCATTATTCTACTTGTTTCATATACTTTTGTTAAGAGTACAAAGGCTACTGAAAACAATGAAACTGTTGAAATAGAAGAAGATTCAACAGCCAATGGTGGAGGTATGGAAGATAATCCGTTTATAATTGACGGAAAAACGACTGTAACATATACTGCACTTCCTTTTTATTTTCAAGTTACATCGGAAGGCTCATATGAAATAGAACATGATGTTGGAAATCAAAAAGTTACATTTACACCTGTAAAAAGTCAATCAATAAATTCTGATGGAACAACTAGTATAAAGGTTGTTTATGATAGAGTTGGATACTCAAGCTTAGACAATTATCAACTTGGAGTTACACCTGAAGATGGCGGAGATTCGGCACAAGCACCTGTACATAGTATTGAAGAAGTATCATATTATTATTCATGGTTGGGATTAACAGATCCTGGAGATTATATGGGTGATAATGTAGAAGAGTCATCTGATGGAGGCTATAGTATAGTTTCAAGACATGTAAAATTATATAATGTAAAAAATGAAAGCTCAAGTAGTTCAGCATATGCAGGTAGAAGTAATTTATATTATTTTGCTACTTCAAAAAATAAAAACAATGTAAAAAATTTATTTACACCATTATTGTATGTGGATGATGATAACAATGGAGAATGGATAACATTAAAAAATACATCATATTTATCAGAAGATATGCCAGATTATGAAAAGGATAAATATAAGCAAACAGTAACAATACCATCTTCAAGTAATTCACTTGTACCTTCTTCTGAGGCTGCAGTTATTATGTATAGGTTTAATGGAAATGATACTGCATTAGATACAGAAAATGTTAGTACAATAGAGCGTATTTTGACATATATAGCAACAACTATAGGAGATGTGTTATTGAGTGCTATTCAATCCATATTAGGGGAAGATTTATCAATAACATCATTAGTGTTTAATCAATATGAAAATACTAAAATAGATTTTTATAATCAAGGTTCATCAGGAATAAGTCAAGTAGTAAAGAATGTTGTAAACAACTGGTTTAATATATTTATTTCAATAACATATGTAGGTTATATAATAATACTTATATATATAGGAATAAAAGCAATCATGAGTGCGGGAACAGAAAAACAAAGCAAGATAAAATCATATTTTGGAAATTGGGTAATGGGGCTTTTAATATTAACAATCTTTCCAACAGTTGGAATTAGACTAATAGTACAGATGAATGAAGCTTTTGTAAAATATATGAGCAAAGGAAGAGGCGAAATAAAATCATATTATAATTATTATGAAGAAGACAAGAAAAATGATATATTAGGTTCAGATAGTGCAACAATATCAATAGAAGAATTACTTGGACTAAAACAAAGTAAAGAACAAGAATTAGCTGGAACAAGGTCAGAGATAGAAAAAATAGTTTCCAATCTTTCTGATAAAGTTATTTCAAGGATAGAAGCTAGAGGAGAATCGTTAACTGATAGTGAAAAAGAAATGATAAAAAAACTTATAAATGGTGTATATTATAATCTTAAGAATACTAGTAGAGGTGAAACTATTGATGAAAGCGATATAACTTCTGCTATTGCAGTTGCACAGGATTCATTAAGATGGCAAGAAAATGTTTCTATAAGAGGAGAAGTATCAAACATAATAGGAAGTGCAGAGATGAAAGAACTTATGAGAAATGAATTTCAAGAAGCTATAGAATTAGAAGGAGAACTTGATTACCTTAATGAAAGAATTGAAGTTGCAAAGACAGACTTTATGGGAATAATGAGAGGATATGCAGGACATTATCATAGACTTATTTATGCGGTATTATGGTGGGTACTGTTATTCCAATTTATAGGTTTGATATTTTTGTATTTTAAAAGAGTGTTTGTTATAGCGATACTTATAGCTGTATTCCCAATTATAATGTTATTCTATTGTATAGATAAAATGTCAGATGGTGCAGCACAAACTTTAAGATTATGGGTTAAAGAATTATTGGCAAATATATTTGTACAATCTGTGCATGCAGTAATATATACTATATTGATAGAAATGGGAATGAATATATATAATGCGGACACAACAAACTGGATATTCTTTGTAGCTGCGATGTTACTTTTATTACCAGCAGAAACCATAATGAAAGAAATATTTGATTTAAATGGCTCAACAGTAAGACAAGTTGGAGGAATGCTTGGAAAAGCAGCATTGTTAACGAGTGCAACACTTGGTTTTGCAAAAGCAGCAAAAGGTGGAAATGACAGGTCGATACAAGAAAAAAGAGAAGCAAGATTTAATAAATTACAAAATAAACAAAATAGAGCAGATATGAAAGCAGAAAAAAGACAAGCAAATGAGTTAAGAAAAAATCCAGGAAATTTAAATGAAGATGGAAGTGTGAAATTAACAGGAGTGAGAGCAGCAAGAGAAAAATTATATCATGCAGGAACAAATGTAAGACAGTTTAAAAATGATGTTGCAAATAATAAAGGAGTAAGAGCTGCAGTAGGAGTAGCAAGAGAGGTTAAAAATGTGGCAGCAATATCGGCAGGTATTGCATATGGTTTAGCTGGTGGAGATGCTGAATCAATGATGCAAGGATCTCAAATTGCTGCAGGATTAACAGGCAAAACAGAAAATGTAAAGAAATCTGAAAAGAAAGATGTAAAACATGAGTTAAAGGCAGCATATGACAGAAAAAAGAAGAACAGTTAATGAAAGGAGGCAAATAATATGAAAAAAATAATTAGTATTGCAATGATATTTCTAGTAATATTATTTGCCAATACAACTTTTGCAGAATCAGATCAAGAGATAGTAGAGGAAATCTTAAATAGTGCAGAAATAACTATTGAACAAGGTACAATAAGTAGTAATGGAACATCTCGAGCATTTAGTGCACCTAAAATGGTAATTACAGCAGAAACAATTAAGAGTGTAGAAGAAAAATATAATGTAGATGTTTCTATTAAAGATGGAAAAATATATATAGGAGAAAATAGTTATCCTATTACAATAGAATCTCCTTCAGGTAGAGAACTTGTTTCGGATCAACAAGATGGATTTATAAAATATACTGAACACATTACTGTTGGAATGGCTACCGAAATTAACATGGAAAATAAACCTGATTTAAATGCAACATATAAAGAAGGTAATGATGTAGAAATAACTTTTTATGGATATGCAGCAACTGATTGCGATGAAAGTGAAGGCGGATATAATAATTATTATGGTAATCCTAATGGCGTTGATGTAAATGTTAGAGTAACTGATAATTCTGGTAATGTTATAAGTACAAGAGGAGGTAAAACAGAAGGCAGTAACAATCCAATAAATGAGGTAAATATTGATAATGGATCTTCTAGTTCATTAAATTTATCAGATGAAAATACATATGAAGATGAAAATGGAAATAAGAGGTTTATGCTACAGATACCTGAAGGTGGAGAAGGCGCTTATGTTTTTCAAATTATAGGTGCAGATGGAGTACCAATACCAATACAAAATGGAATGATTTTTGATGCTAATGGAAATCCTGTATATGTTCAATATGCAGAAGGAGACGTATTTTCTGGGGTTTTGAGTTCGGGATATTATTATATTGTATTACCTGAAGGTGCTACTGTTGTAGAAACAAAGCGTATGAGTGATAGTACAGATCATAACCAAACACAACTTGCAGGTATGACAACTAGCGATGAATTTACAACTGGAGAATCAGGAGATTTTCTTACTGACTTTTTTGAAAAAGTATTTTTCTACTTTATTATGGCAATTGGAAAGATGCTACAAGGTTTAATATCTATTATAGCTGGAGAAAGTCTTTCAATAGATAAATTAGTATTTGATGATTATGCATATACATCATTATCATTTTTTAGAAATGATTTAGGACGATTAGTAAGTAATCCATATTTGGAAGGTGCTGTTGATCCATTAAACTTTTTATTTAATTTATTTACTAATATTTCATTAGTAGCATATTTAGTAATTCTAGTATATATGGGAATTAGAGTATTGCTTATTTCTACTGCTGAGAAGAAAGCTAAATATAAAGAAATGGTTGCAGATTGGGTAAAAGGAGTTGCTATTTTACTTTTATTTCCTTTTGTAATCAGATATGCAATTTTATTAAATCATGCTTTTGTTAAATATATTCAAAGTAATTTAGGAAATGGTTTATCACAATATTCAGCTGTAATTCCAAGTAAAACTGGTTCACTTGCTTCAGTTGAAGTAGATATGGATGAATTAAAGAATGAAAATGGTTCAAGTAGTTCTGGAAGTTATATGGATGACATGTATAATTTGGCAACAAAGAATAAGCGTATAACATATGCTCTTTGCTGGTTAATAATGCTTATTCAAGTAATACAATTTTTAATTGTTTATTTAAAAAGATTGATAAAAATAATGTTTTTAATAGTAATTTTCCCATTTACTGCATTATCTTATGCAATAGATAAAATAGGAGATGGAAGATCGCAAGCATTTAATAATTGGTGTAAAGAATTTGTGCTTGAAGTATTTATCCAAAGTTTTCATGCTATGAACTATGTATTAGTAATGGGAATAGTGTTTGGATTGTTAGGTGGCAGTGGAAAAGGAAATTGGTTTTTGGCTATTATAGGAATAACATATGTTGCAAAAGGTGGAGATATTCTTAGAGGTTTATTTGCTCAAATGTCTGGCGGAGGTGCTGGAGGCCCAATGAGTGTGGCTGGAAGCTTATTAAAAACCAGAATGGTAATGGATGCGGTTAAAGGAATAAGAAGTACTGCATCGAGAATGGTTGGTTCAGATAGTATGTTAGGTAAAGGAGTAAGCCATCTAAACCAAGCTTATGATACACATTTAGCTGGAATAACTGCTCAAAGACAAGCAGAAGCAAGAGATGCTGTTAAAAAGTATAATGCTGACACAGCTAAATGGGATAAGAGTACAGCAAGATTTAGAGGTGAAGAGGCTGCTAAAAAACTTCTTAATGATGGGGAACATATGCCTGCTATAGAATTTATGGATAGTATAAGTAAGCTTAATAACCTAGATGATGAAGATAGAAATTTTGTACTTGATCAACTTAATGAAAATGATAGAAAACAAATTGGTGAATTACTTACTCATGCTGCTGCAGCACAATTATTAAAAAAACCAGGAGCTACAAACTTTGATATACATACAAGTGTAAATATACTTATAAATGATAAAACAAGAGGTGGTAATAGTTTAATAGATAGGTATGATAATAAAATATCTGCTGTTAATAAGGTTCCGGATATTAAAGAATTAAGAAAAATGAGAGTTGAATCAAGTATACAAGTAGATGATGAGAAAGCTAGAAATAGAGACTCTAAAAATGTTGCATTACCAGATAATAAGTCTGGAAGAGTAATGATGGCTTTGAATAGAATTAGTAATGCTCATAAAGGAGAATATACTCTAGATGAAATACAAGAAGCAGTAGATGTTGTTGAAAATGCAAAAAGAGAAGCAGATGAACAAGGAGAAGAACGTATTTCTAGAATGATTGATAATGCAGAGAAAAATAGGGGTTATAGTTTGGAAGAATTCAAAACAAATCTTGCAGTGCAACAAATAAATCATTCAGGGAATTTAGATATATCTAGGAGTAAAAGTGATCAAGATAAACTTGATAGAGCAATTAGGCAAGTTAAAGAAGCAAGTAGAGATGAAAATATGCATCATATTATAAAGAATTTGCGTACTGATGTAAATAATTTACAAGAGGGATATTTACCAGATTTAAGAGATGAAGCAAGACCTTCAGAAAATGTTCAAGATAGTCTTTATTCTTCAGTAAATGATGATGAACATACACAGTATCTATATAACAAAGCTGATGAACTTAGAAAGCAAGCAAGAAGAGAAGCTGCTTTGGGAACAATCAGAACTGCAGCAGGTGCAGTAGCTACAGCTACAAAAATTGGAGTTGGAACTGCAACAGCTGGAACACTAGTTGGAGCAGCTGGAAAAAGTGATGTTATAGAACAGATTGCTGTTGCTGGTCCTGTTGGCTTTAATTTGGGAACTGGTGCAGTAGATAAAATTGGTCAAGCTGCTTCTACTGTTTCAAGTACAGCTGGAGATGTAGTTGACACAGTTAGAACAATAGCTGGAAGACCAGCTCCAGCAAAAGAAAAGATAGATTTAAAAACAAATCTTGAATCTATGGATATAAATAGAAAATATTACGATCAAAAAGCTGCAACTCAAGATGCAAATCGAAGAGTTGCCGATGCAGAAAAGGAAAGAGAAAGACTATTAAGAGAATTGAGAAATAGGAGAAAATAAGAAGGAGGCAAATAATATTATGAAAAAAATATCTTTAATATTTTGTATAGCAATAATATTTATTGTAGTATTATTTGCTGGAATGGATGGTGTATCTTTAGCAACTGGAGAAGAATTTGAAGTAAATGGTGTTTTTTCAGAAATTATAGCAAGGGCAACAAAGGGGTCAATAACAATAAACGTAACAGGTCAAACAGAACCTACAATGACAATACCAACTATGGCAATATCTCAAAGTGAAATTCAGGCTATATTAAGAGAACATGGTATTGAAGATGGAGCTGTTAAGTTTGGAGAAAATGGAAAAATGCAACTTACAGTTGGAGGAAAAACATATGAAAAAACAGTTTCTCTTGGAATAGACTCAGAACATGTTATGGCTCCTGATGGTGCATATAGAGAAGTAATAGGGAGCCAAGGAGTAATAACGGAAGCAATACAAGCATCAGAGTCAAGAGCGATAGATATGTATAATGAAAAAAATGGAACAAATGAAGATGAAATAGAATATTTTACATTTGGTTTCCTTGAATTAGAACAACAGCGTAGTATGAATCCTCAAGATAGGGTATCTTTCTCAGATGGAGGTAGAACAGGAAGTTTCTTCATTTCAGATGAAGTTTCTAATCAATATGATCTTGCTCCAAACTTGGGAACGGTTGAAGCAGAAGAAACAATTAATGTAGTAGTAGATTCTAGTGGAAATGTTGTTGAAAATAATGGAGATGCTGTAGTTCCAAATAATTATTTTTTAAGTGAAGACGAAGGAACAGTATCAGAGGTTCCATTTGACGAAACGACTAAAAGCTTTAACTTTACTCCAGCTGTAACAGGTAATTATATTGTTGAACTTAGAGATGAAAGTGGAACAGTATGTGAGACTGAAATCATTTGCCCATCTATGGGAAATGCAAATGTTGCACTTGCATCTAATGCAGCACATTTGGAGCAAGGACGACAATATGTAGTAACTCCTCCTGATGATGGAAAAACATATACATTAGTTGTAAACTTTTATGAAAAAAATATGATAGATGATCCATCACATACTGTTGATTCAGCGGAGGTTGAAAAAGAAAAAGCAAAATCTGCTTTTGAAGAAATTGAAAAAATAATGTCCGAGTTTGTTATGAGCTTGGCAAAAGTATTGAATTGGGCTGTTTCAAAGGCCTTTGGTAGAACACTTACGATAGATAATATTGTTTTTATAGACAAAAATGGAGGAAATTTTGAAGATGTAAGACTAACATTTTTCGAATCAGAAAATGAGGATCCAGAACTTTCAGCTAAATCTCCAGTTGTTGAATTATTAAAGCCTGCAATAAATGAATGGTACAATATATTTCAAAATGTAGCATTAGTAGGCTACATGATAGTTTTAGTTTATATTGGAATAAAAATGTTATTAAACTCAACTACTCCAGAAAAAATGGCATCGTATAAACAAACGTTTTTTACTTGGGTAACAGGAGTCGCAATATTATTGTTTATGCCATTTTATATGAAATATGCAATATTACTAAATGAAGCCTTTGTTATACAAATTAGTAATATGCGTTCTGATGAAGCAAGAAAAGGTGCTATATCTACTTCTGTAGTTATGGATGATGCAACAACGTATTTAAATGCAACATTTGAAAACGATGAAGAGAGATCTAGTGTTATAAATTTTGAGGGTAATGATTATATGTCTAAGGTTGGAAAAATGGCAGAACAATCCAAAAAACTTGGTGTAAGCTTGGCATATATGATAATGACATGGCAACTTATAATGATTATAATATATTATTATAAAAGAGTATTTATAACAGCATTCTTAATAATGATTTTCCCTCTTGTTGCACTTACATATGTTTGGGATAAATTAAATGATAATAAATCACAGGCCCTTTCAATATGGATTCATGAATTTAGTATTGGGGTATTTATGCAATCTTTTCATGCTATAGTATTTGTATTTGTGACTAATACTATATATTCAACATTAAAAAATGATTCGGCAGATTTTATTTTGCTTATGATTGCAGCTTCGTTTATGTTTGCGGGAGAAGAAATTTTAAAACAGATATTTAATGGTGGAGGACCACCTCCTGAAGCATATGGAAGTGTAGCACAAACTGCAGGAAAAATTGCTGCTGTTGGAGGTATTGCAACAAGAGTAACAACAAGAACTGTAAATAATCTAGTTGGTAAAAATGGATTCGTTAGAACTACTGTAAGATCTATGCAAGATGCTCGTAAAAATGGGCTAATTAAAAGGAATTTTAATACATTATCTACACCACCTAGAACAGGACGTGTAAACGCATTATTACCTGCTGATACATCGATACCTATTACTCCTGATATGCAAAAAGCAGCTGAAACAGTTGAAACTCTTAATCATATGGATAGACACTCTGCAGAAGATGTTGCAAAGGCAATAAATGATTATCATGATTTAAAAGGAAAACTTAATTTAATGGATCCTAATACAAGAAAAACTGTTGAAGCTATATTAGGAAAGAGTCATTTTAATGATGCACAAATAGATAGACTTGATAAAGGTATGATAAATGCAGCAGTTATGGCAAGCAGTGGTTCTTACACAACTAAACAAATAATGCAAACATTAAAACTTGAAGTTGACATTGCTTTCCCAGAAGAAACAGAAAGAGAGAAAAAAGTTGTTACAGATAAGATACTTAGAGCTGCTCTTATAAACATGAGAGAATATGGAGCATCTAGGGGTCAAACAAGAGAAAGTTTAGAAAATGAATGGGACAACAAAATCGATCAAATGAGGGATATCAATGATAATATAAAATTTGCTAGAGATGGATTATCACCAGATGAAAGAATAAGAGGAAGAGCTAATGTAATTGAATCACAAATGAGAAAATCAATAAGAGGATATGATCAACTAAGTGGAGAACAAAAAAATACATTAAAACGATTTGCTATGGCTGTAGCAGTATCAAAAGATGTTAAAGAATATGAAGATGGAAACGATGCAAATGCTGAAGATAAGTTTAATAATGCACAAGCGGAAATACAAACAATTTTGCAAGATGAAGAATATGCTTTTGCTAGAACAGAACTAAACGATGTAATACAAAAGAATCTTATGACTAATGCATCTGAAAGAGTTAGTGAAAGTAGAACTAGAAAAGAACGCAAAGAAAAAGCTATTCAAAATAGGGTAGATGGCTTATTAAATCAAGTAAAAAGTAACTTCGAATCACAAGTTCAAACAAATGAAGCTACTGGTGAAGAATATATTGAAGTTGAAGGGCAGAATTTGAGAGTTGATGTATTAAAAGAATGTGCTCGTGATATTTCAAAATTAGAACAATTAAATACAGAAATGTTTAGTGAATATGATGCATATAAAGCTGTTACTGATTTAGAACAAAGTATTAGAGGTGAAAAAGCAGCAGAGGCAAATGCATTATTGAGATTATCTAACATTGAAAAAGACATTGATACACTTAAATATATGCTAGCTAAAAAGATTGCAAGTGAATCTGGTGACTATGCAACTAGATTAGGAAATAATAGTAATTTAGAAGAAGCAATGAATTGGGCACAGCAAGAAGTAGCAAGAATGGAACAAAGAGCATTTAATGAAAAGGTAAATGCAGATCCAGTAGTGTTAATTTATGATATATTAGCAGCTGCAAATGGTAAAAAATCAGGTTCTGGTAGAAAAAATATTGATACTTTGGAAAGCTTATTTGGAAATGTTTCTTCTTCTGATGGTGCATCATCAATAATTGATGATAAACATCTTTCAGCAAGGTCACAAAATCAAAGAGAAAGAATGGCGGCACAAGATTTTGCACGAGATGCTCTTAGAGAACTAGGTGTAGAAGAAATTAAGGAAGAAGAAGCAACATACAATGGTTATACTCGTAAAGAAATAGAAGATTTAGAAAAATCTAACAAGAGAAATGCAAGAGGAAATGTTGCAGGTGCTTTAAGTGATGTAGTTTTAGGAGGTGTAGGAGCTGTTGTTGGTACTACAGTAGGTATGGCCTTTACAGATGATGGAATACCATTGGGAGAAGCAGCAACAGGAGCAGTATCAGGATTAAGTGTAGCAAATTTTGTTACAGATTCGGTTATTACTAAAGTAGGCGGTGCTGGCGCAAATAAAAAAATAGGTAAAATTGAAGATAAAGTAGCAAAACGACTAAAGACTGAAGAAACAGAAAGATTAAAAGCAAGACAAGCTTTTGCTGATGCTGAATATGCGTCAAGAGGTAAAGCTGATACATATTTAGAGTTAAAACTTGCAACAGCAAGATTATATATATCAGCAGATGAAGACTTGTGTGCAACTGTATACGTACAAGCTGAGAATGCAGAATACGTAGCTGTTGGAGAAACACCTTCTTTCTCATGGCAACCATTTCAAGAGCAAGTTAATTATGTATTTAGAGATAATGATCCAAACAAATCTCGTAATTTATATGTATATGTAAAAGATAATTCTGGTAATATAAAAAGATCAGTTATACGAAATGTAAAACTTGATAATTAAATGAAAGTGATATGGGGCGTAAAAGTTTTACAGCCCCATTTTTGTATGCATAAAACACACATATCGACAAAATCGGGAAAATATGCTAAAATCTGTTTGAGGTGAAAAATATGTCTAATGATTTAAATAAAATAGCCTTAATGTCAGGAAAATTAAATGGAACTAAAACATTGAAAAATGTTTTAAGTGAAAAAGAAAATCCTGATGATATAGAAAAGTTTTTACTACAATTTATAAATTTAAAACTTGAATATAATACAGATAATGAAGTTATATATATAAATGATGATCAAGAATTCGAAGAACATATTAAAAATATTTTAATGAGTCAATATGTAAGCTTGTATCCTAATAATACATTAACAAGAATATATGTTACAACAGATAATAAAAAAACATATATAATGCGTTTAAATAAATTAAGTAGTAATAATATAGCAAAGTTCATCTCAATGGAACAACCAATAAAATTTTCTTTAAGTTCATTTAACTTTATAAAATGGTGTGTTTCAAAAAAAATAGACATGAGAAATATATATGATATACCAACCTATATAAAAATTTTAACAAATGAAGTAGATCCTTTTAAAACTATAAATGAATATATAAAAGAATATTCTGATTATCTGCTTAAAGATGAAGATAATGAAACAAATGGAATCATAATAGGAAACTTTATATATGAATTTGGAAAATTTTTGCGTGATAATACTATAAAATTTGAAATAGATACAGTTTGCAAACTTATAAATGAGAATAGTTATTATGAAGCTGTTTTAACAAATGAAAAAGATAATTGTATAATAAAGTTTTCATATACAAATTTAAAGCAAGCAATAGATGGTATTATAAAGGAAAAAGAAAAAGAATTTGCAGATAAAGAATATATAATATCACCGCTTGGGAGAATAGCTATCAAATTTGGGCATAAAACTAATGAGCTAATAGAAGAATTATATTATGAAGATATATCAATTACAATTCTTAATGAACTATATAATAACAATATTCATGTAAAATTTACTGAAGATGAAGTTTATGAAGTAAAATGTAAATATAAAAATTTGAATAATGTGTTTTCACTTATAATAGCTATTTTAAATGATATATTTTACACGACGTTTAAGCAAACGTTTGAAGCAGATATTCATTGCGAGGTGAAAGAATAGTTGAGAAATATTAAATTAACAATAGAATATGATGGCAAAAATTTTGCTGGTTGGCAAGCTCAACCAAATGAAGAAAGCATACAGGGAGAAATTTTATCAGCAATAAAGGCAGTAATAGGAGAAGACGTTGAACTAAATGCTTCTGGCAGAACAGATGCAGGTGTACATGCAATTCGGACAGGTAGCAAATTTTCATACCAATACTACTATTGAAACCAATAAAATACCATATGCTATAAATTCAAAATTAAAAAAGAGCATTGTGATAAAAAAAGCTGAAGAAGTTGATGAGAGATTTCATGCTAGATATAATTGCAAAGGCAAAACTTATAGATATATTATAAATAATGATGAGTTCCCATCTGCTTTAGATAGATATAGAGAGTTTCATATGCCATTTAAATTAGATATAGAAAAAATGAAAAAAGCACTTAAACATTTTGAAGGCACACATGACTTTAAAGGGTTCATGTCATCTGGAGGAAACAAAAAGAAAACAACAGTTAGGACTCTAACTAAGTGCAAACTAAAAGAAAAAGATAATAAAATTATTATAGAATTATCTGGGGACGGATTTTTATATAATATGGTTAGAATAATATGTGGGACAGTTGTAGATGTTGGATTGGGAAAAATAAATGAAAGAGATATACCTAATATAATAGAAAGTTGCGATAGAACAAAAGCAGGAAAAACTTTGCCACCGCACGGACTTTACTTAGTAGAAGTTAGATATGAATAATAATTTAAAAATGCAAGTAGGTAATACCTACTTGCATTTTTTTAGACTATTTCTTGAGATATAATTTGATATTTTATATAATTATTATTTTCTACAAATTTTAATTTTGTTATAAAAGTATTTTCAGCAGTAGTTTCACCATCTATTGTTTTGTTAGCTGTACATTCAATAGTATAGATATCATCGCTTTTATAAACATGATTTATATTAGAAATTTTGTAAAGAGAATTATCACCAAGAGGAACGAAATAATAATAATCATTTTCACTATCATATCTATAAATAAAATCTTCAATTTGAATAGGTGCTTCTATAGTAATATCAGTTAGGTCTTTAATTATTTTGTGTATATCTGCAGTACTAACAAATTCAATATAATCTCCACTTTCAGTTTCACTCTTATAACCTAGTTTATCTGCTAATAACATAGATACTTCAAGTAAACTTGATTCTGAAAAATTAGAAGGTGCAAAGTTTTTAAAGTTTAATAAAACTTCAAGATTAGAATTATCTACTATATCTTGTATTTCGGCATTATCTTTAATTTCATCATTATTATTTAGTATAAAAAAGCAAGATAAGCCAATAATTATTGATAAGACTACAACTGCTAAAATAATTACAACATTTTTTTTCATTTCTTTCAACCTTTCTTTTGTGTAAATAAAATTGCGTGTATAAAACACAAGTCAATTTCAACAAAATAGCAATATACAATATATATATTAACTATTAAATCAAGTATATCATAAGAAAAAGTAAAAGTGTACAAATTTTTGTAAAATATATGATAATATCACATATATTGAAAAAAAGAAAAATTCATGGTATAATAAAAAATACATGGGGATGCAATGGTTTCGACGGAAACTTAGCAGCATAAATAGCGAGTGATGGATTTCTCGCTTGGCCATCTAAAAAATGCGAGAAGAAAAATAATTAACAACAATAAAGTTGCTATAGCTGCCTAATTGCAGCTACGTTTCATTTTAATGTGCCACTTGGTTAAAATGAAGCGTCAATTAAAGTGGAAACAAAGCTATCAAAGTTTTGAGGTAGTTGGTAATTTATGAAACTACTAAATATATTAACCTGTTTATCGGTGAATATATTTGGGAACTTAAATGATAAACTGCACTCGGAGAAGTTTATGTGAAAGAGTCTTCGGACAGGAGTTCGATTCTCCTCATCTCCACCAACATTAAAGATTTATGAATTTTTCATAAATCTTTTTTTAAAATCGAAATAAATGTTGGAAAAATTATAAATTCATTATGTCATTTTTAAATGCTAATAAATTAAGTAAAATAGTTCTTCAAAATATAAAGAAAAAAGTTCTGCAAAGTCAAATTTCCGTAAATATTTTTCAAAAAAAACACTTCATTTATTATATTGTTTGTGATAAAATATAAACGAATATACGGAAAGTGAGGTTTGGATATGGGAAGAGACAGAGTTTCACAAATAAAAGCCGTTTTTAATTATAGAAAAAAAGAAATAAAAAATAGAAAAAAAATACAAGTATTAGCAATATCTTTAATAATAATGATAACAGCTACCTGCGGAATATATGTATATGCCAAAGGGACAGTAAATAGTTATAATGCAAAAGCTGAAACACTTTATTCTGGTTTAAATGATTTAGAATCGCAAAAAAATGAAATAGAAAGTCAAAAACAAGAACTTGAAAATCAAAAAGAAGAACTTTTATCAACAGCTGAGTTAATGGCTAAAAATAATCAGTCTTTGATTGAATCAAATATCAATTTGCAAAATACAGTTTTAAAGGCTGCAGCAACAGGAATCACACCGCAAAATTATGATTTATCCGAAAACGCAGATTCAGCAGTTGACTATTCTAAATTAGAATATCTTGGAGAGTTTGAAGGTACTGCTTACACTCCAAGTGTAGATGAAACATCTGGAACAGGGCTTACTGCTTCAGGAAAGGTTATAGTGCCAGGAGTTTCTATTGCTGTAGACACGAATTATTGGAGTTTAGGAACAAAATTTTATATTGAAGGACTTGGTTATGTTGAAGCAATGGATACAGGTAGTGCAGTTAAAGGAAGAGAAAGATTTGACTATGCAGTTTTTGATAAAGACTTTGCAAAACAATTAGGAAGAAGAAAATGGAAAGTTTATTTAGTAACGGAGGAATGAATAGAAAAATAGGAGTGTGATATTATATGATGAAGATTTATAAAACAGTAGATCAACAGGGACTTTTTAGAGAAATTAACAATTTAGAACGTGGTTGTTGGATAAATTTAGTATCACCGACGATGCAAGAAGTAAATACCTTGTGCCAATCAATAGGAGTGCAAGAAGATTTTATAAAATATGCTCTTGACCAAGAAGAAAGAGCCAGAATAGATATCGAAGATGATCAAGTTTTAATTTTGGTTGATACACCAATTGTTGAAAAAGAAAATGAAAATGATGGTGTATTTTCTACAATTCCAGTAGGCTTAATTGTTGTGAGAGATGATTATTTTATAACAGTTAGTACAATGGAATTACCTATTATAAAAGAATTTATAGATTGTAAAGTTAAAGGATTTTATACATTTAAGAAAACTCGTTTTGTTTTACAATTTTTATATAAAGTTGCTACATACTATTTAACATACTTGAAATTTATAAATCGTGCTACAGATAAGACAGAAGAAAAACTTCAAAAATCACTTAGAAATGAAGAGCTTGTTAAAATGTTGGCTTTAGAAAAAAGTTTGGTATATTTTACTACTGCTTTAAAGTCAAATGAAATAGTGATGGAAAAACTAACGCGTACAAAAGTTTTAAAAATGTATGAAGAAGATGAAGATATATTAGAAGATGCTATTATTGAAAATAGACAAGCTATTGAAATGGGAACAATTTATAGAGATATTTTAAGTGGTACAATGGATGCTTATGCATCTGTAATTTCTAATAATTTAAATATTGTTATGAAGCTACTTGCTTCAATAACAATTGTTATGGCGGTTCCTACAATTGTTTCTGGATTCTGGGGAATGAATGTAAAAGGACTTCCTTTTGCAAATAATCCATTTGGATTTGCAATTGTTTTTGTTATTTCGATAGTTATTTCTATAATTGCTTTACTAATTTTAAAGAAAAAAGACATGTTATAAAAATATCCTATATATAAAAATTAGGAGATGAACTGAAATTGAAGAAATTCTTAGTATTACTAATTATCTTATTACAGTTTGGTGTAGTATTTGCAAGTGGCGAAGAAACAATGCAAAATAGTGGAGATATAATAGATGGTCAAATAGATAATATAGATGAGTCTATAACTGATTATGAAACATTACCAAGTGATATACCAAAACAAAATGGTAAGAAGCAAAACAAATATAAAAGTGAAAGTGTAACATTTAAATGTAAAGTTGTAACAGCAGGAGAAAAATATGAAGAAAAGGTTGCATATGCAACTGATGCAGTATCATATCAAGATGTTAGAGTAAAAATAGATGAAGATGGGTATAGTGATATTATATTAGTAAAATATGAATTGTCATATTATTCAAACCCAAAACTGCCTCAAGATGAATTAGAAGTTGGAGACATTGTTTATGTAACAGTTGTTTTTGATGAGGATGGTAATATAACTTATTCATATATTGAATATATTAGTAATGAAAGATTTTTGATAGCAATGGTTATATTATATGCAGGAGCGATTATTTTAATTGGTGGATTTAAAGGGTTAAGAGCTTTAATCGGCTTGATAATTACAATCCTTGCTATGTTCTTTATATTAGTTCCTTTAATATTTGCAGGATATTCGCCTCTACTTGTTACAATTTGTACTTGTGCTGTAGTAATTTTAATTACGTTTATAATTGTTAGTGGATTTTCAAAGAAAACTATTGCTGCAACAATAGGAACTATTGGTGGAATTTTAGTTGCAGGAATATTTGCAACTATTTTTGGAAATCTTATGAAACTTACTGGAGTTTGCGAACATGCAAATAATTTGAGTATGGCAGAAAATGTTCCAAATTTTAATTTCGAAGATATAATGATTTCCGGAATTATTATTGGTGCTTTAGGTGCATGTATGGATGTAGGTATGTCAATTGCTTCATCTATACATGAACTTAGTGTTGAAGGATATGGAATGACAAAAAAGCAACTAATTAGGTCTGGTATGAATATAGGAAAAGATGTTATGGGAACGATGACAAATACTCTTATTCTTGCATATGTGGGAAGTTCGTTACTAATTATATTATTACTTAGAGGATATAATTTTGAGCCGTATCAAATTTTTAATAATGTAGAACTTGTTGTAGAGGAAGTTCTTAGAGCCATTGCAGGAAGTTTTGGACTGGTATTTACAATTCCAATAACAACACTTGTAAGTTCTGCACTTATGGGTAATGGAAATAATTCACAAAAACTTATTGAAGATAAAAAGTTTATAAAATATTAGAGGTGAAATAAAAATGAATAGTAAGGGAAATATAACAATCATTATTGCAATCATTGTGACAGCTGCAGTAGTGTTTGTATGTACATCATCATATTATTTAAATAATGTTTCTGGAAAGTCAAACATAGAATATGTATATGATGGAAATTTTACTAAATTAAAAAATGTTATGGATTATATTCAAGCAAATTATTTATTTGAAGATGAATATACTATGGAAGATTTAGAAGATGGTGCAATTCATGGTATGGTAGAGGCACTTGGAGATCCATATAGTTCATACTTTAACAAAGAAGAAACTACTGATTTTTTAGAAGATGGTTTAAGTGAGTACGTTGGAGTTGGAATTACTGTTACTTATGGTAATGAAATTGAGTGGCCTATGGTAGTAAGTATTGTTGATGGTTCAATGGCTACTGAAGCTGGAGTTAAGCCAGGAGATTATATATATGGCATTGGAGATGAAACATTAAATAGTGATATAACTCTTGAAGAATTATCTAGCAAATTAAAAGGGCCTGAAGGAACAACGGTTAAAGTGACTTTTGTTAGAATAAATGAAGAAGGTAACCAAGATAAATATACAGCTACTCTTGAAAGAAGAAAAATTGTTCTTAAACCTGTAGAATATAAAATTATTGATGATAATATTGGATATATACAACTTCTTTCTTTTGATTCTGGAGAAGATTTAAAATTTATATCTGCATATAATGAACTTATTAAAGAAAAAAATGCAAAAGGAATTATAATTGATATTAGAAATAATCCTGGAGGATTATTAACTTGCGCATTGAAAATTGCAGATACATTATTGCCTAATGGTGTAATAACATATACTGTAGATAAAAATGGAAATCAACAATTTAATTATTCTGATTCTGAATGTACTGATGTTCCAATAGTTGTGTTAGTAAATGGTAATTCTGCAAGTGCTTCTGAAGTGCTTAGTGCTGCTATAAAAGATTATGGAATAGGAAAGATTGTTGGAGAAAAAACTTTTGGAAAAGGACTGGTTCAAGCTTTTTCTGGACTGGGTGATGGAACATATATTAAATTAACTATTGCTGAATATTTTTCACCAAACGGTACAAAGATTAACAAAGTAGGAGTTATACCAGATGTTGAAATTAAAGATGATGAAAATACTCAAGAAGATGAGCAATTACAAAAAGCAATAGAGGTTATGAATGAACTTTGTAAATAAAATAATTTGAAAATTTTATTATTATAGTTTGACTTTAAAAATACAGTGTGGTAAACTTAAATAAATTATATGCAAAAGCTGTAATTTAAGTACTAAAGAAAGTAGGAGGAAAGTAATATGGAAAGAGGAAAAGTTAAGTGGTTTAATGCTGAGAAAGGATTTGGTTTCATTGAAAGAGAAAATGGATCAGATGTATTTGTTCATTTTTCAGCAATTTCTATGGATGGTTACAAAACATTAGAAGAAGGAACAGAAGTTCAATTTGACATTGTTGAAGGGATGAAAGGCTCTCAAGCTTCTAACGTTACACCTATTACAACAGTGTAGATTTTATATAAACCAAAATATGATGACCTCGCAAGAATGCGAGGTCATATTTTGTGGAAAGGAGTATAAAAATGTCAGATAGATTAGTAAAATTTTTATCTCATGTTGACATGGTAAAAATATCTTGTGTAGAAACAACAAATTTAGTTGAAAAAGCAAGAAAAATACATGGGTTAAATCCCACTCCAACAGCTGCATTAGGAAGAACTTTAACAATGGGTGTTTTAATGGGAACAATGCTAAAAGAAGATGGAGAAAAAATTACAATTCAAATTTTAGGAGATGGACCGCTTGGCTCTATATTGGTATGTGGCAATAAAAAAGGAGAAGTAAAAGGATATGTTGGAAATCCATTAGCAGAAGCTGAATTAAATGAACAAGGTAAATTAAATGTTAAAGCAATTGTTGGAAAAGGACAATTAAATGTTATAAAAGATATAGGCTTAAAAGAGCCATATGTAGGAAATGTACCTTTACAGTCTGGAGAAATAGCAGAAGACTTTGCATATTATTATTCGGTGTCTGAACAAATTCCAACGGCTGTTGCTTTGGGTGTACTAGTAAATAAAGATGGTACAGTAAAAAAAGCTGGTGGTTATATTATACAAGTAATGCCAGATACACCTGATGAAATAATAAAATTAATTGAAAATAGAATTGCAGAAAGCAAGTCTATAACTTCAATGCTTGATGAAGGAAAATCTCTTGAAGAGATTGCAACATATATTTCAGATGATTTAAATACATATGTTGTTTCTGAATGTGAACCCAAATATGTTTGTGATTGCTCAAAAGAAAGGATGGAAAGAGCTATTTGTAGTATGAGCAAAAAAGATATTTTGGAATTAGCAGAAGATGAGGTAACAGAAATTTGTTGTCATTTTTGTAATAAGAAGTATCATTTCTCTAAAAATGAAATTTTAAATTTAGTTGAAATGAAATAAAGTAATATATTGAAAAATATTGTTTTTTAAGGTAATATATTATTAAGGGGATGATTTCTTATGGATATAAAGAAACTGAAAAGATTATTCATATTATTAGTTATTTTATTAGTTTTAATTATTGCTGTTGTTTTTATAACTGGTAATATAGGAAAAAATAATAATAAATCTAACAATAATAATGGTGATGACGAGAATAGATATGTATATAATTTTGGTGATACATTAAATTTAGAAGAGTCTAGAACAGAAGAAGAGACTGAAAATTTAGGAACAGATTTTCCTGAGTTAGGAGTTATAAATGATTTTTATGATGAGTCGAATGTTGAGTATGGAGATGATTATATTACCTTAGAGACAGAAGAAGGAAGGCTAAAAATATCTTCTACATGGCAAGAGGAAACTGTAGCACAAAATATTAAAGAACCTACTTTTGGAACATTGGAAAAATTTGTTTCAAAGAGAAGAGGCGTTTCTATTAGGTATAAAGATGTTACTCTAAAAGATACAGAAAATTATATTAAAGAATTAAAAGAATTAGGGTATATTAACGTAGAAATGGATGATAAAAATAAAAAGAATGATTATTATAATTTTAGCGCTAAAAATGCAAATGATGTGTTGGTAATATTAAATTATGAAAGTGGAATTTTGGTAATTGATGTATATTGATATTAACATTTGAAACAATTAAATGGGTATTTCTTTTTGAAATACCCATTTTTACGTATAAAATAGTTGAAAAATTTACAAAATCCCTTGACTTTTCGATAAAATCATTGTAAACTATATGAGGTTTACACCTATGAGATGGAGGTATATTATGGATAAAAACGTTAGAATTAGTATGCTTCTTGAAATATATGCAAAATTACTTACTCAAAAACAATCAGATTTAGTAGATTTATATTATAATCAAAATCTTTCTTTAAGTGAAATTGCAGACGAAGTAGGAGTTACAAGACAAGCTGTTAGAAAAAGTATTGTAGAGGCAGAAAAGAACTTATTAGATTTAGAAGAAAAACTCGGAATATTAGATAAACAGCTTAGGAGAAAAGAAAAAATAGATCAAATATTAAGATTAGAAAAAGATAAGAAAATTGCAAAGCTAATTGAAGAATTAAATAGCTTTTAAAATAAAGAGGTGATTATATGGCTTTTGAAGGTTTAAGCTCAAAACTTCAAGGAGTTATAAATAAATTAAAAGGAAAAGCTAGAATTACTGAAGATGATGTAAAAGAAATTACTAGAGAAGTTAAACTAGCTTTATTAGAAGCAGATGTTAACTACAAAATAGTAAAAGATTTTACAAATAAAATATCCGAAAAAGCATTAGGGCAGGATGTTTTGAAAAGTTTAACTCCTGGCCAACAAGTAATAAAAATTGTGCATGATGAATTAGTTGAACTTTTGGGTAGTAAAGAAGAAGGCTTAAATATTTCTTCTAACCCTCCTACAATAATAATGCTTGCAGGTTTACAAGGCTCTGGTAAAACAACAATGGCAGGAAAACTTGCAAATATGCTTCGTAAACAAGGAAAAAATCCTATACTTGTTGCATGTGACATTTATAGACCTGCTGCTATTGACCAGCTTGAAGTACTTGGAAAACAATTGAATATTCCAGTATATTCAGATAGAGAAACAAAAGATGTTGTTGAAATAACAAAAGCTGCTTTAAAACAAGCAAATTCTAAATTGAATGATATAGTAATTATTGATACAGCAGGACGTTTACATATAGATGAAGCTTTAATGGATGAATTGAAAAGGTTAAAAAGTTTTGCTAAACCTCATGAAATTTTACTTGTTGTTGATGCAATGACTGGTCAAGATGCTGTAAATGTAGCCCAGAGCTTTAATGAACAGCTTGGAATTGATGGTGTTGTTATAACAAAATTAGATGGTGATACACGTGGTGGTGCTGCTTTATCAGTTAAAACAATTACTGGAAAGCCAATTAAGTTTGCTGGTATTGGAGAAAAAATGAGTGACATAGAAGTATTTCATCCAGATAGAATGGCATCAAGAATACTTGGTATGGGAGATGTACTTACACTTATTGAAAAAGCTGAAGAAGAGTTTGATATAAAAGAAGCAGAAAAAATAGAAAAATCAATTAGAAAGCAACAATTTACTTTAGAAGATTATTTAGCACAATTAAAGCAAATTAAGAAAATAGGTTCTATGAAATCTATTTTAGGAATGTTAGGAATTGACCCTGAAACAATAGAAAAATCAAAAGATGCTGAAAAACAATTTACTAGAGCAGAAGCAATTATTCAATCTATGACTATAAAAGAAAGAAGAGATCCAGATATTTTAAATGGAAGTCGTAGAAGAAGAATTGCAGCTGGTGCAGGTACTACAGTACAAGAAGTTAATAAATTTATTAAGCAATATACAGATACAAAACTTATGATGAAGAAAGTTATGAATAATAAAGGAATGCTTAATAAACTTATGTCAAAAGCAGAAAAGGGTGGTTTAAATATAAAAGACTTTAAACAATAATTTTAAGACTTTAATTTTTAATAATATAGATAGCAATTTTAAGGAGGTGAAACAATATATGGTAAAAATCAGACTAAGAAGAGATGGAGCTAAAAAAGCACCATATTACAAAGTAGTTGTTGCAGATTCTAGATATCCAAGAGATGGAAGATTTATTGAGGAAATCGGAAGCTATGACCCTATGAAAGAACCAGCAGAAATAAAGATAGATACAGAGAAATATGAAGCATGGGTAAAAAATGGAGCTAGACCTACAGATACAGTAAGAGCATTATTTGGTAAAGTATCTAAATAAGGAGGAAATATTGTATGAAAGAAATGCTAGAATTACTTGTTAAAAATTTAGTTGATAATCCAAATGGCATCGAAATATCTGAAAAAGAAGATGGTAAAACTACAGTTTTAGAACTTAAAGTTGATCCTGCTGACATGGGAAAAGTTATTGGAAGACAAGGAAAAATTGCAAAAGCAATTAGAACTTTAATGAAAGCTTATGCAGTAAAAGAAAACAAAAAATTAAATGTAGAAATCATTGGTTAAAAGGAGTTTTTAAATGGTAGAATATTTTGATATTGGCTATATTTCAAATACACATGCATTAAAAGGAGAAATTAAAGTTAGACCATATACTGAAGATTCAAAGAGATTTGAAAGTTTAAAAACAATACTTATAGATTTTAATGGAAAGCTTGTTTCATATGATATTGAACAAGTTAGATATCAAAAAGATATTGTATTATTAAAATTAAAAACAATTGATTCTATTGAAGATGCTGAAAAGCTAAAAAATCATTACATAAAAATTCCTAGAACTGAAGCAAAAGAACTAGAAGATGGAGAATATTTTATAGCCGATTTAATTCGGGTGCGAAGTATATGACACAGACTTTATTGGAATACTTGATGATGTTTTTACAGCTGGTGCTAGTGATGTTTATGTAATAAAAAGAAAAAATAAAAAAGATTTGTTATTACCTGTACTTACTTCTGTTATTAAAAAAGTAGATATAGTTAGTAGACGAATTGATGTAGAAATTCCTAGGGGGTTAGAAGATGAGGTTTGATGTACTTACTCTTTTTCCTGAAATGTTTGTGCCAGTGCAATCAAGTATTATAGGAAGAGCAGAGAAAAATAATTTAATTGAACTAAATCTAATTAACTTTAGAGAATTTTCTAAAGATAGTGCAAAACATGTAGATGACTGTCCTTATGGTGGTGGCGCTGGAATGGTAATTAAACCTGAACCAGTATATGATGCTTATAAATCAATAGTAGATAAATTAGATTACAAACCAAAATTAATTTATCTTTCTCCACAAGGAAAAGTATTTAATCAAGAAATGGCTAGAAATTTAGCCAAAGAAAATCATTTAATTTTACTTTGTGGTCATTATGAAGGTATTGATCAAAGAGTTTTAGATGAAATTGTTGATGAAGAAATTTCTGTGGGAGATTACGTATTAACAGGAGGAGAGCTTCCTGCAATGATTTTAATTGATGCAATAAGTAGAAATATAACTGGAGTTTTAGATGAAGAATCTTTAAAAGATGAATCATTTAATCAAAAACTTCTTGAGTATCCTCAATATACTAGACCAGAAGTTTTTATGGGAAAGAAAGTTCCAGAAGTGTTGCTTTCAGGACATCATGCAAATATTGAAAAATGGAGACGTGAAAAATCTTTGGAAATTACAAAGGCTAAACGTCCAGATTTATTGAAATAATTAAAACTTATAAAGAAAGGAGATAAAACAATGGATAAAATTAAGGCTATTGAAAATGAACAACTTAGAGAAAACAAATTAGACTTAAATATTGGTGATACTGTTAAAGTATATTGTAAAATTAAAGAAGGAAATAGAGAAAGAATCCAAGTATTTGAAGGAACTATAATTAAGAAACAACGTGGTGGAGCAAATGAAACTTTCACAGTTAGAAGAGTTGCTTATGGTACTGGTGTTGAAAGAACTTTCCCTGTTAACTCACCAAAAGTTGAAAAAGTCGAAGTTGTTAGAAAAGGTAAAGTTAGAAGAGCTAAACTTTATTACTTAAGAGATAGAGTTGGTAAAGCTACTAAAGTAAAAGAAGATATAGTAGCTAAAAACGCAGCAAAAGCAAAACCTACAAGTGAAGATGCTGAATAATAATAAAAACTCTTTAAGATGTTATATAACATTTTAAAGAGTTTTTTATTTAAATTTAATATCCCATAGTGCCATCTACTGATTCATCATTATCAATCCAGTCTTGAACATTGATTGTTCTATAATTTTTTTTATCATCTCTAACAATAACTTTATTGATTCCAGCATTGATAATCATTCTTTTACACATAGAACAACTTGAAGAATTCTTTACATAGTTATTGTCATCTAAATTTATACCAACCATATATAATGTACTACCCAACATTTCTTGTCTTGAAGCACTAATTATCGCGTTTGCTTCTGCATGAACACTTCTGCAAAGTTCATATCTTTCACCACGTGGAACGTTTAATTCATTTCTAATACATTTTCCAAGTTCTGAACAATTTTTTCTTCCTCTAGGAGCACCATTATATCCAGTCGAAATAATTTCATCATGATTAACAATAACTGCTCCCCATGTTTTTCTTAAGCAAGTGCTTCTTGCTGCAACTGTTTCTGCAATATTTAAGTAATAATTATTTTTATCTACTCTATCCATATAAACATCACTCCTATTGCATGTAGAATAGCATAATACATAAAAAAATGCAATATAAATATTATTGATTATAAAATTTTCCTTGCCACAAGTCATCTTGATTTAATTTCTTTTGAATTCCATTCATTATCCATTTCTTATGCGAATTCCAATCTGGGGCAACAAGCAAATCTTTTGGAGCATCTCCAGAAATTCTGTGTATTATAAAATTTGGATTTAAGATAGATATTGAGTAACAAGCCAAATCAATATATTCGTCTAGAGATAGTGGAGTATATAACCCATTTATATACATATTTTCAAGAACAGTATTTTTGATTACATATGTTGAATGTATTTTTACTCCCTGAATATTATGGTGATTTATAAAGTTGATAGTGTTTTTTAAATCCAATCTTGTTTCACCTGGCAATCCTATCATGATATGTACTATTACATCTATGTTATATTTGTTTAGCAGTTTTACAGCTCTAGTAAAAACATCATTTTCGTATCCACGGTTTATTTTCTTGGCAGTTTCTTCATTTGAGGTTTGTAGTCCTAGTTCAACTGAAACATAGTATTTGCTAGAATAACTACTCAATAACTTAACAACCTCTTCATCTATACAGTCTGGGCGAGTAGCAATAGAGAGACCTATTATTTTATCATTTATTAGAGCAGAGTCATATTTCTTTTTTAAGTTTTCAATACTATCATATGTATTAGAAAAGTTTTGAAAGTATGCAATAAATTTATTTGCTCTTTCTGCTTTATATGATAAAAAATAATTTTCTACTTGTTTTTTTATGCTTTGATAAGAGTTTAAATGTTCACCAGAACCTTTTTCTCCACAAAAAATACAACCTCCATTTCCACATTTACCATCTCGATTTGGGCAGGTAAACCCTCCATCAATACATATTTTTAAAACTCTTTCGCCAAATTTATTTTTTAAATATTCATTTAGGTGATTATATCTAACTTTTTCCATACTTAATTTTTAACATAGGTTCAAATATATGTAAATATATTTTGCCAAAATATTTGACAGGATAAAAACTTAAATGGTATAATGCAAAAAAAGACTATGTAATACGGCAAGAATTTTGCTTTAGGAGGTGCAACGAGTGATGTATGCTGATACAAAAGATGGTTTAGGAATTATTTTAGGTAAGGTTGTGGAAACATATCGGTATCTTTTTGGACTAAGTGTATCAGAATTTGCTAATAAGAACTCAATTCCGATAACAACTATTATGAAACTAGAAAGTGGACATATTAATTCTGCACAACTTAAACTATTTGATATGATTGCTACCAGCATAGATATGCCTCTTGTGTATTTGATTTCATTATGTAAGGAGATAAAGAAAGAAACAAACAATAGCACTATTATGGGTTTGATGGTTTGTAACAGAATGTCTAATTATTATTTGAGAAAACTAAAAGAAAAGAGAAATGACTAAGAGATGGTAAATTTATTTTGCCATCTTTTTAATTTTTTTAAATTAAATCTTATGTAAAATCAAAATAGTTGATAATTTATAAAAATAATGTTATAATTAAAAAAGTGTTTTATATTAAGGAGGTTTTTTTATGGCAAAAAGGACACCTGAAACCATGGAAACAATGAAAAAAGAAATTGTTAATTTTTTAAAAATTTTTGAGAAGGATACAGAAGGACAAGAAATGTTGTCGCCAAGAACTATTGGGTGGCTTCGTTCAGCAGCTAAAGAAAATGATTCTGAAAAATTCTTTAGTATAATTGAGAAAATAGGCTTTGAAAAGGGCATTCTTGATGCTAGATATAATCTTCAACTATACTTAGATAATTGATAAAAAAGCATTCACAAAATGTAGCTAGATGCTAATTTGTGAATGCTTTTTATATTGTAAAATTTAGTAAACTTCAGAATTTTCTTCATTCTTAATTTTAAGGATTCTATCTATTAAAGTAGATACAGAATCTTTATCAAAAAAGTCTGAAAGAAAAACATTATTACATTCATTTATTGCTGCTATGATTTTATTTAGTTTAGCTTTATCTTCTACATTTGTTGATCTTTTTTCAGCAAATAATGAATTCTTAATTGGCAATAGTTCCTGTGTATTTTCAACATATTTATCAAATGTTTCTCTATTTATAAAAACTTTTTCTGCACATTCTTTAATTAGTTCATAATTTGGAATATATTCTGTTTCAAATGAATTTGATTTTCCATCTGGAGTAAATTTTGGTGGATTATTATAGGCATAGTGCAAAGTATTTATAATATAATGAAAACCTTCCTCTGATGAAAGCAAACCATTTGAAGTTAAATTTAAATTTGTATCTTCAATATTTTGAGAGAACTCTTTGCACAAAGATCTACAAAAACCATATACAACATCAGGATCAAATTGAGAACCAGAGCTTTGGCAAACTTCTATAATTGCTTGTTCAAGATTTTTAGGTCTATTATAAGAACGAGATGTTGTCATTGCATCAAAAGCATCAGCAACGGCTATAATTCTGCCTATAGTAGATATTTGAGTACCTTTTTTATGATCTGGATAACCTTTTCCATCATATCTTTCGTGATGTTCTTCAATACCTCTAGCAACAGTTCCCAATGAAGAAATACTTTCAGAAATATAATCAAAGAAAAGAGATCCTATTTGAGTATGTTGTTTCATAACTTCATATTCAAAATCATCTAATCCACTTGGTTTATCTAATATACTATTTGGAATTCCTATTTTTCCTATATCATGAGCATTGGCAATACCACCAACTAATTCAATAAAATCAGACTTGAAGCGATACATTTTTTTTGTATTATTAACTAAGTCTGGTTCTGCAACTTTATGAAAATCTAAGTCTGAAAAATTTTTTGAAAAATCTTCTTTATCAAATCTCATTCCACTAGCTGCTATTGATGCTATATTTGAAACTCTTGTAGAATGTCCTTTTGTATATGGATTTTTTGCATCAAAAGTATATGTAATTAAATATGATAATCTTGTTACTAATGATGCTAAATCTTTATTTTTTTGACCTTCTAAATCTATAGCTGCTTTTGAATCAAAAATATCATTTTCAATAACAGCCGGCAAAATAGAAGTAGATAAATCATCTAAATCAGCTTCATATCCTGCCATAAAATGAGGGGGAGTATAATCTTTTAACTTTTCAGTTGTTCTTTGTGTAAAGTCTTTGAAAAAATCTTTTTGCTCTGAAAAATCTTTTTTATTATAAGTAGCAATAATAGGTGCACTCTCACGAACTAATTCACCATTTTCATATTTAGGTGCATTTATTTTAAGTATTTCATCTAGTCTTTTCTCTTTTTTAGAATCTTTTTCTAGATAAACAGCTCCAAAATCAGCTACTATAGTATCACATTGATAGCCATAATCATCTACTGGATCTTCTGACAAATCAATTATTTTTATTCCTATCTTTTTTTGTGAACTTTCTTTATCACCATTTAAATTGTACAATCTATCATAAGCTTCAACATTATGCATTGATTCTAATAATTGTTTATTTCCATAAACTCCTAATCTATATTCTCCTGCTCCTACTCGAGCAAGTTTACCTACGATATCTTTTGCATTTATCACGACTGTAAATAACCTCCTAACGTAAATATTTATAACTATTTTTTATCACAAAAAATAAATAAAGTAAATAGAAAACTTCTAGTCATATGTGTAAAAGCAAAAATAAAGTACATGAATTTTTCACAAAACTTGTATTATTCTTCTTTATTTATTCAAAAAACTAACAAATTAAAAACACATACTTATTATAAAATAAATTTTAATAAGAAAGGAGAGGATGCCTATAAGATATTTTATATAACTATGATTCATAATATAAATCTTTACAAACCACATAAATAAAAAATCCAGTTTAATTAGACTGGATTTTTTAATGTTAATTGGCAAAGTAAAATTCTTTCAAAAATGTAAGAATATTTTATTGAATGTACGTTGACGCTGTACTATCACAAATGATACAATTATATTAAATAAAAAATATTAGGAGTATAAAATGAAAATTTTAAAAAATATATTTAGAATATTACTACTATGCTTAGTTGTAATTGTTGCCTATATGGTTTATGATGGATATAGTTTATATAAAGATGCAATAGACAGCATGCCATTATCCGAAAAAATAGCAGAAATAAAAAGTATAGATAATTATACTAAAATTGAAGAAGTACCATCTATTTATTTTGATGCAGTTATTGCAGCTGAAGATCATAGATTTTATAATCATAATGGAATAGATATAATTTCAATTGTACGAGCAATAGTAACTGATATTAAAGCAATGAGTTTTGTAGAGGGAGGCAGTACAATAACACAACAACTTGCAAAGAATATTTATTTTACACAAGAAAAAACTATTTCAAGAAAAATCGCAGAAGTATTTATGGCACTTGATATTGAAAGAAATTATGAAAAAAAAGAAATACTGGAATTTTATATAAATACAAGTTTTTATGGAGAAGGTTGCTATACTGTAAAAGAAGCGGCAAGAAAATATTTTGATAAAGAAGCAATTGAAATGAGCGATTATGAATGTATATTACTTGCTGGTGTACCAAATGCTCCAAGTGTTTATGCACCTACAATAAATCCTGACTTGGCAAAAAAAAGACAGTTACAGGTAATACAAAAAATGATAAAATATGAAAAAATAACTGAAGAACGAGCTAAAGAAATTTTGGAGGAAGAAAATGATTAAAAAAGAACTTTTAGAATTTGTTATAGATAAATATGGAGATTTGATGCTAGAAGAAGGCGAAATAGAGCTAATAGCAATGTTTATTGATGATATTATGAAGCATGAGGATGTTAAGTTAGAAGAAATAGAAGATGCTGGAAGCGGAAAAACAAGTCGAAATATAAAAATTGGAGAATATGTTTTAAAGGTTGGCTATAATAGAATTCATAAAAATTTTAGAAATTCATCTATGGTATTACAACCTATAATTAGGCGAGAAATAGAAAATAGCTATGGTGATACAATTTTTTTAGAAGTACAAAATGCTGTTGATACAGAATGGCATAGATTTGAAAGAGATAAAATATTTGAAATAATGTATCAAGTGTATAAAGGTGTTAGAGAAGAGGGAATGGTATGGACAGATATTCAGTATTTGAATATAGGCAAACTTTTAAAAGATAACAAAATAAATTATGATACAAAAATTCATGATGAAAATGGAAATATTATATCAAAAGAATTAGAACCTGAAGAAGATGCAACAGGAATAAAAGGAAAACCAAGAAAGATTTTAAAGGCTGGGGACTATGTTATATTAGATACAGATTGTATATTTGATGAAAATGATCTCCCAAATGGACAAAGTATAAAAGAATCTATATTAGATTTTTATTATGACAATTTTGAGCTAAGATATCAAAAAGAAAAAGCAGAACAGGAAAAAGAAGAAAAAGATGATAGATAATTGTGAAAAAATAATTAGGGGCTGTAATAAAACTTTACAGCCCTTTTGTTTGCTACTAATTAAATTTTATTGGACCACTACTATACGAGCTTAGATGTGGTTTAAATGGTTTAACGTTTGGATAATTTGTAGTATCCATAATACTTGTAATATTAAATTTACTAACTACAATACTAAGTTCAATAGCTTCAGTCATAAGTTTTTGAAGTAATTCAAATTTTAATGCATCTGGTTTATTGTAAAAATCAGAAAAGTTTAAAGCACGTACTGCCCAATATACAGAAGAATTCATAATATCATCAACACTTCTTCTGGCACTCCTTAATGAATTTAATGCTGCTTCTAAATTCTCTGCATAGTAATCAACATTAAATGATACTCTAACTATTTTTCCATCGTGTGTTTCAAAATCATTTGTATAATATTTATAGATATGGCTTGTTGAGATTCTTGTCGTAACTTTATCAGTCGATGGCCAAAAAAAGAATATACCAGCTTTTTTAGTTTTTAAATAATGAGAATTTCTATCTATTATATAAACTGTATTTGCAGGTACAAATCTTATAATACCTATAGCAAATAAAATAAAAATTAAGAAAATTAGTATTTCTAATAGTCCACCCATAAAATTCACTCCTTTAATTAAATTATAACATATCATATTTTTTTTTAAAATAAAAAAGTTAAAATATAGAAATATTTTGAAAAATATTATATAATGCATAAAAATATAAGGAGATAATTATAAATGGATATAATAATAGGAAAATCAGCAGGTTTTTGCTATGGAGTTAAAAGAGCTGTAGAATCTGCGGAAAATGATATTAAAAATGCGACTGAAAAAATATATTGCTTAGGAGAAATTGTGCATAATAAAGAAGTAGTGAATGGGTTAAAAGATAAAGGAATAAATTTTATTGAAGATATATCTGAAGCAGATTCTACTACAATTATTAGAGCTCACGGAGTTACAAAACAAGTGTATAAAACAGCAGAAGAAAAAGGTATCAGCTTAAAAGATTATACTTGTCCTAATGTAATAAAGATACATAGAATAGCTGAAGAATATGCAAGCAAAGATTATTATATTTTGTTATTTGGTTCTAAAAAACATCCAGAGAATATTGGTACTATAAGTTATTGCGGAGATAAATATATAGTTATAGAAAATGAAGATGATGTATTTAATGCTATTGATGTGATAAATAATTGGAATATAAAAAAAGTTTTAGTTATTTCACAAACAACTTTTAAGTTGGAGGATTTTATTGTATATAGCGAAATATTACAAAATGAGTTAAGTAAAGATACTGAAATTATAATTAAAAATACTATTTGCAAAGCTACAGAAATAAGGCAGCTTGAAACAGAAGAAATATCAAAAATTGTTGATGTTATGATTATAATTGGAGGCAAGAATAGTTCAAACACTAAAAAACTTTATGACATTGCAAAAGAAAATTGTGAAAAAACTTTTTGCATTGAAACAAAAGAAGAAATCTTAGATACTAATTTTTCTATATTTGAAAAAATAGGTATAATGGCAGGGGCATCAACTCCTCAAAAAAGTATAGATGAAGTTTGTGAATTATTAAAACAAAAAGATATGAGTTTTTAAAAAGAGAGCATTTACAAAATGAAATACCATTTTATAAATGCTCTTTTATATGTTAGAAAATTTTGATATTAGTTACAGGACTTTCACTACACAATTCTTTATAGCAGTTAGGAACATGATATGTAAATTTAAGAGGACTACCAATTTCAAGCAAGCTAATTTTTCCAACTGTATATGTACCGATAGCAGTATTGTCTGAAAAGTCAAAAACACTTACATCTAAAGTGCCGACTTTAGTTTTATAAAAGTTATAGACTACAAAATCTTTTGTTGTAACAGCAAAATGATCACAACTCATGTAGTCCATATAAGTTACACCTTCTTTCCTTTAATCAGGGTTGTCTTTAAATGTCAATCTGCCATTTCTATCACACATTGCATATTTTTTTAATGAAGGATTTTGTCCGACTAAAGGTATTTTAGAAAAATAAAGCATACTATCCGTGATAGAATCTAATTTATAGTTTAAATCTAGAATAATATTTAGATTGTAATCAAGAAGACCTTGCAAGATATATTCAGGATATGGCTGACTTATTAAATATACAGGAAAATCAAAAGCATCTAAAGTGGTTAAAATTGAATCTGACATTATATGTATGCCGTTATAACCAATAAATACTATTTTTCCATCAATAAGCCGAACGATTGCATATTTTCTGCCATTAAAATCTTCAATTACTTGATCAACATTTTTTATTAGAACCCGAGAACTTTTGCGAATAATAGCTTTCTGCAATAGCTTTAATGTAAATCCATCATGGGTGTTTATAATTTCGTAAGTAAGTGCTTTTTTATGCATGCTGATTCTCCTTCCTAATTGGTTGATGTGCAGAAAAAAGAAAAATTATAATCTTTTTAAAATATGAGATTTTATTTGAATAATTTTATATCATGCTATGTTAATTTTGTCAATTATGAACTATCTTTTCTTGTATTTTTGCTAAAAATGTTGTATAGTTATCTAAGATAATACAATGGAGGGATATTATGAGACTAAGCAAAGATTTTTTTTATACATTAAGAGAAGATGCAAAAGATGAAGATTCTGTTAGTGGAAATTTACTTGTAAAGAGTGGAATGATAAAGAAAGTAAGTAATGGAATTTATATGAATATGCCTTTGGGAGAAAGAGTTTCTAAAAATGTAATGAAAATAATTAGAGATTGCATGAATGAAGCAGGAGCAAGTGAAGTTTCAATGCCTCATGTTTTGCCTATGGATTATTTTGAAGCTTCTGGAAGAGCATCATCTTTTGGTAAAAGTATATTTAAATTAAATGATAGATATGGTAGGCCATATGCTTTAGGACCAACACATGAGGAATTTTTTGTACTTGCTGCACTTAGCAAAGTAAAATCATATAGAGATTTACCTTTTACCATTTATCAAATTGGAGAAAAATATAGAGATGAAGTTAGACCAAGGCTTGGTCTTATTCGTGTTAGAGAATTTATTATGAAAGATGCATATAGTTTTGATGTAGATGAAGAGGGTATGCAAGAATCGTATCAAAAAATGTTTGATGCATATCATAAAATCTTTACTAAAGTTGGATTAAAATATAATGTTGTTAAAGCTGATACTGGAGTTATGGGAGGTCTTCTTTCAGAAGAGTTTCAAGCTATAACAGATACTGGTGAAGATATTTTGGTATTATGCGATAGTTGTGATTTTGCATCTAATATTGAAGTAAGCAAATGTGTAAAAAATTCGAATATAGAAGATGAAGTAGAAAAAGATTATAGTGAAGTTTATACACCAAATGCAGGGACTATTGAAGATGTTACTAACTTTTTGGGATTACCTGTTAATAAATTTGTTAAAACAATGATTTATAAAATTGATGATAAATTTTATGCATGCATGGTTGAAGCAGATAGAGAAGTTAATGAAGTTAAAGTACAAAAACTTCTTGGTGCAAATGAAATTGAACTTGCTAGTGAAGAAGATGTAAATAGAATCACTAATGCTAGAATTGGCTTTGCTGGACCTATTGGTTTAGAGATTCCAATTATTATGGATGAAAATATTACATGTAAAAAGAATTTTATTGTTGGAGCAAATAAATCAGATTATCATTTGAAAGATGTTAATTTAAAAGACTTCAAAGCAGATATTATTGCAGATATTAAAAATATTAAAGAGGGAGATACTTGTCCAAAGTGTGGAGGAAAAATTCATTTCAAAAAAGGAATAGAAGTAGGTAACACTTTTAAGCTTGGAACAAAGTATTCTGAAAAATTAGGATTAAATTATTTAGATAAAGATAATAAGTTAAATCCTGTTCAAATGGGATGCTATGGTATTGGTGTTGGAAGAATTATTGCTGCAGCAATTGAGCAAAATCATGATGAAAAGGGAATTATTTGGCCTATGAGTATTGCTCCTTATAAAGTTGCAATAGTACTTATAGATGCAAAAAATGATTTACAAAGAGAAACGGCAGAAAGCTTATATAAAGAGCTTAATGATTTAGAAATTGATACTATACTTGATGACAGAAATGAAAGACCAGGAGTTAAATTTAATGACATGGAACTAATAGGAATTCCAATAAGAATTACAATTGGAAAAAAGATAAATGATGGCGAAATAGAGATTAAATTAAGAAATTCAGAAGATATAAGAATAATCAAAGCTGAAAATGCTGTTGAAGAAATAAAAAAGTGTATTGAAAACTGAAACAAGGGGACGGAGCAAACTTTCAATTTTGCTTCGTTTTTTTGTGTTTCATGCTACAAAATTGAAAGTTTGCTCCGTCCCCTTGTTTCAGTTTTTGAATGTTTGACTTGCAAATTGTAATAAATTATGATAATATGAATATCAAAATATATATTGAAGAATTGTTTAAGTATGATTATGCAAGGACAAAAATGTAGATTTTATGTAAGAAAGATTTTTAAAAAGTAAGAATTATAGAAAAAGAATAGGAGGAAAAAACAATGAAGAACATAAACAAAAGCTGTTTCGTAGCAATTGCGTATGTGTTTATCATTGACTTTTGGATTGCGATGTTCTTTATTAAACCGGCAATAAGTTTTAGTGGACTTATTGGAACTTTGTTTTTCATTTTTTGTTTTTTTCCTGTGCAAAGAAAGTTTGTTAATAAAAGAGTGCGGAATTCACTAATTATTGGAATGGTTGCAACATTTATTAGTAATATGGCTTTTAATGTATCGCTCTGTCCAGCAATTATTTGTTCTATAATAATTATGCTTCCTGTATTTTTTATAGTTTGGGAAATGTTTGCTAATGATACAAACTAAGGAGGGGCATTTAATGAAAAGAAACTTTACAACGGTCATTCTTTTTGCAGTAAGCATTGCTGGAATATTAGCTAGTCTAGGGTGTTTTGTGTTAGCTTTTATGACGAAATCGTGGTACAATCTTGGATATATTTTATATTTTATTGTTGGCATTGCATTTTTTTTCAATTATGACAATTTTGAAATGGTTATTTTGGGATTTGTTGTGTCTTTTTTGATTTCAGCTTTTTTAAATGTTTTTATATTTGATTTTTCATGGCTTGGTATAATTTTGATTTCATTTGTACAAAATCTGTTGTTCCCATGTATGGGAGGTTTAATAGTTAAGGCATATGATCTATTTTAAAAGAAGGTGGAGATTTCTCCACCTTTTTTGTGAGCATTTATTGAAAAAAAAGAATAAATAATGTATAATATGAACGTCAAAAAATTTCTAAGAGGTGTAAATATGTTTGATAAATTAGAAAATGTTGAGAAACGTTATGAAGAATTAAATCAAAAAATAAGTGACCCAGAGGTAATTGCAAATCAAAATGAGTGGAAAAAATTAATGAAGGAACATGCAGATATAGAAGAAATCGTTGAAAAATATAGAGAATATAAAAAAGTGCAATCATCAATTGAAGATTTAAAAGAAATGCTTGATGATAAGGAAATGCATGATTTGGCCCAAGCAGAGTTAGATGATGCAAAAGAAAAATTGCCTAAAATTGAAGAAGAATTAAAACTATTATTAGTTCCAAAAGATCCTAATGATGATAAAAATGTTATAGTGGAAATTAGAGGCGGAGCAGGAGGAGAAGAATCTTCTCTATTTGCTGCTGACTTATTTAGAATGTATAGTATGTACGCAGAAAAGAAAAGATGGAAATTAGAAGTACTTAATTTAAATGAGACAGAACTAGGTGGAATTAAAGAAGTAACATTTATGATCACTGGCAAAGGTGCATACAGTAGACTTAAATTTGAAAGTGGTGTTCATAGAGTTCAAAGAGTTCCAGATACTGAATCTAGTGGAAGAATTCATACTTCAACAGCAACAGTTGCAGTGCTTCCAGAAGTTGATGATGTTGAAGTTGAGATAAACCCTGCTGACTTAAAAGTTGATACTTTTAGATCAAGTGGTGCTGGTGGACAACATATAAACAAAACAGAATCTGCAATTAGAATAACACATATTCCAACAGGAGTAGTTGTCGAATGTCAAACAGAACGTTCACAAATACAAAATAGAGAAACAGCAATGTCAATGCTTAGAGCAAAACTTTACGAAGCAGAATTAGAAAAGCAAACTAAAGAACAAGCCAGTGCTAGAAGAAGTCAAGTTGGTAGTGGAGATCGTAGTGAAAAAATTAGAACATATAATTTTCCACAAGGAAGAATTACAGATCATAGAATTGGGCTTAGTATGTATCAAGTTGATGAATTTCTAAATGGAGGAATTGATGAAATGATAGATGCACTAAATGCAGCAGATAGAGCTGCAAGACTTTCAGAAGAAGACTAAAAAATAGGCAACTGCAATATGCAGTTGCCTTTGTCGTTTGGTTTTGGTTAGGAAAGCATGCTAAATACCGCTACCGGGTTACTTGCCGCCACCCTTACCAGCATTGACAGGGGTACCACCGTTATAAGTTCCACCCTTAGTGGAACCAGACGGACCATGTCCGCCCTTCGAACCCTTGGACATACTATCCTCCTTGTGTAGAATATTACTTAAAGCCATGCTCTGTGATGACAAATGTTTTCGTCGAAACGCAGAATGGAGCTTATCCTCCTTTCTTTATAGAATGTAGAGCAATGACTTAAAGCCAGATAGAAACTTAGAAATAAATTCTTGCTTTCTTTGCAAGCATCTCATAAACTACAAATTTTATTATACAAATATCAAAATGATTAGTCAAGAGATTATAAAAAAATTTTAAATAAAATGTAGATTATATAATAAAAATAAAGTATTATTACAGTATGGAGGATAGTTAAGTGATAAAAGAAAATAATAAATTACTAATTAAATGTGATGAAATAATAGATGAAAATATTTTTAATATTTTTTGCGATAAAATATTAAATGAATTTTATGAAATTGATACTTGGTTTAATATAGAACATGAAAAATTGATATTAAATGTTGTTTCAAAAGAGAATTTAGATATAATAGTTAAAAACATTAGTGAACAATATAAGAACACAGAAATTCCAAAATGGCTTGTTGGTTTTTCGAGTTCTGAAGAAGTTTGGATTATTATACCAAATGATGAAACAATAGAAGAACTGTATAAAGTAGCACTTCATGAATTAACACATTTGATTTCATATAGATTAGATATGACCAATAGAAGATTAAAATTATTAGACGAGGGGCTTGCAGTTTATCTAGCCAAACAATATGAAGATAAAATTTACTCTATATGGGTTGATGCATATTTAAACAGCAAATTACCACAATTAAAAGATTTTTGCACATATGACGGTATAGAATTTTCTAGAAAGAATGGATATATGTTTTCATATTTAATTATAGATTTTTTAATAAAAGAATATGGAAAAGAAACATTTTTAAATTGGCTTCAAAATCCGCAAAACTTTATGGATAGAATAGATGAAATAAATGAATTATATAATAAATATATTACAGAAAAAATAGAGGCGAGAATTTGATAATTCTCACCTCTTTACTTTTAAGCGGATAGCACGTAGTTTTCTTTAGTAATTGGGAAACTTAATCGTTACTGATTAGCCTCCCCAGTCACATCCCGGGCTCCCACCATCGCACTCGCAATGGCAACTTCCGTCGCACGAAAAGCAATCGCTACTAAGGGAGCTTTCGCTATTGCTTTCCGAGTAGACATTCACGAAGAAACGATTCATGTCACTCATTGCTCTTACCTCCTAACTACTTGGATTATTCCGTTCATTGCCAGTCGAGAAAGTATACGGTTTGCAATTGTGCTATCCACAGAAAAGTCGTTAACAATATCGCTGCGATTAAAAATAGATTTAGAATCCAAAAACCTTTTAAGTTCTTCGGTTATAAAGATATAAGATTGCCTATACGAAATCCTATATCCGAAGTCTTCTTTAACACAAGTAAAAGGATTTTTAATAAAAGTATCATCATCAAAAAATTCTGGAATAGCAGTAGATTTAGGAATATACTTTATTGGAAGGTTTTCAAGATTTGTAGTTGTGTCCAAAGAATTAAGCTTTCCAGTAAAGGGAAAAGCATCAACTCTACATCCACCCTTGCAAATTTCTACATGTTTACATTGCTTACATTCTTCTGGAAGAAGAGAACCATCTCGCCATTCGGCAACACGTTCCCAAATATCAGAAAAACTTTCTTCAAAGATATTGCCATAAATCTTACTATCTCTGGGGCAAGCTTTCAAGTTACCAAAAGTATCCAATGCATAGCTTGTCTTACCAGCAGTACAGAATTTTTTATATCCAAACAATTCAAAAGATTTTTGAGAATTTATACTACAAAGAGTGTAAGGACAACCTGTATCAACATCAATACCATATTCATACTTTGTTTTTACAGAGATATCCTGAACTCTATCCAAATCTTCTTGCGAAAGCAAAAATTTATCAAAACTAGAATCTGCATTCACAGGTTTGCCAACTCTAGTGATATAGATTTTCTTAATGTGGTATCTATCTCTAAGAAAATCTATAGTTTGCTCAAGATAATCAATATTTGCTTTTGAAACAACGATATTGAGAGAAAACTGTATTCCATTTTTAACCAAGCAATCCAACGAATGAAGAATCTTTTTTAAAGAGCCTTTTCGATTGGTTATGAAGTCGCATACAGTTTCTTCTGCACAAGGAAAAGAAATAAACATGCCAATTCCATATTGCTTGAGAAATGCAATGATTTCATCAGAAACAAGTACAGCATTTGTATTGATGGAAATATTGATGCCATTTTTCCTAAGCAATTCCATAGAACTCTTAACTTTATCAAAAACCAACAAAGGTTCTCCACCTGTAACAACAGCGGTATGAGCTTTTTGTTCAATGATTTTATGAGCAATTCGCAGATAATGATCTTCAGTTAATTGTCTTTCATGGGAATCACAAAAATTGTAGGACTTTCTCCAATAGTTGTAGCAATGAATGCAATTATGATTACATTCAGGAGTTACTTCCCAGTGAACAAAAGGCGGATATTGAACATTCTTCATCTTAATTCCTCCTTAACAAATTATCGTAGAAGTAGACAAAAATTAACTTTAGTAAAATATACAACCTTTCCCACATTATGTCAATAAAGATTTAAAAATTATTTAATTTTTTAACAATTTTATGAGCAATTATTTATTAAAAATAAATATAAAATTTTTATAATCATAAAATTTCACAATCCTATATTTCCGTAAGAAAAAATGGAAAAATTTGTTGACATGTAAATAAGAAGATGATAAAATATAACCTGCATTGTAAAGTGCAATAATTATGCGAAAAACACATAAAATGTATAAGGAGGTGAAAAAAATAAAATGCCAACAATCAATCAATTAGTTAGAAAAGGTAGACAAGACAAAACTTCTAAATCAAAAGCTCCTGCATTACAAAAGGGTTATAACTCAAAATTAAAAAGAGTTACAAATATTTCAAGCCCACAAAAAAGAGGAGTTTGCACAGTAGTTAAAACAACTACACCTAAAAAGCCAAACTCAGCTCTTCGTAAAGTAGCAAGGGTTAGACTTACAAATACTCAAGAAGTTACTGCTTATATCCCAGGTGTTGGACACAACCTACAAGAGCACAGTGTTGTTCTTATTAGAGGTGGAAGAGTAAAAGACCTTCCAGGTGTTAGATATCACATAATCAGAGGAACACTTGATACAGCTGGTGTTAAGGATAGAATGCAAGGACGTTCGAGGTATGGGGCAAAGAAACCTAAGAAATCATAAAATTCAAATGAAAAGCAGTAATCTGCTGCGTTAAATCAATTTCAAAAATGCTCAACGTATCTCGATACGTTTCCGCTTTTTTCAATTGATTTGCCTTGCAT
>CANQBB010000009.1 GCA_947588905.1 uncultured Clostridia bacterium
TAAAGTATAAAAATTAGATTCGTGCTAAAAATTAACACGAATCTAATTTTTCTTAGGGACTTTTTTTACAGCCCCTTATTTTTAAGCATAAAAAAACACCCCACGAAAAGCCGTTCCATTTGAGCCGATTTAAGACCCTGCTTTCACAGGTGGGTGTCTTCCTAAATGCTCCGGGCTTCTTACTACTAATAAACGTGTAAGCTTGCACTCCGCATTCAGAGATTTGGACTCCCAATCTAATTAGTGTTGGTTCTAAATATAACTCAAGTTATACGTACTTTGTAGGGTTAATATTATTATACCATATATTACTTTTTACACAACTTATTTTAATCGTAAAATTATTTCAAATTTTTACATTATATTACACTATTTCTATTTACTTCTTTTATACTAATTATTTTACTATTTTTTATATTTGATTTTTTATTCAAAATATGCTATAATAAATTAAGAATGTGTGGTTAATTTTCCACACATTCTTTTTTGGCTTACTATATAAATTTTCTTTATAAAATATTCTTTTTATATGAGTGCATAAAATTTCAAAACAATCTTTTTTATGCTGGATTTATATGCACTACTACATCATAAATATTTTTTAATTTCATTATATCTGCTTTTAGCTTTCCTGCAATTTTATGACTTTCATTTACAGTCATATTTCCATCAACAGAGATTTTAACTATCACAATAAATTTGTTTCCCACAGACTTAGAAGTTATTTTATCAAAATGATTTATATTTTTATTATTTATAATTATTTCTTTTATTTGTTCCATTTGTTCTTTACTAATTGAATTGTCTAAAAGAACATTATAACTCTCCATAAATATTTTAATTGCTTCATATAATATTTTTACAGAAATTCCAACTGCCACTATTCCATCAACAAAATATATTTCAAACATTCCAAAGATTATACCTATCAAAACAGATATAGTAGTAAGTACATCATTTATATGATCTTGAGAATTTGCAAGTATTAAAACGTTTTCAGATTTCACTCCAATTTTATGAACATATAAATACATAAAAAATTTTATAATAATTGTGACTATGCAAACACCTATTAACGTATATGAAAAAGTAAATTCAGATTTATTTATTAGTGATACTACTCCATCAAATGCAATTTTAATTGCAAGATATGCCATAACAACACTAATCAATAAAGAAAAAATATACTCTGCTTTACCGTGTCCATAGTTGTGACCTTCATCTGAAGGTTCACTCGAAATTTTTCCTCCTATTAGTGTCATAGTCGAAGAGAAAATATCTGTTGCACTGTTAATGCTATCTGCAAACAATGCTTGACTTTTGCTTATAAATGAAACAACAATTTTTATAATAAATAAAATAACATTTCCTACAATGCCTATTATGCCAACTCTCATTGTTTCTTTGCCACGCTTCGCAGCTTCTTCGTTCATAAATTATCCTCCCAAACAAATTATATAATATTTAATTATTATAGCATATTCAAATTAGTCATGCAAATTCAATAAAAAAATGCCAAAAATGTTAGAAAAATTTTAAACATTTTTGACATTTTTAAATATTGTTTTATTCCAATTCAAAAGCACCTGTGTATAGTTGATAATATTGACCTTTTTGAGCAATTAAGAAATCATGCTCTCCTCTCTCTATAATTCTACCATGGTCTAAAACAATAATAGCTTTTGAATTTCTTACAGTAGAAAGTCTATGTGCAATTACAAATACAGTTCTTCCATCCATAAGTTTATCCATTCCATCTTGAACAATTTTTTCTGTTCTTGTATCAATACTAGATGTAGCTTCATCAAGAATCATAACAGGAGGATTATTAATTGCAACTCTTGCAATTGCAATCAACTGTCTTTGACCTTGAGATAATTGAGAACCATTATCTGTAAGCATTGTATCATATCCATCTGGAAGCATTTTAATAAATCTATGAGCATTAGCAAGTTTTGCTGCTTCAATAACATCTTCATCAGTTGCGTCATCTTTACCGTATTTTATATTCTCTTTTATAGTTCCTGTAAATAAATTAGTATCTTGAAGCACCATACCAAGTGAACGTCTTAAATCAGCTTTCTTAATTTTATTTATATTTATTCCATCATATCTAATTTTACCATCTTCAATATCATAGAAACGATTTAGTAAATTTGTAATTGTTGTTTTTCCTGCACCTGTTGCACCAACGAATGCAATCTTTTGACCAGGTTTTGCATACAAAGTTATATCATGTAAAACAATTTTATCTGGAGTATATCCAAAATCTACTTCATTCATTTCTATGTGCCCTTTAAGTTCAACATATTCAAGCCTACCATCATGATGAGGCCACTTCCATGCCCATTTACCAGTATACTTATCTGTTTCTTTTATTTCGCCACCTATAATTTCTGCATTTACTAATGTAACATATCCTTCATCTGTTTCAGGCTCTTCATCCATCATTTTAAATATTCTTCCAGCTCCTGCAAGTGCCATAATAATTGAATTAAATTGTGTCATTGATTGATTTATTGGTCCTGTAAAATGTTTTGTTAATTGTAAAAATGATGCTAAAGTTCCAATTAATTCTACAGGATTGGCAGATGAAAGAGCTATCAAGCTTCCAATAATAGCAACACAAACATATTCTAAATTTCCTAAATTACCCGCAATTGGCATCATTGAGTTTGCAAATTTATTTGCATTATACATATCTGAATTTAGTTTTTCATTTAATACATCAAATTCTTGTTTGGTTTTATCTTCATGTGTAAAAACTTTTATTACTTTTTGTCCGTTCATCATTTCTTCAACATATCCATTAACTTTAGCTAAAGATTCTTGTTGACTAACAAAAAACTTTGAGCTTTTTGAAGCAATAGTTTTTATTATTATTAAAGCCATAAACGTAAATGCAAGTACAAATAATGTAAGTTGCCAATTCAAAGAGAACATTGAACAAACTGTAGCTATAATAGTAATTGATGAAGAAATAATACTAGGTAAAGATTGTGAAATCATTTGCCTTAAAGTATCTGTATCGTTTGTATAGTAACTCATTATTTCTCCATGTGTATGAGTATCAAAATATTTAATAGGAAGAGATTGCATTTTTTCAAACATATCGTCTCTTATATCTCTAAGCACACCTTGAGCTATAATTGCCATCAATCTATTATATAAAAATGATGTGGCAAGTCCAACTAATAATATACTTGCAATACCAAAAACAAATGAAGTTAATCCTGAAAAGTCTGCATTACCAGTACCTATAAGAGGAGTTATATATTCATCAATAACTGTTCCTAATGCCATTATTCCTACAACACTGGTAATAGAACTAATAATAATACATATAATAACTAAAACAAATTTCCACGCATAATTTTTTGTTATGTAACGAAATACTCTTTTAAGTGTTCCTTTTTCAATTTTAGGTCTTGGTCCCATTACCATTCCTCTTCTCATTGGACCTCTAGGTTGATTATTACTCATTGCTATCACTTCCCTTCACTTGAGATTCATAAACTTCTTGATAGATTTTATTAGTTCTTAATAATTCTTCATGAGTTCCTATTCCGTTTATTTCTCCGTCATCCATAACAATTATCTTATCTGCATCTTCAACTGAGTTAATTCTTTGAGCAATAATAATTTTAGTAGTATTAGGAATTTCTTCTTTAAATGCTTTTCTAATTAAAGCATCTGTCTTTGTATCAACCGCACTTGTTGAATCATCCAAAATTAAAATTTTAGGTTTTTTTAGTAATGCTCTAGCAATGCAAAGTCTTTGTTTTTGTCCGCCAGATACATTAGTTCCACCTTGTTCTATATATGTATTATATCCGTCTGGAAATGCTTTAATAAAATCATCAGCTTGAGCAAGTTTACAAACTCTTTCTACTTCTTCATCAGTCGCATTTTCATCTCCCCAACGAATATTTTCACTAATAGTTCCAGAAAACAAAACATTTTTTTGAAGTACACATGCAACATTATTTCTCAAAGTATCTAAATCATATTTTTTAACATCTACTCCACCAACTTTAAGTTCTCCTTCAGTTACATCATATAATCTTGGAATTAAATTTACTAATGTAGATTTTCCAACACCAGTACCACCTATAATTCCAATAGTTTCTCCTGATTTGATTTTTAAATTGATATTCTTTAAACATTCTTTATTCTTATCATTTATATAGCTAAATGATACATTATTAAATTCAATAGATCCATCTTTAATTTTTTTAATAGGTTTACTTGGATTTTGTATATCTGGCACTTCATCTAATACTTCAATAATTCTATCTGCTGATGCCTTAGAAATAGTAAGCATCAAAGCAACCATTGACACCATCAATAAACTAAATAATATTTGCATTGAATATGTAATAAGAGTCATAAGTTCACCAGTAGTTAATGCAACCATATTAGAATTAACTATAATTTTAGCGCCAAGCCATGCAACAACCATTATGCATGAATAAATTGCTAGTTGCATTAAAGGGTTCATAAATGCCATAGTTTTTTCGGCTGTACTAAAGTTTTGATAAATAGTATTTGAAACATTTTTAAATTTATCTGTTTCTTCATCTTCTAACACAAAAGATTTTACAACACGAATTGCACTAACATTTTCTTCTACAACATTATTTAATTTATCATACATTTTAAATGTTCTTTTCATTATAGGATGTGTTTTTCTAATTATTAAAAATATTCCAAAAGCTAATATTGGTATAACTATTAAAAATACCATCGCTAATTGCAAATTTATTTGAATAGCTGTAACAAGTGAAAATGCAAACATAAGTGGTGCTCTTACAGTTATTCTAATTAACATTTGAAATGATTGTTGAACATTTGTAACGTCAGTTGTCAAACGCGTAACCAAACTAGCAGTTGAAAACTTATCAATATTGGCAAAAGAAAAGTTTTGTACTTTATAATATAATTCCTTTCTCAAATTTCTAGCAAATCCAGCTGATGCCTTTGCTGCTGTAAATCCATTTGATGCTCCAAAAAATAAAGAAAGCATAGCCATAATTACAAGTTCGATTCCTATTTTATAAATAATATTCATTTGACCCTCATATATGCCTTTGTCTACCAAATCAGCCATAACCAAAGGAATTAATACTTCCATCACAACCTCAAGAGCTACCAGTAATGGTGTAACTATCGTTTGTAATTTATATTCTCCAATAAATTTACTTAACTTTTTAATCATTATTTTCCCTCCAGTAAAATTCTTTCAAACAATTAGTAATTGTTTATGCAATATTTTTCAAAGATATTGTCAAGCTTTGTTATTTTATCTCTTATAATTATTATTGTCAATAACTTTAGATAGAAGTCTAACAAGTTCATTTTGTTCATCTTTTGTTAAAACAGAAAACATATTTTTTTCAACCTTGTCTACAATTTTTTTTCCGTCATTTATTAAAGATATTCCTTTATCAGTAACAACAATGCTTTTAAAATTAGAGCCTTTTTTACTTACTTCTCTTTTAATATATTCCTTTTTTTCTAGCCTATTTATAAGCCCTGTAACAGTAGGATTTTTAATGTTTAATTCTTTTTCAATATCTACTTGATTTACTTCAATTCCATTCTTATTTTTCAAAAAAGTATAAATCAACAAATCCATCTGTGAACGTGTAATATTTATGTGGTTCATATCACGATTTATTTCGTCTTCAAATAATTTATGAACACATTTTACACTTCTTCCCAAAATGCACTTACCCATTATCACCCCTTCTTTCATAGCTTGCTACATAGCGTACTATGATATTATAAATAGAAAAAGCATAAGAGTCAATACCCTTATACTTTTTCACAATAATTTCATAATATATATATATTATTTTTCAAATTCTTTGCTTAATTTACTTATTGCTTTTGTTTCTATTCTTGAAACATATGAACGAGATATACCAAGCATCTTTGCTATCTCGTTTTGCGTTTTTGATTCTTTTCCATTTAGACCAAATCTTAATTCAATAATCATTTTTTCTCTATCTTGTAAAACTTCTGAAATCTTTTTATATAATCTTTTAATCTTCATCTTCAAATCAATCTCATCTTCTACACTCATTCCGTCCATTTTCTATAACATCTATAAAGGTTATTTCATTTCCTTCTTTATCTTGCCCTAAAGCATCATTTAAAGAAACTTCTTGAGAAAGTTTTTTTGTACTTCTTAGATGCATTAAAATTTCATTTTCAATACATCTTGCAACATATGTAGCGAGCTTAACTCCTTTATTACTTTTATAACTATTTATTCCTTTAATTAGTCCTATTGTTCCAATAGAAATAATATCTTCTTGATCACAATTTGCTCCAGTATATTTTTTTGAAATATGTGCAACTAGTCTCAAATTTCTTTCGATTAAAATGTTTTTAGCTCCTTCATCTCCCTGCTCTAAACGTTCCAAATAATAAGTTTCCTCTTCAGGAGATAATGGCTCTGGAAATAAATTATAATTGCTAACATATCCAAATAAAAAAAAGAAATCTTTTATAAAATCAAAAAGAGGAATAATTTCGAGCATAAAAAAGCACCTCCACACATAACAAATATACTTATAACCTTAGTATATTCTCTGTTAGCATGTCAGGTGCTTGAACATATAAAATTTTAATTTAAAATTGGAAATCTATATTTTAGAAAGAAAATTTATATAAGATTTAAATAATTTTGATTACAATGAAAAATATATAAGATAAATATGTTAAATAAATGGAGTATTCATTTGAAATCATATTTCTCCTCCATTTCTTTGCAGAAAGATTCAAGGGATTGAAAGTTTCCATCTTTTAAATCTTTAAGTCCAATATCAATTTTCTTAAAAAAATCTTTTTGAAAATCTTTAAAATCTTTATATTGTTTATCAAATTTTTCAGATATAAGTTTATCAATTTTTTTTGAATTATTTTCTATTATTTCTTCATATAAGTCATCACTTAAAACGACTAAATCATTATACCCATTTTTAGTAATAAAAATAGGTTACCTAGTTTCATGACAAATTTTTGAAATATCATTATAATTGTTCCTTAAATCAGCACATGGTCTAATTAGTGCCATAATATCTCCTCCTTTAATATGCAAATTATATCATAATTATGATATAATTTCAAGAACTCTAATTTAAAATATTTCTAGTTCCGAATTTATCTTGAGATTTCATATTATTAAATTTTTCTGTTGCTTCTTGTATAAATATTTTACTTCTTCCGCAATTAGGATTACTTAATTGACAATGATTATAACACCCTATACAAGTTTGTTTTTCTAAAAACTTTTTTAATTCTTCTTCCATTATTTATCGCCTCTTTTAGTCAATCATTTTTTAGACATTCATATATACCATTATTATATTTTAATACTGTACCTTGTGAAACTTTGTCTAATAACTCTTTAGGCAAATTAACTTCTTCAAATTCAATATCAGAATTTTCAGTTATATCCCTCATAAAAATTTTTCCATTTTGATTATCTGTTATTGCATATAAATGTCCTTCTTTTCTAAAACTACTTAGTTTAGCATCTTGCTTATCCAATATTTCATTTGCCATATTTACTATATCTTCTTGTAATTCCTTTGTGGCTTTATCATTAACAATATATTTCCCATTTTCGATTTTAAAAACATCATTTGTCTTTATATTTTGTGGCATATCTTTTTTACTAATTTCAATTTTTTCTATCTTTCCATTTTCAATTTTCCATACTAAAAAAACATCATTATTGATATATCTTTGATTATTTTTCCAATATGGTTTTTTATTATCTTTAACAAAATATATTGGCCCATTTTGTCCTATTTTATTAAAATAATTCAAAACAGTTTCTTTTTCTTTCCATCTAATAGAATTTTCATTTCCTATGGAAACTACTCGTTTAGATAATATTTGTTCTATTATAGGTTCGTCATTTGCATTTAGATAATTTGATAATTCATTGATTAAATCTTTCATTGCAGTATTCCCCTTTAATACTTCAAAGAAGTTATTTTCAAAATTTAAATTCAATACGCAATCACTCCTTTATTTTAATTTTTTATAATGGAAAATTTACTATTGAAAAATAGTAATAAGAATTAAACTTGAAGTGATTATATATTAAATTTTTAAAATATGCAATATTTTTTATTCCTCATAACTTTCTCCAGTTGTATAATCTATTATTATTCCAGGCTGGACGTTGTAGCAATATACATTAAAACATATTGCTTCGCCATTATCCTCTACTGACCAAGCTTCCATTTCAACTCCACTTGCTAGTAAATTATCTCCTTCATATATAGGAGTGACTCTATATAGCACATGATTGTCCTCATTATCTTTTATATATTCTGCTACAATATTTTCAAAAGGTAACATTCCTTCTGTATTTAAATATCTTGTTCCAGTTATTAAATTTTGCTTATTTGCATTTTCTCCTGCAAGTTGCCAACCTATTAAGTGACATCTGTTATATAAATATTTATCTTTAATTTTATCATCATATCTTTTTTGAACCCATCCAGAAAGATCCTTGACACTTCCAATTGATTCTCTTTCTTCTCCTTCAGCAGGCATTGTTTCTTTACAAATATTTGCATAAGCAACTCTAGTTCTTCCTAGTTCATCCCATTCACTATAATTTTCAAAAGGCTCTGTAGTATAATCTTCCTCTGTAAAATATGGGATATTATTATTGATTTCTACATATGGAGATGTTGTATATTCAGGTATTGTCGTTAAATCAATATTTTGATTTTCAACTTTAATTGTATCATCAGAATTATTTTGTTTTTGTTCTTCAACATTTTTATTTGTATATACAAAAAATAAAACACAAATTACAATAAAAGCAAAAATTACTTCTTGAATATTATTTTTATTTTTTCTTTTTCTACTCATTTGTTCACCTCTAATATTATTTTATCAAACACAAAAATAATATTCAATATCAATAAATATTGACTTTACATAAAGTTTTTAGTATAATACAATTGTTATTCGAATTGTCTGTGCTTTAGGACCTCATAATTGAGCAGAAAGGAGCTTCCTCATGATACGAATCAAAAAGACAGACCTCAATTACGACTTTGGTATTAGTAAATCATCAATCGCTGAATATAAGGACTGGGAAGAAGTTGAACAACACTTTCACAAAGAATATGTAGAAAAGCTCAAGACTCGTGGATATTTTACAATTCATTATCGTATGCATGGAGACCCTTCAAATCCTGATAGTTGGAATGGTCATAAAAAGTATGAATTACTGAAATAATTTTGTATTATAAGATAACAAAAAGAGGCTGTAAAAAATCTTTACAGCCCCTTTGATTTATTTCATTCGTTGCATTCGCTCATTGAAAATAAACTTGTGAGCATACTCTTCATTTTCTATAAATTCTTCAGCTAATTCCTTAGGAATAAAAACGGGATACTTATCATCATCCATAAGAATATAATATATATGTACATGCTCAGGAAAAGACCCTTTATCTACATATGGTGAATAAGTTGATTCTAAAATTTCATAACCTATTGTTCTATTTTCTCTACTTCCTTCTACTTTTGCAAGCCGTTTTGTACTAGAAATGTTATTTACCAACTGATCATTTCCAAAGAACCTGGTCATCTCACATTCCTCCAATTCTTTTTATAGTTCATGAAATAAATTCATTTCAACCCCAAACCACCTTTAACTACCAGAATGATATATATCATAATTTCTACATTTTGTCAACTTTATATATTTTCCATTTTACTTACCTAATATATTTTTATTCTTTTTTCTTTTCAAGCATTATTTTTAACCTATCAAGTCCAAAGATTACTATTCCTCCAATTATAAAATATAAAATACTAAATGTACCCAAACTCATTGGAGCTTGTGGAACATCTAATGTTGTTGGTCCCATAACAATAGCATAAATAGATCCAAGCATTAAACCAATTATTAAATAAATCATTTGAGTTCTGTACTTCTCTAAAGCTATTTTTATCAATCTTATTACTAGCAAAATTCCTGCAATAACTCCTAAGCCAAAAACAATTAAAGCTGGTAAATAACTAAAATTCATATGCAATAATTCTTTTATTGCTGAAATGACAGGAATATATAATCCAAATATTAAAAGCAAAGTTGAACCAGATATACCTGGCAATACCATGGCAGAAATTGCTAACATTGCAGCAATAAAAATATATACACATAAACCAACATTTAATTCTGCAATATTTATCGCATTTCCAGAAGATGTTGGATTAAAATATGTTATTAGCCCTACAATCATTATTCCTATTAGTGTAAAAATTAAATAATTATACCAACGCCTTACTTTTAATGTTTTCTTTTCATCTTTAATAATAAGAGGAATTGAAAAAACAATAAAACCTATAAACACAGAACTTACTTTGTATATCTGTGTTTCAAAAAGATTTGTCAAAACTAATACAGCAGCTATCATTCCAATTATCCAACCAATACCTATTTTTAGCAAAAATAAAATTGATTCTTTTTTTTCTTTTAATTTTCCAAACATCAATCTGTCTAGTGAATTTATAAACTTATCATAAAATCCCAAAATAAAAGCAATTGTTCCACCAGATACTCCTGGCACACTATCAGCAAGAGCCATGCAAAAGCCTCTTACTGCGTTAATTAAATAAGACATTTTTTCCTCCAATATTTCGCAATGCGAATAATAATTATATATTTACTTTTGCACTAGTAGTGCATTTTATCTTTCCTCCACCAATAACAACATCATCTATATAAAATACTGCTGATTGTCCTGGAGTTACAGCCCTTTGAGGTTCATCAAAAACAACTTTTATTTCATCATTAAGTTTAGTTATTTTTGCACTTGATTCTTTTACAGAATATCTTGTCTTAACATTTACTTGTAAATCATTTTTAAAATCTTTCAATAAAATCAAATTAACATCTGACACAATAAATTCTTTTATGTATAAATCTTTTTCTTCTCCAACAATAAGTTCATTTTTTTCTATATCATATCCTAATACAAAAAGTGGAACAGAATTAGAAATACCTAAACCTTTTCTCTGCCCTATTGTATATTTATAAAGTCCAGTATGTTTGCCTAAAACTTTGCCATCAATATTAACTATATTCCCTACTTTACTCTTTATATCAGAATTTTCTTCTAAGAATTTTTTATAATCCCCATCTGGAATAAAACAAATATCTTCACTATCAGGTTTATTCGCAACAGGCAGATTATATTCACTAGCAATTTTTCTAATTTCATCTTTACTTTTAAAATCTCCAAGAGGAAACAACACTTTATCTAATAATTCCTCTGGAATATTATAAAGCACATAACTCTGATCTTTTTTACCACTATTAGATTTTTTAAGAACTTTCTTTCCATAAGTATCATCATATTCTATTTTTGCATAATGCCCTGTAGCAATATAATCACATTCCAATTCTTGTGCCTTTTTATACATGCATCCAAACTTTAAATATTTATTACATTCAATGCAAGGGTTAGGAGTCCTACAATTTTTATATTGGCAAATAAAATCGTCAATAACATATTTTTCAAATTCTTCTTTGAAGTTAATTGTATAATGTGGTATTTCTAAAAAATCACAGACTCTTTTTGCATCTAAAGTAGAAGAAAGATTGCAACAGCTTCCTTCTATTTCTCCTTCAAAAAGTTTCATTGTAACTCCAATTACATCATAATCTTGATTTTTTAAGAGAATGGCAGCAACACTACTATCAACTCCACCACTCATACCCAATAGCACTCTCTTGTTTTCCATATTGTTATCATTCCTTTAAACACAAAAAACAGTTCGTTTCCGAATTGTTTTTTGATCATCTATTTTTATTCTCCACAATGTTCACAATGATGTTCTTTTAAATTACACTTTTTAACGATTTCTTCTTCAGTCATTTTTCCTTCTTTTCTGTAATAATCTGCAATAGCTTCATGAATAGCTTCTTCAGCTAATACTGAACAATGAATTTTTACTGGTGGTAAACCATCTAATGCTTTTATAACATCACTATTTTTTAAAGCAAGAGCCTCTTCTAAAGTTTTACCTTTAATCATTTCAGTAGAAACACTACTTGTTGCAATGGCTGCTCCACATCCAAAAGTTTTAAACTTTACATCAACAATAATATTATTTTCTACTTTGATATACATTTTCATTATATCTCCACAAACTGGATTACCAACTTCTCCTACACCAGAAGCATCTTCTATTTTTCCAACATTTCTTGGATTAGTGTAATGATCTACAACTTTATCTGAATATTCCATTATTTCTTTTCCTCCTCAATAAATTCTTCCCAAAGTGGAGACATTTCTCTTAATCTATTAACAATCTCCACAAGATTTTCAACTAAATAATCTACTTCTTCTTTTGTATTATATTTACCTATTGAAATTCTTAATGAACCATGTGCAATTTCATGAGGTAGTCCAATAGCAAGTAAAACATGTGATGGATCTAAAGAACCTGATGTACAAGCACTTCCACTTGAAGCGGCAATACCTTTTAAGTCTAGATTTAAAAGAAGTCCTTCTCCCTCAATATATCTAAATGATATATTACTGTTTCCAGGTAGTCTCTTTTCCATATCACCATTTATTTTAATATATGGTATCTTTTCAGAGATTTGTTTAACATAGTAATCTCTTAATTCTTTAATCTTTTTATTATGCTCATCTAAATTAGCATACGCAAGTTCAATAGCTTTGCCCATACCAACAATTGCAGGAACATTTTCTGTACCAGCTCTCTTTCCTCTTTCTTGATGTCCCCCGGCAACAAGTCTATCAAAATTGATTCCATTTCTAACATATAAAGCTCCAATTCCTTTTGGTCCATAAAATTTATGACCTGACATAGAAAGAGCATCAATATTTAATTCTTTAACATCAATTCTAACAGTACCAACAGCTTGAACTGCATCAGTATGGAAGAATATATTGTGCTTTTTAGCAATTTCTCCAATTTCTTTAATAGGCTGTATTGTACCAATTTCATTATTAGCAAACATTATTGTAATAAGAATTGTTGAATCTTTAATAGCATTTTCTAATTCATCTAATTTTACAATACCATCTTCTGAAACACCAATATATGAAACTTCAAAACCTTCTTTTTCAAGTTGCTTACATGTTTCTAAAACTGCTGGATGTTCAATTTTTGAAGTAATAATATGATTGCCTTTGCTCTTATATCCATGTGCAGTTCCTTTAATAATTGTGTTATCGCTCTCACTTCCACCTGCCGTAAAGTAAATCTCATTTGGATTACAGTTTAAAACAGTAGAAATCTGCTCTCTTGCAGTCTCCACAGCCTTTCTGTTCTCTCTGCCCAATTTATATATAGAAGACGCATTTCCGTAAGATTCTTTTAGGTATGGAAGCATAGCTTGTAATACCTCATCGTCTAATTTTGTTGTTGCTGCATTGTCAAAATATACATTTTCCATTTATACATTATCTCCTTTTCATAGTAATCTAGTAGGAATTATAACATCTAATTCCTAGTTAGTCAATAGGAATTGATATATTATTTACATTTATTTGAAAAAATATACCATTAACTAATCTTTAGGAATTAAATCAGCTAACGTCTTGCTGTCTACATATTCATTGATTACTTCATCCAATCCTTTCCAAAAAGAAAATGTAATGCACTCTTCTTTTCTTTCACATTCTCCCTCTTCAGTTAAACAATATATTGGAGCCAAATCTCCTTCTGTTGCTCTTAATATATCTCCAATACTATATTCTTCCGGTTTTTTAGCTAATTTATACCCACCATTATTACCTCTAGCAGTTTTTAAATAACCTTCTTTATTAAGCATTGCTATAATTTGTTCTAAATATTTATTTGATATGCCTTGCCTATTTGCAATGTCTTTTAATGAAATAAAGCTTCCATTATCATGCATTGCTAAATCAATCATAATATTTAAAGCATATCTTCCTCTTGTAGATATTTTCATTTATATCACTCCATTTATATCTTTTAATTTTATATACTAACATAAAAAAAACTCATTTTCAACTTTTAATTAAATGAAAGAAGGGGACGGAGCAAACTTTCAAACGAAAACAACAAAGAAAAATTTGTTTTGTTTTCTTGTTGTTTGAAAGTTTGCTCCGTCCCCTTCTTTCAAAAATTTGTTCTGTTTTCTTGTTGTTTGAAAGTTTGCTCCGTCCCCTATTTCATTTCAAAAGTTTGCTAATTCTTTTAACTTTTCTGCCAATTCTGGAATAGCATTTTTTAATCTAACCAATCTATTTTCCATATCAACAAAGCAATGTTCAGATGTTGCTGTAAAAACTATATTCCCTGTTTTCAGATTAGTCATAATATATTCTATAACAAGTTTAACTCCTTTGAATTCTTTTACATTACACTCAATACAAATCTCATCTTTAAATGTTGTTGTTTCTTTGTACTCACAATCAATTTTTATAACTGGTGACATTATTCCTTCTTCTTCAATTTTATCAAATCCATAACCTATACTATCTAGAAATGCAACTCTCGCTTCTTCCATCCATCTAATATAATTTGAATGATGTGTTATTCCCATTTTATCTGTTTCATAATATTGAACTTTATGAATATATTTCAAACTAATTACCTTCTTTCTTAAAAAATTAGCAGTCTTTTTTAAGAACTACTAATTTTAAAAAATTACTTTTGATTTTTTTCTAATAAATATTCAACATATTCTTCTAAACACATATTTAGCCTATTCATTTCTTTTGCATGTTCCACTCCAACATATCTCCAATGCCATGGCTCATATTTAACTCCTGTAATATCTGCCTTTTCTTCAGGATACCTTAATATAAATCCATAATTTTCTGCATTTTTCATAAGCCATTCATAAGCTTTTGACTTTTCAAAAGCATTATCTACATTATTAAAATCTACACACAATCCCAAATTATGCTCACTATATCCAGGCTTGTTAATTGATTGTTCTGTTAGTGTTTTAGATAAAGTTTCTGAATATCCTTGTTTTTTATATTCATCAACTTTTTCATTAAATAAAGCCTCTTGAAGTTCTATCGTTCTATATGTAGATTGAGCCCATATATTAGTTATTTTATCTTTTTTAGCATCTTTTAGCATGTCTTTTAAGTAATTAACTGCTCTACTGTCGAACAGCCTTGTAGAATCAATATATTCAAGTTCAAATTCATAATCATCAGGAATTTTATTTGTACTATTTACTAATACCAACTCCCAACCAAGGTCTGTTTCTTCATCGCCACTTAAATCAATAGAACTTATAAATTCTTGCATATTACTTATTTCTATATTTTGATTTGCTACAGTTTCACTAAGATTATTATTTTGATATTTAAAGTAGCAAAGTAATACTCCTAAAATAACTACAAATAAAAACAATATAATAATTATTATCTTTTGTCTATTTATTATTTTTCTATCCATGTATTTCACCTCATTGCCATATATTATACAACAATAGAAAAATAATTTGTAGAATTATTTTTAAAAATTAAGGATTTTATCAAAATTTATATATTTTTAACTTCTTCTTCAATTATATCCTCAGAATTTTGCATTGCTGATATTGTTTTTGAAAATAAATCATCAAGTTCCCAACCAAGTTCTTCTGCACCTTGTTTTATAACATCTCTTGAGCAACCTGCAGCAAATTTTTTATCTTTAAATTTCTTTTTCAAACTTGATACTTCCATATCCTTTGTGCTATGTGAAGGTCTCATTTTAGCAGCAGCCCAAATAAGACCAGTAAGCTCATCAACTGCAAACAATATTTTCTCCATTTCATGTTCAGGTTTAATATCTGTACATATACCATAACCATGGCTACAAATTGCATGTATCATTTCATCACTTGCATCTATTTCTTTTAAAAGTTCTGGTGCCTTTTTGCAATGCTCCTCTGGATATTTTTCAAAATCAACATCATGTAAAAGTCCAACTATTCCCCAAAAACTTTCATCATATCCATTTTCTTTTGCAAAATATTTCATAACTTGCTCAACAGTTAGTGCATGTCTCAAATGAAATTCTTCTTCATTATATTTTTTTAATAAACTTAATGCTTGTTCTCTATCCATCATAATTCCTCCCAAAATAATTTTAATTAAGAATATCACATATGTGATGATTTATCAATATTTTATAAATTCAAAAATACCTTAAGTGATAAATTCACTTAAGGTATTTTAATAAGCAATTTTATTCAACTTCAATCAATTCATACTCTTTAGTTCCGATACCCAAATCAACTGCAGCATCTATTGTATGTGTACCATGTCTTGAATTTATTCTTTCTAATAAATGATCTTTTCCTGGATCATCAGAATTGATTACTAAGTCTATACATGCTTGATCAATTGCAACTGGGTCTAAAGATGCTAAAATTCCAATATCTTTCATACAAGGATCTTCTGCAACATTGCAACAATCACAGTCAACAGACATATTACACATAACATTGATATATGCAATATTATCTCCAAAATATTTAGTAACTGATGATGCAGCATCTGCCATAGATTCTAAGAATTTAATTTGATCTGTTCTAAACATATCATCATAAGAACCATTTTCAGCACCAGCACAATGAATATATCTTTTTCCTTTTCCAGAAGCAACACCAATAGATAATTGTTTTAATGCTCCACCATATCCACCCATAGGATGACCTTTAAAATGTGAAAGTACTAACATAGAATCATAATTTTCTATATCCTTTCCAACATAGTTCTTTTTAATAACTTTACCATTTGGTATTTCTAATGTTATATCTTCTTCGGCATCCATGATGTCAACATTAAAGTATTTTGACCATCCATGGTTCTCCATTAATTTTTTATGTTTTTCTGTTGTATTTCTTTCTCCATCGTAAGCTGTATTACACTCAACTATTGTTCCATTAACATATTCTAACATTGGTTTTACAAATTCAGGGCGAAGATAATTTTGATTTCCTTCTTCACCAGAATGTATCTTAACAGCAACTTTTCCAGGCAAATCTTTTTCTAAAGTTTTAAACATTTTTACAACACTTTCAGGTGTAAGTTCTTTTGTAAAATATACTTTTGCTTTTTCCATGCTCTCTATCATTCCTTTCTATTCGTAATATATTATTACCATATATTTGCATTCTATCATATAAGATAACTATTGGCAAATAAATTTTACATAGCTTTCTTATATAGCTCAATAAAGTCTTCTTTTGTGACATCTCTTGGATTTCCAGGCTTACATGGATCATTCATTGCTTTTTCTGCCAGCATTTCAATGTCTTCTTCTTTAACACCATAATCTTTAATTGTTTGTGTTATTCCAACAGATTTACTAAGTTCAGATAGCATCCATACAAAAGTATTTATAACATCTTGATCATTTAAATTTTCTGCATCTGGTCTACCAATATTTACAAGAATCTCTCTAAATCTATCTGCACAAACTTCTCCATTAAATCTCATTACAGTTGGAAGCAACATAGCATTTGCTATTCCATGAGGAGTATCATATACAGCACCTAATTGGTGTGCCATTGAATGAACAATTCCAAGTCCAACATTTGAAAATCCCATTCCAGCAATATATTGTGCCATACCCATCATTTCAATTGCTTCTTCATCTTTATCATTTACAGCAGAAGGTAAATATTTAAAAATCATTTTAATAGCTTTCATATGAAACATATCTGACATTTCATTATGAGCTTTTGTAATATATCCCTCTACTGCATGTGTTAAAGCATCCATTCCAGTTGCCGCAGCTAAGCTCTTAGGCATTGTAGACATTAACTCAGAATCTATAATTGATAATATAGGAATATCATTAGGATCTACACATACCATTTTAATTTTTGCATCTTCATCCGTAATTACATAGTTGATTGTTACTTCAGCAGCCGTTCCTGCAGTTGTTGGTAAAGCTATAACAGGCATACCCTTATTAACTGTATTTGATACTCCGTTTAAAGATTTTACATCTGCTCTATCAGGATTTGTCATTATTATTGAGATTCCTTTTGCAGTATCAATACTAGAACCTCCACCAACAGCAACTATTAAATCTGCTCTAGCTTTTTTGCAGGCTCTAACTCCATCTAATACATTCTTTATAGTTGGATTTGGTTTTATATCTGAATATAATGTATAAGCTATTCTTGCATCTTCTAAAATATCTTCTACCTTTTTAGTAACTCCAACTTCAACTAAATCTTTATCACTTACTAATAATACTTTTTTAAAACCTCTTTTTTTAATTTCAGCAGGTAATTCTTCTCTTGCACCTTTTCCAAAATATGATGTCTCGTTTAAAACAAACTTCATTGACATCTTCATTCCTCCTTCGTAAAAACAAATTACAATTTTCAGTTTTATTATATTATAAAAAAATATAATAATATTTTTTATTGATAGCTTGCGTTTCGGCAAGCGTGAGCAATAAAAAATTTCTTTACTTTCTTTTTTATGATTCAATAAAGCATACCTTTATATTGTCAAGCTTTAGCTTGACAGATAAGAAAATCAAAAATCTTTGATTTTTAGATTTTCAGTTTTATTATACCATATAAAAAATAATTATCAAATATTAAAAATTATAGACTATAATTTTATACAAAAAAACAGCCGGAGTATTACTCCAGCTGTTCCTCAATCTTTTTGAAGTAGAAATTGCACTTCCTTTCATACAAATTAACCGCCACTACTTGTGGTACTCCAACCACAATCAAAAAAATCACAAAGCTAACAATTACAGCCCATATAATTGGCATATCATGAGTTACCGTCACAGCAAGCATCGTAGCAAGAACGATTGAAACAAATACCGAAACCCTAATCCCAATCTTTGCCCTGTGCATGAACCGATTCATCTTGGTAGTCCAGTTGTTAAATTCGATTTCGTTCTTCATGATTATTCTCCTCTCTAATGTCGTGGTCGCAGTGTGCAGATTTTTAGTACATCCTTTTTATAAATTTTTATAATAATTTTAAAACACCAACTTGCCTTTATTATTATACCATTATATTATGTAAATTTCAATTAAAATCTACATAAATTATACAATATTAACTCTTTTCAACCTTAAAGCATTTAATATTACCGTAATACTACTTAAAACCATAGCAAGACTTGCAATCATAGGATTGATTGCTATTCCAAAAGGTTTCAAGATACCTATAGCAATAGGTATCATTAGTGTATTGTAGAAAAATGCCCAAAATAAATTTTGCTTAATAATTCTTATTGTTTTTTTACTAATGTTAATTAAGTTTAAAATACTTGTTAAATCATTTCTTGTAAGAATAACTTCTGATGAGTCCATTGCAATATCTGTTCCAGAGTTAATACTAACTCCTATATCACTAATAGTTAATGCCGGACTATCATTTATTCCATCTCCACACATCATTACAAATTTGTTTTCTTTCTTTAATTTTTTTATTGTCTCAGCTTTTTCTGATGGAAGCACATTAGCAATTATTTCTGTTATTCCAATATCATTTGCAATTTTCTTTGCAGTTTCTTCGTTATCTCCAGTTAGCATAACTGTTTGAATTTTCTTTTCATTTAAAATGTTAATTACTTCTTTAGCATTTTCTCTAACAATATCATTTATACCAACAATTGCAATTATTTCTTTATTTTTTACAACATATACAATACTATTACCATCAGCAGTTAAATTTTTTTCATCTTCCAAATGATTATTTTTTATATTAAATTTATCAAGAATTTTTGAGTTACCTAATAAAATTTCATTATCATCGATTATTGCTTTAATACCAAAACCAGCTATATTTTCAAATTCTTTTACTTCCACAGTTTCTATTTTATTTTCAGATAAATAATCTGTAAATGCTACAGCAATTGGATGCGTAGATTTACTTTCAATACTTCCAACCATTTGCAATAAATCATTTTCTTCTATATTACTATAATTTATAATTTTAGAAATTTTTAATTTTCCATATGTCAATGTTCCTGTTTTATCAAAAACTATAGTATCAATTTTTTGAGCATTTTCTAAAATTTCACTTTTCTTTACTAAAATTCCATTACTTGCACAAAGTCCCTCTGCAACAACTATTGCAAGCGGAGTTGCTAATCCCAAACTACAAGGACATGCTACAACTAAAACCGTAACAAAAGTGGTAATAGCACTTTCAAATCCTTGACCTAAAGCTAAATATCCAATAAAAGATAAAATGCTAATAGCTATTACCACTGGAACGAAAATTCCAGAAACTTTGTCTGCTATTTTAGCAATAGGGGCTTTTGTATTGCTTGCCTCAACTACTAATCTTACAATTTCGGAAATAGTTGATTCTTTTCCAATTCTTTCAGCTTTATATTCAATATATCCATCAAAGTTAATACTACCAGCAATAACTTTACTACCAACTTCTTTTTGAACAGGTTTGCTTTCTCCAGTTATAAAAGATTCATCTAAATGAGTTTTGCCTGAAACAATTTCACCATCAACTGCAATTTTCTCTCCTGGTTTTGCTATAACAATATCTCCTTTACTAATCTCATCTAATGTAACTTTCTTTTCTACTCCATCTACTTTTATAACAGCTGAATTAGGAGTTATCTTTACAAGCTTTTGAATTGCCTCTTTAGTTTTATCTTTACTAAGACCATCAATATATCTACCAAGTTTTATAAAGTAAATAACTATTGCAGCAGATTCAAAATATAAATTCATAACAAGATGAGTATTACCATTAAACACCATATACATATTATAAATACTATAAGACAGACTTGCTAAAACTCCAATGCCAACTAAAGTGTCCATATTAGGAGTCCCATGAATTAAGTTTTTATAGCCATTTTTTAATATATCAAAGCCATAAAACAAGAAAGCTATTGTTAAAACAAGTAAACTTATCATATAATTCATAGGATTAGTATGAGGATCAAGAAATTCTAATGTTGGCAAATTTACCATATGTCCCATTGAAATATACATTAGTAAAATTGCTAAAATAGTAAAAATAATAAATTTTATTTTCTCTCTTTTATTTTTACCTTCTAACTTTATTTCTTTAAATTCTCCTAAGCTTTTAAAGCCTGCTTGTTTAACAAACTCTTCTAAATTTTCTATATTTAGTTTCTTTTCATCATATTGAATAGTAGCATTTGCCATAACTAAATTCACACTTGCCTCTATAACACCATCTTGCTTATTAAGATATTTTTCTAGTCCATTTGAACAAGCAGAACAAGTCATTCCGTCAATAGATAAAATAATTTTTTTCATATAAAAATATCCCCTCTATTCTTTAACTTCAAAACCTAAATCTTCAATTTTTTCTGATAGAATATTTTTATCAACATCTTTACTTAATGTAACTTTTACAGTTCCATCATTATGATTTGCTACAACATCTTCAACACCATCAACTAATTTCAATGCGTTTTGAACTCTGTTTTCGCATCCTCCACATACCATACCTTCTACTTTAATTACTAATTCTTTCATAAAAATTCCTCCTTTTAATTTATACACTTAAATTTTACTATTTTATTTTTTACATTATATTAAAAATTATACACCCCTCCAGGGTATAATGTCAATTGTTTTATGTTGACTTTGTATATGTTTTATGATAGAATAATTTTTAAATTATTTTTAGGAGGAGCTTTCATAATGGAAAAAACTCTAAGAATCACTTATCGTCCATATGAATCTATTTTAGAGTCATGGAAAAAGCAAAATCATTTAACCACTTGTGAAAGAGTTTTTGGTAAACATGAATATGCATATATAGGCAATAATATATGGTTGTTTAAAAATGGTCGTGCAGTATTACTCAATAATAATCATCAGTCCTATATATATGGCACCTGGGACTCATCAGATGGAAGCATAACGTTTGATAATGATTATAGCCAAAATTTTTTAGACGAATATGACTTCTATAATATTTTGGAAACCGCTCGTTTTTCCACTCATCAAAAAATAGCACATATTCCTGTTTAAAACAAAAAATGCCCCGAAATGTCTATTACATTTCGGGGCAATATTTTTATTCAGATAATAATATTTGCACAAAATCTTTTGCAGAAATATCTAGTTCTTCTAGTGTAGTATTCTCTACAACATAGTCATAATTATAATTTTCTACACTTGCATCCGAATAATTACTAGTTATAATATCTAAACCAGTTCTTCTAACCAAAAGAGCTTTAGCATTAAAAGCTTTAACAGCTCGAGCTATCTCTTCGGGTTCTCTAATGTGAATAAACATGATTTCATTATCAGAGTTTTCAAACTCTTGAACAGCACTTTTTATACTTTCAAAAGCCATATCGTTATATTCTGTAGTTAATTTTTTCAAATCACTTAAAAATTTTCTATCTTTTTCTGTCTTGCCACCATTCCATCCAACCATTCTAGCAATTTCTTTTACTTTGTCAACAGAAGAAAAATTAAAAACCTTACAATATTTCGAAACAAATTCTACGAAAGTATCTTTGCCACTTCCACCAGTGCCATTGATAATAACAATCTTCTTATTCACTTTACATACCTCCATTTTCAAGTATTATGCGTAAAGTTTATGTCTTGAGTTATAATATCATATTCAAAATTCAAATGCAATATAGAAAAACCCCGAAATATTTTTTATATTTCGAGGTTAACTATTATTTAAAGTCTTTTCCAATTATAATTGTATATGAAACCGAACTTTCTTCTTCACTCTTCTCGACCTTTGCACCTTTAATTATATTCTTCAAATCAGTTAATACATTATTTTGTTCTTTTTCATAATTTATTATTTTAGATTCATTTTCTTTTTCGTCACTATTACCAATCTTTACAACATAAAAATTATTATCTTTTAAAGTTTTAACAATATTACTAATAGCTGTTGAATCAGCTCCCGCATTCATAAGTTCAACTCTTACCGCCTCATGAGTAGAAATAACATTTTCATCCCCTGAAGTAATAATCCTATCACCAGAATCTCCAGATTCATTTACAACTATGCCACGAAACATTTCATCAACTAAAGTTTTAGTCGCATCCTCATCTATGAAAAAGAAAGAAACATATTGTCCATAATTATTTTTTCCACTACCATCTTTTCCAGGTGCTGTATTCATTTTTATTCTGTCTAGTTTTAATGCAGCAACATCATCAATATAATTCATTGCAACATCAAGTGTAATATCTGTTTTAGTTCCATCAAGGACTATATTTATTAAATCTGGTATTTTAGTTATATTTTCAGCTTTTAAAATTTCTGAAATAAAAGCTTTAACAAATAATTGTTGAGTCTTTATTCTATCCAAATCTTGCTGAGCATAACCTTTTCTAAATCTAACCAGCTGTTCTGCTTGCGAGCCAGTTAATTTTTGAGTTCCTTTTTTTAAATGAATATATAAATCTTGATAAGGGTCATCATAATTCATATCCATTGGAACATCAACTGTAACCCCACCAATTTTATTTACCAAATCTCTTAATATTTTTGCTTTAAACGAAATATAATAATCAACTTTTATTCCAGTAATTTCATAAATAGTATTTTTTAAACTCTCAATTCCTTTAGAAGAACTTGCAGAATTTATTTTTCCATCCGTAGACTCTTTTCCGACATAAGAATCTCTAGGGATAGAAAGTAGTGCAATTTCTCGATTGTTGGGATTATATTGTCCAAGCATTATAAAATCTGTTAAGCTACCATTCGTTCCCAAGAATAAGCAAGTTACACAAGGTTCTTCAACTTTTTGAGGAACAAAAAGTGCAGTTTCACCGGAAGCCATTGTTTCTTGTTTATCTTTATACCAATTTACATATTTTACATATCCAAAACCTAAAGCTATCAATGAAAAAATAATTACAATAATAACAATTAAGACAATAAGTATAATTTTCAGAATCTTTTTCCAATTTATTTTAGACATTATATACTCCTTCTAAATATTTAATTCGCATAATAAAATATTATCATAATTGAATATTATTGTAAATTACATTTTTCAACAAAATTCTTAATTTTCTTCTTTAATTATATTCTTACTTTCTATATATGTTGCAAGAAAATATGCACCATAAATTATTCCAATCAGTATTGTTGCTACAATAATTGAAGGCAATAAATCATTTTTATCTGCAAGACCAGACATAAGATTGATTAAAAATTGTATTCCAAATATAGAATGAATTGTTGCTAACAAAATAGGAAGTATAAAAAATATCCCAATTTGTTTAAAAATTGTTTTGTTAATCATCTTCTCATCACAACCAATTTTTCTTAGAATAGAATATCTTTGTTTATTATCACTATTTTCAGTTAATTGTTTCAAAGATAAAATAGCACTACTTGCAATTAAAAATATAATTCCCAAATATATTGCTATAAAAGTAATTATTGTCGCTATCCCTACACTTGCTTCCATCAAACTAATTTTTGTAAGTCCATCTATATTTATTCCATTTCTGTTTAATGTTTTTATAAGATTTGAAGAATTTTCGTTGCCTGCAAAAAGTTTCTCTATTTCTTGCTTTTCTTCTTCTTTCTCTACATTATAATTTGCCGATAATAAATGCATTTCTTTCATTTCTTCTGTTAGAGGGCAATCATCTGGTACTAAGATAATTCCTGTATTTGTATGGCTTGTAGACATTACTATAAATCCTTCTTGGCATTTGTCATATTTTGATTTATATTCTTTTCCTGCAATATTTAGGATATAATTTCCGCCTTCTAAAACCTTATTTCTAAGTTCAACTTGACTATCAAAATCACAAAGAACAATATATTCATCCTCATTTAAAGTATATTCTTTTATACCATATAATTTAGCAATTTTATTATAATCTGTTATCTTTACAATTTCTTCGGCTTTACCATACTGAAGTCCTGGAAATAATTCTTTTATTTCAGCATATTTATCTCCAAAAAAAGTTTTCCAAGTTAAATTACTATCCGTATATACTTCAATCTCAGTAATGTCTTTTAATACATTTATATCCAAGCCATTATTTTTTAAAGTTTCTGATATTGGAATTTTTGAATCCTCTCTTTGCTCTTCTGTTGATGTTTTTTCTATACCATAAGACATATATTTTTCTGGTAGATTAGCAGTTTTATATAAATTCAAATCTACTGGAGTCATTTCATGAAGTTCTTTTTGCATTGTATTTCTTAATGCTAAACTAGAAGATAAAATTGTAATAGTCATAAATAGCATTAAACAAATTACACTCATACTTGCAACAGTTGTATTGATTTTATTGTTTATTTGTCTTAAAACAAACATATTTGTATCTTTCAAATATATACTTTTTCTCATCTGTATTATTTTTAAAATAAAACCTGATAATGACCAAAAAATTGCAATCGTTCCAACGATTCCCATCAATATAGGTTTAACTAGTTTTTCTGCTGAATTTAATGTATAAAATTCTTTAGTAACAATACAATAAGCACGACCTAATATAATCACAGCAAAAATAAAAATTAAAATTGCAATATAAGGATTCTTTAACTTTATTTTTTCATTTTTCTTATTTGCATTTATTAAATTGATTAACTTATATCTAGAAATTGTTAATGTATTAAAGAACATTACTGCCAAATACATAACAGCAAAATAAATGCAAGTCCTTAAGCAGGCATCTTTAGAAAATACAAATTGAAATCCAGTCATATCTGCATCAAACATTTTTGCAACTAATATGGACATAAATTGTGATGCAAAGATACCTACAACAAGACCTATTCCTAAAGAAATAATTCCAACTAAAATTGTTTCTATTAAAATAATTTTAGAAATCTGTCGCCTTCCCATTCCAAGTGTCATATATATTCCAAACTCTTTTTTTCTTCTATTGATTAAAAAGTTATTTGCATAAACTATTAGTAGTCCTAAAACAACAGCTACAAAAATCGAAACCATACTAAGCATACCAATTAAAAGTTTAATAATCTCTCTTGTTGATCTTGAAATTTCAAGCATTGCTTGTTGAGAATCTAATGAATTAAACATATAAAAAATTGCTACACCTAATACAAGTGTTAAAAAATAAATCATATAATCTTTTATGCTTTTTTTCATATTCTTAAAAGATAATTTTAGAAGCATAAAATTATTAGAAACCTTCTTTTCAGTGTTTTCATTAGAGTACATTATTCAAATCACCTCCAAGAAGAGTTTGAACCTCAATAATTTTTTCAAAAAATTGTTTTCTAGAATCTTTTCCTTTTATAATCTCATTAAAAATCTTTCCATCTTTAATAAACAAAATTCTATTAGCATAAGATGCAGTAAATGCATCATGAGTAACCATTAAAATAGTTGCCTTAAGTTCTTTATTAAGATATTCAAAATTTTCTAATAACTGTCTAGCAGATTTTGAGTCTAGGGCTCCTGTTGGTTCATCTGCAAGCATCAACTTTGGATTCGTTATAATAGCTCTTGCTGACGCAACTCTTTGCTTTTGTCCACCAGATACTTGATAAGGATACTTTGAAAGTATATCTTTAATTTCTAATTTATTTGCAATTTCATATACTCTTTTATTAACTTCTTTTGAATTTATTCTTTGAATAGTTAATGCAAGAGCAATATTTTCATAACAAGTCAAAGTATCTAATAAATTAAAATCTTGAAAAATAAAACCTAATTCTTCTCTTCTAAATTTATTAAGATTATTACCTCTTAATTTAGTAATGTCTTCGCCTCCAACTATTATATGACCAGCTGTTACTTTATCTATTGTTGAAATGCAATTTAAAAGAGTAGTTTTGCCAGAGCCACTTGCTCCCATAATTCCAACAAACTCTCCTCTATTCACATTAAAACTAATGTCATTTAAAGCCTTTGTTAAATTTGACTTACTTCCGTAATATTTTTCTATATTCTTTACTTCTAATATTTTTTCCATATCACAACCTCTTTTCTAGCTTAATTATAGAAAAATTATATTGGGCTTACAATCGATTTACATTACAAAATCCTTACAAATTTGTAAGGATTAATCACATATCCACAAAGCTACTGTTAGGAAATATAATTCTAACTTCTGTACCTTCATTTTGAATAGAATTTAATTCAATACCAATACCTAATTTATCACATAACTTTTTGCACAAATACAAACCTATGCCAGTAGATTTTTTATTAGTCAATCTACCATTTGAACCAGTAAAACCTTTATCAAAAGCTCTTCCAATCTCACTTTCAGAAATTCCAATACCATTATCCTTAATACTTAAAATAACATTCTCTTTATTTAAAATTGAAAAAATTTCAATTTTAGAATCTTTATCATTCTTCCTATACTTTATACTGTTTTGAATAATTTGATTTATTATAAAGCAAGTCCATTTACTATCTGTGCTAACCTCATTTTCTATATCATGAATATCAATAGAAATTTTATTTTCAATTAAAGACGTCTTATTCTTTTTAATACATTCATTTACTATATCTTTTAAATTATTCTTTTTAATATAATAATCTTTTTCAATAGAATTACTTCTAGCATAAAATAAAGCTTGTTCAATATAATACTCTATTTTATCTAATTCTTCATCAATACTTTTTGTAATATCACTCTTATTATTTTCACATATCATCTTACTTGTTGCTATTGGTATTTTAATTTCATGAATCCATAGTTCAATATATTCTTTATAGTCTTCCTGTAAACGTTTATATTGATTTACATTTTCAAGCATAGCTTTGTTAGTTTGCTCTAATACATCTTTTAAAATCTTTCCTTCGTAAAAATTTGAATCGCCAATTATTTCAGTAAATAAATATTTTTCATCTAAATTATCTAACAAACTAAAAGTATTATTATAAAATTTTCTTTTAACCATAAATTCACTAAAAATAGAAATCAAATATAATATTAAAATTATAGTAGGAATATAAATTTTAATAAAAATACTAATTGGATATGCCATTAAAAAAATTTCAATAGTAAGTAATCCAAAAATAAGCAAGCTCATTTGTAAAACTTTATCTTTTAAAAACTCTTTAAAAATCATATATTATTCTCCTTATATTTCAATATATAACCTTGTCCTCGTTTTGTTTCTAGTAATTCTTTTAAGTTTAATTCTTCTAACTTATTTCTTAATCTAGTTATATTTACAGTCAAAGTATTATCATCAATAAAACTTTCACTATCCCATAAATAATTTATAATTTCTTCTCTACTAACAATTTTATCTCTATGTTCAGTTAAATATTTTAAAATCTTAAATTCATTTCTAGTTAATTCAATTTTCTTATCCTCTACTTCAATTATGTTTTTAGATATATCTAACACAAAATCTTTGCAATTAATTTTTTCATTTTTTTCTCTCATATTATTTCTTCTCAAAAGTGAAGCAATTTTTGCTAAAAGAATTTGCAAATTAAATGGTTTTGTTACATAATGATCTGCCCCATAATTCATACATAAAAGTTCATCAACTTCACTATCTCGGCTTGTTATAATAATTATTGGAATAGTTGATTGTTTTCGTATCTCTTTACATATATATTCACCATCAATCACTGGAAGATTAATATCTAATAACATTAAATCAGCTTTATTATTTAAAATATCTTGTATAGTATTATCAAAACTTTTTAATGATTCTACATCATATCCATTTTTTATTAAAAAAATTTCTAATTCATGTCTTAATTTTTCATCATCTTCAACAATTAAAATCTTTTGCATATACCCACCTCTATTGTCATTATACCATAGAAATAAAAAAATAAACCTTACAATCTAGTAAGGTTTAAATCATCTATTCATGTTCTTTTCTTTGTTTTTCAAATTCTTCTGTCATCAATTCGACTGCTTTACTATTAACAAAGTTTTCAGCTTGAATTATAGTATATTCAAATAATCTTTCATCACTACTTCCATGAGCTTTAACAACTGGTTTTTTAACTCCTAAAAATAGAGCGCCACCATAAGTTTTATAGTCCATTATTTTTGAAAGACTTTTCATTGGTTTTCTTGCAAACACATATGATATTCTAGTAAATAATGTTTCTCTAAAGCAATCCTTTAAACTTCTTTTTATAAACTTTCCTAGTCCTTCAGTTGTTTTTAAAAATACATTTCCAGTAAATCCATCAGTAACAATAGCATCTATTTTTCCAGAAAAAGCATCTCTTCCCTCTACATTTCCAACAAAGTTTATATTAAGCTCTTCTGATTTTTCTTTTAATAATTGATAGCTTGCTTTTACAAGTTCATTACCTTTTGTTTCTTCAGTTCCAATATTTAAAAGTCCAATAGCAGGTCTTTCTTTTCCAAATGCTGTTTTTAGATAAATACTAGACATTTGAGCAAATTGAAGAAGATTTATTGGTTTGCAATTTGTATTTGAGCCACAATCAATTAAAAGCAAACTACCTTTATATGCTGGTAACATTCCAGCTAAAGCAGGTCTGTCAATTCCTTTAATTCTACCAATAAGTAATGTAGCACCAGCCAATAATGCTCCAGAATTTCCAGCAGAAATAAAAACATCACCTTCATCTTGCTTTAGCATATTAAAACCTACAACCATTGAAGAATCCTTTTTTTGCTTTATTGCAACTGTTGGTGTATCTTCCATTTCTATTGTTTCTGTAGCATTAACTATTTTTAATCTATCTGAAATTTCTTCGATTTCTTTTCCATAGAACTCTTTTACTTTACTTCTAATAACTTCTTCTTTTCCCACCAAAACAACTTCTGCTTTTACTTTATTAATTGCATTTACTGCTCCTTTTATATTACTATCAGGTGCATTATCTCCTCCCATTGCATCTAATATAATCTTCATTAAAATATCCCTCCCAAGAAATCTATAATTAACCTATTTACAATCACTTATAATAAATCAATTTAATGTCCAGCTTTTAAATTTATAATTGGAATTTACTACCAATTATTTTTTTATTCTATCACAAAAGCAAGTGATTTTCAATATCACTTGCTTAAGTATATCATATTTATTTTTTACAAAATATTACAAGTTATGTAAATGAATTTAACCTTTTTATTGTATGTTATGCATGTATTTTATATTTTCAATTTCTTATTTTTAAATACATATTTTTCAAGTTCTATTATTCTTTTTGTATTAGATTCTATTTTCTTTTGATTTAAATTATAAATTCCTTCAAATCCTTCATTTACAAAATCAATTATTTTCTTTGTTTCTTGATTAAATCTTTTATCTAGTTCTTTTGTAAATCTTTCTGTTAACTCTTCTGTTATTTCTTTTTTCAATTCTACTTTTGTTGTTTCTAATTTCGTATCAAATTCCAATTTTACATTATCGATTTTCTCATTTAATTCTTTTCTTACGTTGTCTATTTTTTCATTCAATTTCTTTTCTACGTTGTCTATTTTTTCATTCAATTTCTTTTCTACGTTGTCTATTTTTTCATTCAATCTCTTTTCTACGTTGTCTATTTTTTCATTCAATTTCTTTTCTACGTTGTCTATTTTTTCATTTAATCTTTTTTCCACATTATCAATTTTGTTATCCAGTTTGTCTATTTTAGCATCTAATCTTGTATAATTATTCTGCATTGTATTTGACATTTCAATCAATAAAACATATATATCTTCAATTGTTCTTTCTGCCATAAACATTTCTCCTTTCTTAAAAGTTTTTCCACCCAAAGCTTAGATATAATATATATGTCAAAATGAAATTTGTCAATACGTTTTATTCATTTTGTGAAAAATAAAACTTGTGCAAAAATCCTTCTGAAAGAGGTGAAAGAGGGGGACGGAGCAAACTTTCAAACTAAAACAACAAAAGAAAGCTTGTTCTTTTCCTTGTGATTTGAAAGTTTGCTCCGTCCCCACTTTCAGTTTTTAAACAAAATATTTAATAACAAACTTTGTTCCTTTGTTACTTGATTCAACATCTATATTTCCATTATCTTCTTCAATTATTGCCTTAGAAAGAGCTAGACCAATTCCTATACTTTCATTTGCAGAATTTTCTCCTTTATAAAATCTTTCAAATATATGCTTTATATCTTTTTGAGATATTCCATTTCCATAATCTTTTATTTCTATATAAGAATACACATTATAACTTCCATATTTTATTTCTATTTTTTGATTATTTTTAGAATGTTCTATACAATTTTTTATAATATTTGTTATAGCTTCAACCTGCCATTTAAAATCACAATCTAGCTGTGCTCCATTGTCACTTTTAATTTCAATAATTATATTTTTCAAATCACATAGTACAGATACATTTTTAACTGCTTCATCAATAATATCTTTCAATAATACTTTTTCTTTAATAAAATGAATTGTATTTGAATCAAACTTTGATAATTTTAAAATTGCTTGGACAAGAAAATTAATGTTAATAATTTGTTTTTTTATGTCCATTATAAAATCATTTCTAATATTTTTATCCATATCTGGATCATCGATTAAATTGTCTAGCATAACTAAAATACTAGTTAATGGGGTCTTTAATTGATGTGATATATTTTCTAGTGATTCTTTCAAATTCAATTTATCATTTAAAGAATTTTCAGCAATTTCTTTTAACATAACAGTAGTTTTATATATTTCGTTTCTTAATATTGATAATTCATCTTCTGTATTTGAATCAATTTTTAAATAATAATTTTTCTTATTTAATTCTTCTAAATATTTTGTAATATCATTTATCTCTTTTTCTCTGTTCTTATTATATTTAATAAATAATAATAGAATAAACATAAAAGAAAGTACTATAATTAATATATTAATTATTAAGAATTGACTATAATAATTATCATTTTCAATGATTGCTGATTTATCATAAATACTGTATTTTTCCAGAAATTTTGAATTATTATCATTATTATTTAATATTTCAATTATTTCTTTTTCTGTTAAATTAGGATATTTTTCTTGCACACTATTAATTATACTAGACACTTTGTTATTTAGATTATAAGTATATCTATCATATTCAATTTTGTTTATTACTAGGAACAAAAATAATAAACTTATTAAAATAATTAATGCCAAAAAAATATATCTACTTAACTTATTATTCTTCATCAATTCTATATCCTATACCCTTTATAGTTATAATAAAATCAGTTCCTATTTTCTCTCTAATTCTTTTTAAATATACTGTAATTGTATGATCATCAACAAAGTTGCCTGTCCATTCCCAAATTTTATCAAGTATTGTATTTCTTGTTACAACTTTACCAATATTATCAAAAAGTAAATTAACTAATTTTAGTTCTAATGGTGTAAAATCAATTGGTGTATTATTTTTATATAACATAAGTTTATCCATATCATAAGTTAAATCTTTTATATGAATAATATTATTTTTTCTTGTTCTTAAAAGTATTTTATTTACTCTAACAAGTAATTCTTTTGTACTAAATGGTTTAGTGATGTAATCTTCTGCCCCCTCTTCTAATCCTTTAACAATATCATCTTCTTCATCATTAGCAGTTAAAAAAATTGTTGGAATATTTAATTTTTTTATAATATTTTTATACATTTCAAATCCATTTCCATCTGGTAAAGTTATATCTAAAATAATTAAATCTATATTAGTATTAGTCTTTAAATATTCTTCTGCTTCTTTTATATTTGTTTTATAAATTAATCTATAATTATTCTTTTCAAATGAATACAAAAGACCTTTAATAATTGACAAATTATCTTCAATCAAGAATATATTCACTTTTTACCCTCCTATAGTTATATTATACCACAAAAGAGGCTTTCGCCTCTTTTATTGAAATTATTCATGTATAAATTTTAAATATTCTCATTTCTTATAGTTTCTATTATATTTTGTTTATTAATTTTATTTGTTGAATATTTCATTATTAATGATACTATTAAAAATACTGCAATTATACTAATTATAATTCCAATATAAGGTATTTCGTATATATAAAGTGCATTAAATTGCCTATATATTAAATACGAAATTGCTATACCTATTGGAATTCCAAATATTAAAGCCTTAAATCCTATAAACAAACTTTCAAGTCTTATCATTCTTTTAAATTCTTTTGATGTCATTCCAATTGATTTTAGCATTGCAAATTCTGGCTTTCTAAGTTCCATACTTGTTGTAATTGTATTAAAAATATTTGTAATTCCTATAAGCGAAACAACAACAATAAAACCATATAAAAATATTCCAACAAGTACTATTAAATTTGTCATCATATTTACATATTCTTCTTGATTATCTATGCTAAAGTATACTTCATCTTTTAGTAGCCCTTCTATATCATCTTGTAATTTAGAAGCATTATTAGATTTATAAAGAACTTGCATAGAAGATGATGGTATGCCAAAAATATCATTATATAATTCATCACTTACCAATATAAATTTATTAATATTTTCTATTCCAAAAGGTTTTTTATCTGTAACATATCCAATTTCAAAAGTAGTTTCACCTTCATCGGATAAGTTTCCAATAATTTTATCTTCTACATTATAATCAAATATTCTCATATATTTATATTCTAGCTCTTCTTCGTTTGTTCTATATTTAGGAACATTAGTATAATCATTTAAAATTCCTTTATCCTTAATATCTTCATAATTAAGACCTAAAGATTTAATAAACTTTCTATACTGACTATCTCCAACTGCATAAATATACAATTTTTCTTTTATAGGTTTATCAGAATTTATCTTGATTGCTTTCCATTCTATATAATCTTGATTGTATTTTGCATTTTCAAAATCAATCGAAGATTTTCTAACAATAGAAGAATCTTCAATATTTTCTAACGCAGTAGTATCTATCAATTTTTGCATATTATCTTCTGTAACATCATTTGCGACTAAAGAAATATTATAATCATGATATTCTATCTCATTTTTTACTTCTTTAAATACCATACTCATAAAACCAGAAAGAGCAATGAACACAAATACTGATATTATAAGAGAAAAAACTGTAGTTCTATATTTGCTTTTATTTCGTTTTAAATTTTTATATGATATTTCTCCCCCTATTCCAAATATCTTTCTAACTAATTTTGAAGTTTTTAATTTACTCTTTTTAATTTTAATATTAGCACTATTTCTAATAGAATCTATAGGAGAAATTTTTGAAGCTTTAATTGCACTTCCAATAGCTGAAAAATAAATTGTTATTATACCTAACAAGATTGATATAATAACTGCCATCATTGGAAATTTAAACTCTAATTCAAAAAGCACTTCTGACGAACTATTTAAAAAATAATTACTTATTATAACTAATAAATAAGAAGCAATAAAGCCACATAATATTCCTAAAGGAATACCAATGATTCCAAGAATTGCTGCTTCATAAAATACATTTTTCTTAATTTGCTTTTTAGTAGCACCAACACTTCTAAGCATTCCATATTGTTTAATTTTTTCAGTAATAGAAATACTAAAACTATTTTTTATACAAAATACTGATGTAAATATAATAATAATTGTAACAATTATTGCAACTGCACTTAATCCTGCAATTCCGCTATCTGTCAATGGGTTTGTTTCTAAAGCAATTAAATATGAATTTTCATCTATCTCATATTTTGCTTTATCCATTTCTTTTAAATACTCTTTTCTAACCTCTTGACTTAAATTTTCCAAATCATTATGCACTTTTTCATATATGTTTTCATCAACACCGAATTATATTGGCTGTTATTCTATTTGCATTTTTTATTCCAGTCTTGCTATATTTTGCAAATACATCAACTTTTTCTAATATATTATTTTCATCTATAAATGTGATAAAAGTATATCCAGGAGCAGAATATTCTTCTATGTTTGTCGCTGGTCTTTCAATAATACCAACTATTTCATAAGTTTTAGAAATTGTATCAACTATATTTTCATTACTTTTTATCCCTTCCGATTCTGTAATTACTTCTCCTGTTCCAGCATCAATTTTTGCTTCACTAAAATCATTTGGCTGAAAAGGATTGTTTTGATTTAATTCTATTCCATCTTTTGCAACTCTTCTACCAATATTCAAACATATTGTATCTCCAATATTAAGAGTTAACCTTCCGTTTGTTTTTAAATGTGTTGGAATTAATATCTCTCCACTATTTTCTGGCAACCTTCCGTGAAACTAATTTAATAGATAAGTTTTCCAAAGAATTTTTTGTAAAAGCTTTTACAAAAGCATAAGGTTTATATTCATTTTTAGAATCTATTTTTGCATACCCTATATCTTTTGTTATATTGATATTTTCAATCTCTCTATTATTTTCAAAAACATATAAATCTTCAACAGGTACATCATAAAAAGCAACATGGAAATTACCTTCTTCTGTAGTTTCATAATTAATCAAAGATTTTATTCCACTAGAATATATTGAAGCAACTGCAGTTATAAGAGCTACAGAAAGCATTATTCCTATAATAGTAACAATCGTTCTTTTTTTATTAAGTTTTAAGTCTTTTATGGTTAGCTTGTTAAGTAAGTTCATATTTATCCCTCCTTAACAATTCTTCCATCAGCAATTTTTATGACTCTATCTGCGATTTTAGCAATTTCTAAATTATGAGTTATCATAATTATTGTTTGTTTCAATTCTTTATTAGATTTTTTTAGCAATGCAACTATTTCATCACTTGATTTAGAATCCAAATTACCTGTTGGTTCATCAGCAAGAATTATTGTTGGATTTGTAATTAATGCACGTCCAATACTTGTCCTTTGTTGTTGTCCACCAGATAATTCATTTGGAAGATGAGTCCTTCTATTCTCTAAATTTAGAAGTTTTAACATATCATTTAATGCTTTTTTATTCACTTCACGATTATCTAAATAGAGTGGTAAAGCAATATTTTCTTCTACATTTAATATTGGTATTAAATTATAAAATTGATAAATAAGTCCAACTTGTCTTCTTCTAAATATAGCTAATTTATCATCGTTAAAACTAAAAATATCTTTTCCATCTATATAAACTTTACCTGATGTAGGTCTATCTACTCCCCCAATTAAATGCAAAAGAGTTGATTTACCACTTCCTGACGCTCCAACAATAGCAACAAATTCTCCTTTTTCTACTGAAAATGAAACATCATCTAGGGCAACAACTCTCGCATTATCTTTACCATAAACTTTAGTTAAATTTTCAACTTTTAAAATCTCCATAATATAGATTTCTCCTTTCTATGAGATTATTATAATATAACTAAAGTTACTGGTAAGTTACAAAAATAAATTTAATTTATAATTTCAGATTTTTTACTTATCACTACCTGCAGTATATTGAATAGTAAAGTCTTTTAATTCTTTCATTAAGTTTTTAATTACTTCTATATTATTTAAAATAGATAAGTCTTCTTTAATCTCTTTTTCTATAATTGAATTATAAACAGCATCTAATGACGATAAGTATCCTATATTTTTATAATTCTCTTTTCCTGATGCAGATATTTTCTTTTCATATAAAATATAAGTATTTTTATTACTACCTAAATAATATTTTTCATTTATTTTTTCCATAGTATAAACCTCCTTTACTATTTATTCTTTAAATCTAAGCCTTCACATTGCAAAGCTATCGCAATATCTTTTACATATAAATTTCCTATACCTTTTTCCATCAACCTTCTTCTTGAATAGCTACACAATTCCTCAAGGGTGTTAATTCCAGCACCATTAATCATCTCTAACAAACGTCTATTATTTATTACTTGTTCTAAACTTTTCTTTATCATTTTAACCATTTTCTTATACCCCTTCTTTTACTTTTAAATAAGTAGAAAAAAAATAGCATATATTCAATTAAAAGCTGGAATTACGCCTTTAAAAGACTACACGCTATTTATATTCTTATTCACTTATTACAAGTATTATTATAACATAAAAAAATTTTTTTTGTAAGAAATTTTTTAAATTTTATCGTTAAAAAATTGTTTTTTTCATTACTTTGTACTTTCAGTTTTTCTACTTTCTTTAATTCGTTTCTCAATAAAACTATTCCAGTAATAAATGATAAAATATCTGCAATTATTGCACTCCATAACATTGTTACTACACTTTGACTTAGCTTTGCTAATATTATAATAGCAGGAACAAAAAATATAACATCTCTAGCAAGAGCAAGTATTGTAGATTTAAGGCTAGCACCCATTGATTGTAATAATATAGACATAGGTTTAATTAAACATGTAAATATAATTCCTCCTAAAAATATTTTCAAACAGTATTTCGCATACTCCATATATTCAATAGAGTTTTCATTACCAAAAATATTAATAATAAATGTTGGAAATATTTCAAATAATATAAATGCTATACATCCAATAATAAAGTTAGTTATCAAAATATATATAATCGTTTCTTTTACTCTCTTTATATTTTTAGCTCCCATATTATATCCTATTATTGGCATACCACCTAATGATACTCCAATAACTACTGAAACAACTATACCAAAAACTTTCATACATATTCCAATAACTGCAAGTGGAGTTACTACTCCATAAGCATTTCCAGTAGAAGCAATTGTATTATATCCATATTTATTTACTAAATTATTTGCAACCGCTATTATAATTACTATTGCAAGCTGTGTAATTAAAGAAGCTAGTCCTAATGAAATCAATTTCATACAAATTTTCTTATCTAGTTTTATTGATTCTTTATCAAGTTTAAATGTCTTAGATTTTTTTAAATATAAGATACTAACTATAAAAGTCAAAATCTGTCCAATTACAGTTGCTATTGCAGCTCCTTTCACACTCATATTAAAAACAAATATAAATATTGGATCTAAAATAATATTTGATATAGCTCCAATAACCGTAGCAAACATTGCATACTTAGGACTTCCATCACTTCTTATAGAAGCATTTAATCCTTGACCAATAATATAAAAAGGTAATCCATAACAAATTATTCTTAAATAATCTTTTGCATAATTATAACATTCAACTTCATTTGGATTACCTCCAAAAATACTTAATATCTGCCTATTAAATATTAGCCCCAAAA
>CANQBB010000010.1 GCA_947588905.1 uncultured Clostridia bacterium
TTATTGGGGAAAAATTGGGGAAAAAATATTCAAAAATTATTATAAAAATACAAAAATGTTCAAAACTAACGAACCCTTAAAACCAGCATGAAATCAACAAAAACTTCAAATTTCACAAAATTACAATTTCCAGAAATTTACATCTCATAACCCGAAGCTATATATACTTAATTATTAAGCAAAAAATTTAAAGTACAGATATAATATATATTAAAAATTCATTGAAAAATATAGTCACCTTTGATAAAATCATGTAATAAAGCGAAAGCATAAGAAATATAAAAATAAGCATTTGTATTAAAAAAATAGACGGAAGGAATAAAATAATGGATGAAATAAACATTGGAAACTTAAAAAAACTAGTAAATAAAATAATTGATATAGTATTAGATGAAGATTTAAAAGAGGGTCACAAGTTATTGCAATTATGTGCTGAATATGAAGTTCTTAATATAAATAACAATATATATAATTGTGCAATTAGTAATCATAAACAACAGGTAGTAGTATTTATTGAAAAAATTATTTCTAGATATTCAAATTTGATAAATTTTTATAATATTTTGAAGGGTTTTAATTCTTCAAAAAATAATAATATAGATTGTAGATCTCTTAACAATTATGTTGCTTTTTTAGAAAAAATAAAGATCTTAAAAGAAGAAATAGATGGTGTGGAGAGCTTGAATGAAATAAAAAATATATTAAAGTAGGTAAATAGAATTTTAAAAACAAAAAATAAAATTGAGTAAATCTATTTTAAAATTTTATATAAATATGATTAAAAAGGAATGAATAATATGAATCTATTTAATGAAGATAATTGTAGATACATAAGTTATAATGAATATAAAAAATACTGTATAGAAAATAATATTGAATGTGATGAAAAAATTCTTGAAGAAAAAAACGATGAATTTATCGACAAAAAACTTACAGAATATAAAGATTATTTTGATCATATTTTTATTGATGCTGGTGAAAATATAAAATTAGATGAAGAGCAAAGGAAAATTATTTTAACAGATGATGATTATTGTTTAATAAATGCTGGAGCTGGTTCTGGAAAGAGCACTACTATGGCAGCCAAAGTTAAATATTTAGTAGATAAATTGAACGTAAAACCTGAAGAAATAATAATGCTTACATTTACTAAAAAATCTAGCGAGGACTTGGATGATAAAGTTAATTATTTGTTGAACCTTGGAATTCCAGTATCTACTTTTCATTCATTAGGAATGAAATTTATTAAAAAGTTATACCCTTATCCAGTACAAGTTGTTGGAGAAAATGAACAAAAAGATATAATTTGTTCATATATAAAACAAATATTTAAAGATAAAAATAAACTTAAAGAACTAATAATGCTATTTAAAAAATTTGAAACTAAAAGCTATATTGCAAGAGGTTTTATAGAAAACTTTGAAAAATTTGATACTTTTGAAGAATACTTTAAAGATTATAAAAAAAGAAAAATTAATGATATAAGTAAAAAAGGTGGAATACATCAATATTTAGTTAATAGACTAAGTGCAAGGAATAATTTATATACAATAAAAGGAGAAAAAGTTAAATCTATAGGAGAAGCAAGAATAGCTAATTTCCTTTATGCATATGGTATAGATTACTATTACGAAAAAATATATGAAGAAAAAGTTAATGAAGATACAACATATCAACCTGATTTTACCATTGAATATCAAGGAAAAACTATTTATATTGAATATTTTGGTCTTTCAAATTGTTATGATGATAATAATGAATTGATGAAAAGAGAGTATGCAAGATATAATAGAAATAGAAAAATAAAAGAAAAGTTTCAAGAAAATAATAAAAATGATTTTATAAATTTGGATTATCAAAAAAAAGATGAAGATATTATAAATACATTAAAAAAAGAATTAAGTATAAGGAATATAAATTTAAATAGAAGAAGTGATGAAGAAATATTTGACAGAATATTAGATAATAATTTAGGAGCAGAATTTTTTAGATTTACTAATCTAATGATTCAATTTATTGATATTTTTAAAAATATGCTGGTTGACAATGAAGATTATATGTTTGAAAAAAGAATAGCAGAAATAAAAAATGAAAAATTTAATTATTATTATTACTCTGAAGATAAGAATAAAGAAATTGACTGCAGAATAAGAGCATTACGTTTTATGCAAGAAATATATCATTTTTACCAAAGTTATTTGGTAGAAAATCATATGATTGATTACAATGATATGATTAATATGTCATATAAATACATTATTAAAGAGGTAAAAAATAAATATTCTGATTTAAATTATAAATATATAATAGTAGATGAATATCAAGATATAACTTTTCAAAGATTTTTATTTGTAAAAAGATTAGTAGAATTCTTTAATGCAAAATTAATTTCAGTAGGAGATGATTGGCAATCAATATATGCATTTGCGGGTTCAAGACTAGAACTTTTTAATAAATTTAATGAACTGTTTTTAAATTCAAAGGATGATATGTTTTTATCAACTACTTATCGTTATGGACAAGAACTTGCTGATATATCAAGTAAATTTATTTTAGAGAATGAAGAACAGAGCCGAAAAAGTATAAAATCAATAAAAAGTTTAAAAGATCCTATTGAATTTTGTGAATACAATAGTAATGAAGAGTATTCAACTATAAATAATATTGTACTTAAATTATATGAAGATAATCCGCATAACAAAATATTGATTTTAGCTAGAACAAATGAATGTTTAAGAAAACTAATGAAAAGCGGATATTTTCAAAAAGGTGTAAATGATGTTTTGATTTGCAAAGCACAAAATAATGCTAAAATCGAAGCATTAACAATGCATAGATCAAAAGGTTTAACTTCTGATCAAGTTATTGTTTTTGGATTACATGAAAAATTGTTTCCAAGCAAAGGAAAAATATCCCATTGGATTTTTGAATATTTTAAATTAGACACAATAAAAGAACAGATTCCTTATGCAGAAGAAAGAAGATTATTCTATGTTGCACTTACTAGAACAAAAAACAAAGTATATTTAGTAATTCCACATAACAATATTAATAAGAGTGAGTTTATAAATGAATTAGAAAAAATGATAAATTAGAAATAAAAAATGGTTATATAAAATTTTATTTTATATAACCATTTTTTTGGAAATTTATTATTTTTATGATCGTTTTTATATATAAATTTTGACATTAAGTTTATATTCAAAATCCTTCCTCAAATCCCCATACTAGAAATTTGTTTATATATGTGATAGAATTATCACCAGATGAAAGCTATTTGAAATTAAAATTTATAATTGAATCTGTTGCCAATATAAAAGTATTTGATTTGATATAGGAGGATTAGTATGTTAAAACGATTTTTTAGTTACATATGGTCAAAAGCAAGCAAATCATGAATTTGAAGAGGGCATAGATGATAATGGAGTTCTTACATGGCAATCACAGCCATCGCAAAAATTAAATACACCTCAAATAATTGACTTCATAAATCATAATTATTTAACAGATAATATTTATCTATTTTTAAGAAAAAATAAAAAAGATGATTATACATACATGGGATTATTAGCATATATTGAGCATGACAATCAAAGAGAAAAACCTGTTTACTTTAAATGGCAAGTTTTAGATTGGAGTAATAATTCTTCTTTTGAAAATGATTATAATATTATTTTAAAAGAAAATAATGCAAAGTATAAATATATTGTAGATAATAGTGAAATGGAATATACATTGAATGAAAGATTGCGGAAAGCCAACAAATGAATTCTTGAATAATAAAAATATAGATTTTGAGGGTGAAGAAAAGAAAAATTCTGAATTGGGTAGAAAAGGAGAAGATATTGTAATCGATTATGAAAAGACGACTTTAAAACAAAAGGGTAGAGAAGATCTAGCAAATAAAGTGTGTTCAACAAGGGATATTGGTGGTAATGCAGAGAGGTTTGATGTTTTGTCATATGATGAATTTGGCAATGAAAAATATATTGAAGTAAAAACAACGACTGGAAGATTAAATAGTTTGTTTCACATTTCAGAAAAAGAAGTGGAATTTTCTCATCAATATAAAGATAAATATTATTTGTATAGAGTATACTATTTAAATGCAAAGACTATGTCAGCATATATTGCAATTAAGCAAGGTCCAATAGACCGTGAGATGCTAAAATCTGTGGAATATGTATGTAGAATTAGCGAAAAATAGTGCTATTGTAGATTAAATTTTAATATCTATCCTTGATTTTTATTATCCCCATATGACAATAATTTGATGATTTTTATCACAAAATTCTCTAAATTTCAAAAAAAATCACTATTTTTTTATACATCCAGTTGACAAGACTAATATTACATGATACAATTTGACTCAAAATAATTTAATGTAACAGGTGTAAGAAATGTATAGAAATAGTGAACTTTTAGAATATTTAATCAAAAAATATAAATTTAAAAATGGCACAATGATTGGCATTGACTTATTAAATAAAATATCAACAAATGAAAATATAAAAATTAAAGACTTAATGTGTTTGCTTGAAATAAAAAATGGTATATATTCTAAATTAAAAAATCATAAGCAAAAAGAAACAAAAATAAGACTTGGAAAATATAAAAGAGTTTTAGATAAAAAGATTATAGATGTTGAAAAAATTAATATAGATGAGTTATATGATATAAAAGAAAATACATCATTTAATGAATTAGAGCTAATAAATAATTTTGGAATATCAAGATATAGATATAACAAAATGAAAAATGATAAAAATTACAAAGTAAACATCGTTGATATGAAAGAAAAGCATAAAATAGATTTAATGAAAATTGATTTTAAATTTTTTGAAAAGTATGGAGATAGATATTATAAACAGGAGGAACTTTCAAAGCAATGCAAAATAAGACACACCACTTTAAATGATTTTGCGTTATATTATGGTAAAAATTATAAACATTATAAATTTAATAAAATACAATTAGATGAAAGTGAAAAAGGTTTTTGGATTGGAGAAAATGTTTCAATGCCAGAAGATTTTATTGTGCAAAATTTTAATATAATAGAAAGTAAAATAAAAAAGTTAGCTAAAAGAATTTCTTTTCAATATAATTGTCAAGAATTTTATGAAGATTTTATTGATGAAGCAATGGAAAATTTAATTAAATTTGGAAATATTGTTAAGTCCTTTTATTTTAATAAGGACTTAATTTTTAATATACTAATGATTAAAGAAAAATTTGTAATGCTTCATTATTATAAGAAAAATAAAAGAAATTACATTTACTTAGATTCATATGATCCGAAAATGATTTCTCATCTAAAATATTTAAGTGATTCGAAATATGATCCTCAAAACCTTATGTAAACAAATGTGTCGAAACATGTCACAAAATCACTATTTTTTATATGAAAGTTGTGATAATATAAAAAATAATGTAAGACCTAAAATATAAAAACTTATTGTTAAATAAAAAATACGGATGTGTGTTTATGTTTGATTCAAAAAATGGCAACGGTTCTTTAATGAGAATTTTGCTAATAGTTTATTACAGTTATTCAAATAAAATGTCCGAAGAAAGTATTTATAATTTAGTAAAAAAAGTTTTATCAATAACTCATGCACACGAAATAAGTATAATGGGATGTTTTATATATGTTATGTTCGGCATAGAAGTATTAAGTAATAAGAATTTTGAACAAACTTATGATATTATTAAAAGAATAAATTTTAATAATTATTTTTCAAATGAAACAATTGAGAAATATAGTAGAATATTAAAACATAATATTAAAAACTATTCTATGGAAGAAATAAAATCTACAGGTTTTGTTATAGACACATTAGAAGCGACTTTGTGGATTTTATTAAATACAGGTACATATGATGAATCAATTATTAAAGCAATAAACTTAGGCGAAGATACAGATACTATTGGAGCTTGTGTTGGCGGAATTGCAGGAATATATTATGGTGTTGATTCAATAAATCAATCATGGAAGAATGATTTGCTGGGATATGATTATTTGGTTGAGTTATGTGATAGGTTTAATGAGGTACTGGATAAAAAATAAATCATATAACTTATTTACTTTTATGAATTTTACAGTATATTATGCATTTTAGTATTTTATTAGGAGGTGAATTAATGAGACTTAAATTGTCGTTAAAACTTGAAGACAATGTAATTGATATAGATTATAGAAGATTCTTGTTAAGCTTTATTAAATTAGCATTATCAACATATGATAAAGAATATTTTAATAATTTATATGAAGAGGGTGCAAATAAAATAAAGCCTTTTACTTTTTCTGCTTTTCTACCTAATCCTACTTTTTCACAAGATAAAATTTCTTTAGCAGAAAAATATATGAATATTACAATATCTTTTAATGACTATGCAACTGGTGTTATGTTTTATAATTCTTTTAATCAAATTAAATTTAAAAAATTTCCTCTTAAGGATAATAATTTAACATTAGTCAATATTTCGTTGCTTAATGAAAAGGAAATAAATGATAACACAGTTAAAATTTCATTTCTATCTCCATTAGTTGTTAGAGACAGAAATAGAGAAACACAAAAAGATATGTATTACTCTTTTGAACAAGAAAAATTTAATGAAACACTTTTGATTAATTTAAGAGAACAATTAAAATATTCAGATATTTTAGAAAATGTTTTAAATGATTTTTCTATTAAACCAATTTTGCCTAAAAAAGTTATTGTTAAATTTTATGAAAAAAATATTGAATGTTCAATAGGAACATTTGAATTATCTCGGGAATAAAGAATTAATAGAATATTTATATAAATCTGGAATGGGTTCTAAGCATAGTTCTGGATTTGGTATGTTTGATATTTTGTAAGTAGGAGGTGAAAACTTGAAAATAAAGTTATTCATGGGTGAATGGTTCTATAATGCTGGTTTGATAGGCTTTATTAGAATATATGATGAATATAAAAAAGGTGCTATTTTAAAAGAAGAAAATTATATTGAATTTGATTCAGATATTCTAAAAGATTTTCATAATTATTATTTTGATTACTTTATGAATAAATATAATGTAGCACAAAGCATGAGTGATACTATAGATAGGTATACGGAAAATATTAAAATGGCTTTAAATGATGAAATTGGATCAAAAGATAAAAAAGAATCAAAAGATAAAAAAGAATTAAAAGATACTAAAAAAAGATTTAAAGAAAGGCTTAAACGTCAATTAGATAAAATAAAAAAGTATAATGAAAGATTATACAGCCAAATGTTAGTTGAATATAATAAAATTGATTCATTAAACAGTAAAGCTGATATAGATACTGCCATTGAAATTGCTAATAATTTGAAAATCTTATTTAATAATGATGAAATTAATAAAAAACTTACAAGTAATATTTTTAAAAACATTTTATCAGATCAATATTTTGGACAAGTTAGTTTTTTTAATGTTGCGAAATCATCATTGCCTTTTGATGAACAAAAGGAATTAATGTATAAAGATTTTATTAGTAATATAGTTGAAAATGCTTTTTTGAATGATATTTTAAATGATAGATATTCAATTGGTGAGATTAATGAACATATAAATAAAGCAATTGAAAGCAAATTGATTACTCAAAATATTGGAAAAATATTTGAAGAAATAAAAAAAATTATCAATAAAAATGCAACATTTGATGCAATAAAAAAATATATACAAGAAGATGTATTGAAATACTGTTCTTTTTGTGAATCTATGTCTGCTAATACAGATGACTTTTCGGAAGGATATTTTATACCATTAGCAATGAGTAGCACAAATGCAAAAAATTTTTTCTGGAACCAGGAAGTTAATTTTCCAGTATGTGACATGTGTAAATTGATTTTGTTCTGCATTCCAGTTGGTTCTACTACTATAAACAAAGTAAATAAAGAAATTGAAAATGGTAAAATAGTTTATAAAGAAAAGAAAATTCAAAATTTTATAAATTATGATACTTCATTAAGTATGTTACTTGAAATTAACAATAATTTTTCTAATAATATTAGGAAATACGAAAATGAAAATATGTATGAAAAACTTATAATGGATATTATTGATCAAGATAAAAAGCTTAGCAAGTGGAAATTGGAAAATATTTTTGTTGTTGAGTTTGAGGCAAAATATGGAGGATATAGTAGAATTAATTATTTTAATATACCTACATATGTTGCTAAATTCTTTGTGGAATATTCTGAAAATACATTGAATCGTGTTAGAGATTATAAATACAAATTGCAATTAGTAAATGATATTTTAAATAATAAGAATTTAAAATATGCAATAAATGATAAGCTTTATGACATCATTACAAATTATTTGATGAGAAGCAAAAAATATCAAAATACTTTTGATACATGGTTGTCAATTGATGCAAAATTTTGCTTATCACAATTAAAGAAAGGAGAAAAAATGAGTAAAAGTTATGTAGATGAAAATGAAAAAAAGTTATATGTAATTTATAAAATTGGTACGGATATTCATGACAAGCTAAAAAGAAATAATTCTGATAATAAGTTGAATGGATATACTTATAAAATTTTAAATAATTGTAAATCTGGTAATACAAAAGAATTGTTAGATACGATTATAAGATTACATTTATTTGTGGAAGAAGATGTATCACCTATATTTATTGATGCTATTAACAATAAAGATTTAGATTTAGTAACGGTAGGACAAGCTTTTGTTTCTGGATTAATTTCGGAAAAATTCGATAATCAAAAACAAAATAAGGAGGTAGAAACTAATGAATAAAAATGGATTAAGTATTACAATGATTTTTAAAGCACAAAGCTTAAATTATGGTGAAGGTATGGGGAACATATCTGAATTGAAAAAACTATCAAGAGGAGATGGAAGTGTTTATACATTTGCTTCTAGACAATCTATTCGTTATGACATTGTAAGAATTGCAAATAAAATGTTTGGATGGAATCTAGAAAAAACATTAGATAAATCCAAAGGAACAATACAGTTTAAAGAAGGACTTACAATTGAGGATTCAGAGGAAATGGACTTGTTTGGCTATATGAAAACAAATAAAAAATCTAGTAAAGACGATAATGAGGGTGCCTCAGACGTTAGAAGTGCTGCTGTTAGATTAAGCAATGCAATTTCTCTTGAAGAGTATAAAAGTGATTTAGAATTTTTAAATAATAAAGGTTTTGCAGATCGTATAGATGATTTCCCAAACTTAGCTAATATAGAACAACATTTAAGTTATTATACATATACAATAACAATTGATTTAGACAAAGTTGGAGTTGATGAAGAAATTACATTGTCTAATGAAGAAAGAAAAAAAAGAATCGTTGAATTATTAGAAGTTGTGAAGATATTAAACCGTGAGATTAGGGGAAGAGAAGAAAATTTAAGCCCCGTTTTTGTCATCGGAGGAATATATAATATAAATTCACCATTTTATTTAGGAAGAATAAAATTAAATGGAAAAAATGGTAAATTTTCGATTGACACAGATATATTAAAAGAAACAATGAATTTAAAAATTGCAGAGGCTTCAATCAAAGAAGATACATCAATTGGAATTGTAAAAGGCATTTTTGATAACGAAAATGAAATTAATGATTTGGTAGAAACTACTTGCGGAATACAAGAATTTTTTGAAAATTTAGAAAATAAAGTTAAAGAATTTTATAAATAAAAAAGTGAAAGGATTTGGTGCAATTGAAAATTTTAAAATTAAAACTTTTTCAAGAATCTGCATGCTATAAGAAACCTTTTGCATTTAAAGTAGCAGAAACATATCCTTTACCTCCATACTCTACAGTTATAGGAATGTTTCATAAAATCTTGCAAGCAAAATCTGGAGAATACTTTCCAATGGATATTTCTATTCAAGGAGAATATGAAAGTATATATAATAATTTCCAAACTTTACGTTCATATAAAAATCAAGTCGTCACTACAATGCCAAGAAATGTTCATCAATTATTAAATGTTAATCTTATTATTCATGTAAGAGCTGAAGACGATGTTATAGATAAGATATATTATAATATTATTAATGGTGTAGAAAGCTTTACCCTTGGAAGAAATGAAGACATTGTTAGAATAGATGAAATTAAATATATTGATGAACCCAAGGATTTTGAAGAAGAATACCTTATTGAAAGAAATGCATATATACCAAAGAAATATTTAGCTGATGATACTATGGGTATTACATATAGACTTAATAAAAATTACATTATTGATAATGAAATTAGAAAATGGGAAAAAGTCGATGTAAAATATGTAGAGTGTAGTAATATAAAATCAGCTTTAAACGTTAAAGTCGATTGTGATAATGACCCAATGTATTTTGGATAAAAATAAAGAGTTCTAAATTGATGCTAATACTATTTAGAACTCTTATTAATAAAAGAAAGGAGATAATTCAAGTATAAAAATTGAATTACTAAGAAAATGGAATTTTATGCTAAAACTACCAATATTGATGGTGAAAAAATCTTAAATAGTACAGATGAACCAGAAACAATTAGACAGCACACAGATAATTTAATAAAGGAGCTTGAATTACTTGAAAAAATATATGGTAATGATTTAGAAAAAAATAAAAATATTAATTGGCAAAGTATAAAAAAGTTACTAATATATGCAGCATTGTACCATGATATTGGTAAAGTATATACACCGTTTCAAAATATTATATTAGAATCTGTAGGAAGAAAGCAATTAAAAACAGAATTTGATTATAAAGATATAAAGCATGAACAATTATCACCTTTATTTGTTCCTGTAAAAAAATTAGAATTAAATAAAGATGAGCGAGATATGTTAATTCAAGCAATATATTATCATCATGAAAGACAATACAAAGAGCTAGATAGAAATTTAATTAAAATGATTATAGAAGAAGATTTAAAACCAAAAATAGACGAAATAAAAAAAGAAATGAACATTGAAATTGATGAAAAATTAAATATTTTAAATTTAAAAGACTTATCAGAAACCAATCGAATAGGAAAAGACAAATCATTTTTAAATTCTTTTCGAATGTTAAAGGGATTACTACATAAGTTAGATCACTCAGCATCAGCACACATTGATATTGAAAATGAAGTTGAAGAATCAATGCAGAAATGTACTTTAAAAATGATGAAAAACAATGGATATAGTTTGAATAATTTGCAAGAATTTTGTATAAATAATCAAGAAGAAAATATTATTATAATTGGATCGACAGGAATTGGAAAGACAGAAGGTGCATTACTTTGGAGCGGTAATTCCAAAATGTTTTTTACATTACCACTTAGAATTAGTATAAATGCCATATTTGATAGAATAAGGGATAATATAAAATTTAAAAATGTTGGTTTATTACATTCGACTGCGATTGATTATATGGAATCAGTGTTAAGTGATGAAGAATTTGCAAACGTAGTCGATATATATGAACAGTCTAAAAATTTATCAATGAAAATTACAACTTGTACAATAGATCAATTATTTCCATTTGTTTTTATGTATAAAGGATATGAAAAAATACTTGCTACATTAACTTATTCTAAAATAGTTATTGATGAGATACAAGCATATTCGCCACATATAGTTGCTATATTATTAAAAGGTATAGAAATGATTTATAATTTAGGTGGGAAATTTATGATAATGACTGCAACATTGCCTAGAATATATAAAGAAAAATTAGAAGAAAAAGGAATAATTGTAAAGACTGAAACATTTATTAAGCTAGATAATGACGGAAATGAAATTAAACGTCATAAAATAAAAATTCATAAAGAATCTATTTTAGAAGCAAAAGATGAAATTATTGAGCAAGGAGAAAATAAAAAAGTACTAGTAATAGTTAATACTGTAAATAGAGCTATAGAGTTATATAAATTATTAAAAAATGAAAATGTTAAATTACTTCATTCTAGATTTATTCAGCAAGATAGAGCTGATTTAGAAAAAGAAATAAAAGAATTTTCAAACAGTAAAAACTGTTCTGGAATTTGGATTACAACACAATTAGTAGAGGCATCAATAGATATAGATTTTGATTTGCTTTATACAGAAATGTCAACATTGGACAGTTTGTTTCAACGCTTTGGCAGGTGCTATAGAAATAGAGTTTATGTGGAAAATGAACCTAATGTTAATATATATATAGAAGATATATCTGGTGTTAATTCGGGTAAGAAAAGTGTATATGATTCTCAATTGGTAAACATGAGTATAAAAATGTTGCAAGATGAAGACGAAACTATATTAGAGGAAAAGAAGAAAATTGAATTAGTTGATAAGTTGTATTCAAAAGATAATTTAAAAGGTACAAATTTTCTTCACACTTTTGAAAAAAGTATGGAAATATTGGATAATATACAACCATATGAAGTTATGAAAAATGAAGCACAAGATATGTTAAGAGATATTCAAACAATAACAGTTATACCGCAAAATATTTATGATGAAAATATTGAATTAATTGATGCATTTAAAAGTTGCGAAAATTACCGAGAAAAAGCTGACTTAAAAAGAAAAATTGAAAAATTAACGACAACTATTAGTAAAGGACAATGTAGATATTTGAGTGATATGATAACTTTAAATAAGATTGACAAAAATGTAGATATATTTATTATATCTGGTGTGAGATACGATGAAAGTATCGGACTAGTATTAAAAAAAGATGAAGAATATAATTTAGATGAGAGAATATTGTAAATATATTTTGATTTGTCGATGTGTAATAGCGTAAAAAATGCAGTAGATTGACAAAACCACTTAAAATCAATCAAAATATGTTAAAATATATAAAATTGTAATTTAAAAATTAATTTGCTCATATTCATAAAAAGAACATCGACAAAAATAGATAGTATAATAGCCGATAATAAAGATGTACCAAAAGACGAGTTTAAATATAAATATAGTAGAATGTAAAGCGTTTTCATTTGTAAAACCTAATAAAATATTTTTTGTTTAAATATAAATATAGTAGAATGTAAAGTCCGAACTTGCCGAAAGAATGGCAGAAGATGAGGGTTTAAATATAAATATAGTAGAATGTAAAGCAGGGGGGATGGGGTGACTTGCTGAAGTTCTTATAGTTTAAATATAAATATAGTAGAATGTAAAGGTTTTTGTATAAGGCATATTTCCACATACTTCATCAAGTTTAAATATAAATATAGTAGAATGTAAAGATCTCTACCACTTTCTCATTTCTCACCTCACCTATGTTTAAATATAAATATAGTAGAATGTAAAGTGCTGAAGTGCTGAAGTTCTTATAATTGTTAATATAGTTTAAATATAAATATAGTAGAATGTAAAGATTAGAATTGCTAATCAAGGAAAACCAGGTAAAAAGTTTAAATATAAATATAGTAGAATGTAAAGCATCATTATAACAATCAGTAAGTAATTCTTCTAAAGTTTAAATATAAATATAGTAGAATGTAAAGCTATATCTAGTATTCAATACTATGTATGTATATATACGTTTAAATATAAATATAGTAGAATGTAAAGTGCTGAAGTTCTTATAATTGTTAATATATGAAGTTAGTTTAAATATAAATATAGTAGAATGTAAAGACAGCAGAGAGATTATATTGAATACATAGTAGATACGTTTAAATATAAATATAGTAGAATGTAAAGATCGTTTTAATTGTTACTTTTATTTTAATTTTTTTCGTTTAAATATAAATATAGTAGAATGTAAAGTTTAAATATATTTTCATAAAACAATATGTTTCAGAGTTTAAATATAAATATAGTAGAATGTAAAGCTTTTTTCTATATTCATAACTTTTATTTTCGCTAAGTTTAAATATAAATATAGTAGAATGTAAAGATAAATGGAATATCTATATTGTCTGGTGCTGAATTGTTGGTTTAAATATAAATATAGTAGAATGTAAAGAAATGCATTACGCTAATTAAATCGCCCTCACTTATTGAGTTTAAATATAAATATAGTAGAATGTAAAGTCAACTATGGTAATTGAAGAAACAAGAACAAGCACAGTTTAAATATAAATATAGTAGAATGTAAAGTTTATTCTCATTTCATCAAATCTATCCAAGCTATATGTTTAAATATAAATATAGTAGAATGTAAAGTCAGAAAATATCTCTTTTAATTTTTTATCTTCAAGTTTAAATATAAATATAGTAGAATGTAAAGACCAAAGTAGATAGAAGCGGAGCATATAAAGCAAGAGTTTAAATATAAATATAGTAGAATGTAAAGTTTAATACAAAACTTATTGAAAACTGGCTAACAGAAAGTTTAAATATAAATATAGTAGAATGTAAAGTATATCTTTCAAATGCACCATTTGAATTTACTGCTCTGTTTAAATATAAATATAGTAGAATGTAAAGAAGTTTATATAATGGTGTTTTGATGATAGTAAATCGGTTTAAATATAAATATAGTAGAATGTAAAGGCTTGTGATTTAGAAGTATTAAACTTTTTAGATATGTGTTTAAATATAAATATAGTAGAATGTAAAGAGAATAATTACTTATTTCAGTTATGAAATTAACACAAGGTTTAAATATAAATATAGTAGAATGTAAAGAGTGATAAAATTATCAAAGGTAAAGCTATTTTTAGTTTAAATATAAATATAGTAGAATGTAAAGATGAGTATTCGCTATTTAAAAGCATATAAAAACGGTTTAAATATAAATATAGTAGAATGTAAAGGTTTGCCTGTCTAGGGTCATATAATCCATTATTTGGGGTTTAAATATAAATATAGTAGAATGTAAAGACAACTATTGATTTTAATATTGTTTCAATCGGTTCAGTTTAAATATAAATATAGTAGAATGTAAAGTTTAAAAAGAATATTTATAGTTCTGCAGTTAATGCGTTTAAATATAAATATAGTAGAATGTAAAGAATTTTACAAATGAATTTAGTAAAATTGGAGCAGAGTTTAAATATAAATATAGTAGAATGTAAAGATTGCTTCTCCTAAAATATCATTGGTAGCCTCATCAGTTTAAATATAAATATAGTAGAATGTAAAGAATTGTGCTATACAATATTCAACTAATCCGCAGATTGTTTAAATATAAATATAGTAGAATGTAAAGATTTAAAATTTTTGTGCAAGGTCGTCATTTTTTCTTGTTTAAATATAAATATAGTAGAATGTAAAGGGAGATGTTATTAAAATAACAAAATCATCAAAAGGGTTTAAATATAAATATAGTAGAATGTAAAGTATTTTGATAGAGAAAATAGACGTATTGGTAATTCGTTTAAATATAAATATAGTAGAATGTAAAGACTTCTGGATTTCCCCATATAGACATTGCAAGCAGTTTAAATATAAATATAGTAGAATGTAAAGTTTTTTTATTCTCCTTTTTCTTCATAATATGCTAGAGTTTAAATATAAATATAGTAGAATGTAAAGAAATTCTTCAAGTGTTTCACTTTTCTTTTGTCTAATGTTTAAATATAAATATAGTAGAATGTAAAGATAAGAAATCACGAGGCAGTTAGCAAGTATGTAACGTTTAAATATAAATATAGTAGAATGTAAAGGATAAAAATAGTCAGTCAGTAAGTGATGTATATGGTTTAAATATAAATATAGTAGAATGTAAAGGTATGTGATATTTACAATTTATATTATTTTAATAAGTTTAAATATAAATATAGTAGAATGTAAAGTTTTTTACAAAACGGGTCATACCATTAAAAATAAGTTTAAATATAAATATAGTAGAATGTAAAGTTAAAATACCCTTTAAAATACCTTTGTTTAAATATAAATATAGTAGAATGTAAAGGAATATGCGAAAGATACAATACAGAAACTTGTTGAGTTTAAATATAAATATAGTAGAATGTAAAGATTTCTTCTTTATCAAAATATTTTGTGTCCGACTTACGTTTAAATATAAATATAGTAGAATGTAAAGGTTTTGTAGCTTGAAAAATAAGGATACAGGATTAATGGTTTAAATATAAATATAGTAGAATGTAAAGGATGATAAGAAACAAATTGCAGGAATATTTGTCCAAGTTTAAATATAAATATAGTAGAATGTAAAGAACTTTAGCGATAAAGTAGGACATTTCATGTTTTTGTTTAAATATAAATATAGTAGAATGTAAATGTAAAAAACAAAAATGGTATTGTTGCAGATGGAAGATTTAAATATAAATATAGTAGAATATAAATGTATGACAAATACCATTTGAGTTTTTGAAAAATATTTGGTTTAAATATAAATAAAGTAGAATGTAAATACTGAAGAAAACGAAATAACGGCTTTTGATGTTAAGTTTAAATATAAAAATATAATAGAATGTAAAGATATCAGCTGGCGGTGGCTAATGATGTTTATATGCATGTTTAAATATAAATAAAATAGAATATAAATGCTATAAAATTTCATTATAAATAATGGAAAAAATAGAAGATTCATCTGTGTCATCACGCTCTGGCAATAATGCTGAACACGTGATCCGACATCAGATGAACCTTCTGTAAATAATACTATACAAACTCAAAAGACATGTCAAGTTCAATATAACAATAATTATATTTTGATAAAAACAAATGTAAAAGAGGAGGTATAAGGAAAACAATGAAAGATATTACAGGGCTAATGATTTATTATTATTTTGTTTGCAAAAGAAAACTATGGTATTTTTGCAATAATATTAGTATGGAGCAGAATAGTGAATTAGTAGCATTAGGAAAAATAATTGATAAGTCATCATATAAAAGAGAAGAAAAAGGAATACTGATTGATAATACAATCAATATTGATTTTATAAAAGATAAGGCTGTACTTCATGAAATAAAGAAATCAAAATCAATTGAAGAAGCGGGAATTTGGCAAATAAAATATTATATGTATTATTTAAACAAAAGAGGAATTGAAAACATTTCTGCTGAAATTGATTATCCTTTACTAAAAGAAACGAAAACAATTTCATTAGAAGAAAATGATAAAATTTTTCTAGATGAAGTTATTAAGGAAATACAAAAGATTATATCAGAAGATAAAGTCCCTAATATTAGTAAAAATAATATTTGTAAAAAATGTTCATACCATGATTTGTGTTATATATAAAATATAATTTATATTTAGAGGTGAGATATGAAACAATCATTTTATTTATATAAAAGTGGAAAAATTCAAAGAAAAGATAATACTATAGAAATTGTTTATTCGGATAATACAAAACGTTCAATACCAGTTGAAAGAGTGGATGATATTTATGTAATGACGGAATTTAATTTTAATACTAATTTTTTAAATTTTATTTCTCAATATCGGTATAGTTATACATTATTTTAATTATTATGGATTTTATACAGGTTCATACTATCCAAAAGAGCAATTAGTATCTGGGAAATTACTAGTTAAACAAGTTGAAAATTATATTGATAATACTAAAAGACTTATAATTGCAAAAGCTTTAATTGAAGCAGCTTCATATAATATAGTGAAAAATTTAAAATATTATAATGGTAGAGGAAAAGATTTAGAAGATACAATTTTAAAAATAGAAATATTAAGAAAAGAAATTGAAAAATGTAAAAGTGTTTTTGAGGTCATGGGAATAGAAGGTAATATAAGAAAAGAATATTATTCTTCATGGAATAAAATAATTAATCAGGATATTAATTTTAAAAAGAGAATTAAAAATCCTCCAGATAATATGATTAATACTTTAATATCATATGTGAATACAATAGTCTATACTAGGGTTTTGAGTGAAATTTATAAAACACAATTAAATCCAACTATAAGCTATTTACATGAACCTTCAGAAAGAAGATTCTCGTTATGCTTAGATATTGCAGAAATTTTTAAACCAATATTAGCTGATAGATTAATTTTTTCTATGCTTAATAAAAAACAAATAACAGAAAATGATTTTGAAAAAAATTTAAATTTTTTATATTTAAAAGAAGATGCAAGGAAATCAATATCTAGAGAAATGGATTCAAGATTACAAACCATTATAAAGCATAAAAAATTAGAAAGAGAAGTTAGTTATGAATATTTAATTAGATTAGAATTATATAAGCTAATTAAATATTTAACAGAGAATATACCTTATGAAGGGTTTAAAATATGGTGGTAAATATGTATATAATATTGGTCTATGATATAAATTTAGAAGAAAAAGCAGGTCAAAAGGTTTTAAGAAATGTATTTAAAATTTGTAAAAAATATTTAATACATATACAAAATTCGACTTTTGAAGGAGAACTGTTGGATTCACAATTATTGAAGCTTAATAAAGAATTAAATACTTATATAAGAAAAGATAAAGATTCAGTAATAATATTTAAAAGTAGAAATCAAAAATGGTTAGAGAAAGAATTTCTAGGAAAGAAAGAAGATTATAAAACAGACAATTTTTTATAAAATATATGCTGTTGACTTAATATATGAAATGTAGGTGATAATTTTGACATTATCTGAAGCAATGTATAAAGAAAGAGTAAAAATAATATTAACTAATGGTAAAGAATTTATAGGGAAAATATGTGAATATTTTTATGCGGAAGACGGTGAGACAGATAGTGAATGTGATTGTTTTGTTTTTCGTGAGGCACCTGGAAAGGAAGGCATTATTTATGAGCATGAAATAAAAAGCATAGAAGAAGTAAAAGATGACGGATAAATTTGAAATTATGTATTAAAAATCTAGCACAAAAATGAATAGAAAAGTTACGATATATTTAAAATAAATCATGAACAACTTTGAACCACTTTTAAAAGTTAATAAAAATAATGTCATAAAAAAACGTCATTATAATAACATTAGACATTAAATTAAAGCCATCATCTAAAAACTTTTTTTATTTATCATTAGAATTAGACAAAGAACTCTGTTCAGAGTTCTTTGTTAATCGGTTATTTCTAGTACTTTTTCTAATACTTGACTTATTTTCACTGTTGGATTATCCTTCAACCATTCCAGTAGTTGTTTCGCCTGCTTTTCCGTCTCTAGCATCTCCAGTATTCCAAATTTGTAGTTGAAATCCACGTTCGGCTTCTTCTCTATTATCTGTAATATTTCTTCCTTCATCTCTCTTAATAATGATGTCATAATTATCATCTCCTTCATCAATGCTCTCTACTTTAACAATTTCAAAATTAGCTGAATTTCGTATGCTATTTCTGATATTTTCGTATGCTGGATAATTGACGATGTTGTTTGTATATGGTATACTATTATTAAACCTTGTTGCGGTGCTAAAGCCCGTACCCTGGTTTATTTTTTGTTCATATATTTTAGTAAAAACATTGTTTTTTATATTATGCTTTATTTGATTATATCATATCGTATCGTATAGAATGTAATAAGGAACAATAACGTTTTTATCAATCTTCTCTATGATGCATACACTTTATACAAATATCCTTATAATTTTTTACTTTTACAATTTGTTCTGGTGCTGTTCTTTTTGGAGCTCCCTCTAAAGTCATATGTACATCAAAACATTCATCTTTTTCAATATATTCATTTATTATTGGACATAATATTTTATTTTTCATATTTGTTTAGCACCCTCTTTTAATATATCTCATTCGTATTCATTTGATTTATAAGCTATTCTAATCTCGTTTTTTATAAGATTTAATGATGTATATCAATTATTTTTTAAAAATTCCTCAATTTCTTTTTCTAACCAGGATGACAAGTTAATATTTTTTTCCTTTAATTTCATCTTAAATGCTATTCCAAGCTCTTTATCTATTTTACTTTGAATTCTGATATATTTAGTCTTTTCCCATTCATTTTCTTTTTGATAATTTCTTGACAACTTAATTACCTCCAGTTTATAATATATAGCATAAGGGGAAAAGGTCAATCTAAATATGGCTTACTTTAGATGATTTAACCCTTGTCCGATTTTGTAGTTGTACATTTCGGTTTGCCATTTGTCAATCTTCTCAATGAAGATTGGCTTTTTTAAAATTTTTAAATTATAATTTTTAATTTTGATTTTATTCATAGTTTCATATAAAGTAATATCTATTATCTATTATCTTTTATCTGGAACAATATATAATTATTTGTATTGACCACTTTATCTATATTCTTATTATATCATATTAAAATTATAGTATGGATTTATTTTATTATTACATAAAAATAATTGGGGATAGTGCTAAGATATATTATAATGAAATAAAAAAGCATTTTTGAAAGATGAAAAAATAATAAAGAATGGAGAATACTGTTAGTAAGATATTTTTGAAAGGAATGATATGTTATGAATTTATGGGAATATTCATATAAAAATGTAAAACTAATTGATATAGATGGCAAAGAATGGGTAGGGTATTGCATTGGATATACGCAAGCTCTTGATAATGATAACAACATTGCATCTATTACAGTAACTACATCTGAAGGTGGAATATGTTTTTATGAGAATGAAATAAAAAGCATAGAAGAAATAAAGGATGATAAAAAAAACAATAACCAAAAAAGATTTTAAGCCAAATAGTAGACAAGTAGGTGGCTTTCGTAGGTGTATTATAAATTATTCAGACCGAGGATGGAAAGAAAAGCATATGCAATACGGGCAGGCTTATAAAGAAATGATGTCTGACTTTTTATATTATTCTCCAAACATAGAATATGATGATATGTCATTACATGAAATATCTATACTTAAGCAAATGGCAGAAATTATGATAAAAAGAGCAAATGAAAATATAAAAGAAATAAAAAGTGAATAGATTGTTTCTAAGCATTGCTGCCAATAATATCTGTGCAAAAATTTCATTTACGTTTATACTTCTGCCATTATTTTTAACATCTTTTGTGCTGTTAATTCCTCACCCCTGTCTTCCATATCAATTATTTTTTTCAATACTTCTATTGCTTTGTTGTTGTCTTGCACTGTCAACATTGCTGGTATAATAGTTTCCGACTCTACTCCTAATACTTTTAACAATCTTATTATTTCCATTTGAAATTCTGTCAGTTTCATTTAATATATTACCTCCTCATATATTCAGCAAAAATTTTATGTTAATCGGTTATTTCTAGAACTTTTTCCAATACTTGACTTATTTTCACTGTTGGATTGTCCTTCATCCATTCCAGTAGTTGTTTCGCCTGCTTTTCCGTCTCTAGCATCTCCAGTATTCCAAATTTGTAGTTGTAATCCACGTTCGGTTTCTTTTTTATTATCTGTAATATCTCTTCCTTCATCTTTCTTAATAATGATGCCATGAATATCATTTCCTTCATCAATGCTCTTTACTTTAATAATTTTAAAACTTGTTGAACTCCGTTTTGTTTTTTTATTATAATTGCAATTCCTATTTTGGTCAATATTTTATTATATTTTGATGTAATATAAATAAAAATATATAAATAAAAATATATAAATAAAAATAGACCAGGGTATGGGCTTTAGCACCGTAGCAAGGTCTAATGATACTTAAAACAAATACTTAATTTTTGTGCTGTTAATTCTTCGCCTCTGTCTTCCATATCTAATATCTTGTCTATTACTTCTACTGCTTTTTTATTATCCTGTACGAATGTCATCGCTGGTATTACTGTTTCTTCTTTTATTCCTAATGATTTCATTAACCTTATTATTTCTAATTGATACTCCGTCAATTGCATTTAATATTACACTCCTTACTATATTTATAAAACTTCAATATAATTTTTTGCCAATTATAACATGTCTAAATCTAATAATAAAATATTGTCTAAAATTCTGCATTTATAGCAGAGTACTATTAAATTCTTATTGTTCAATTGTTATAATTTTTGCTTTTTTATTTTAGATACAAAATTTTAATAGAAAAACTAAAATGGAAAAACCGAAACGTGATTATCCGATAGTGGGCTCCAATTGCCCACCCGTAAAATCATTGTATCGGTTAATTCCAACATTATATTAGCACAATTTTAAAATTATATCAATAATGATAACTCTAAAAGAATATTTTTAAAATTAAAAATAAACAAAGATGACAACTCCTTCTTACCACGCGAAAGCGGAAGTAAGACGGTAGAGTTATCATCTTTTACTTATTATATTAATACAGAACAATAATCATGTCAAAGAAGTCTAAAGGAGTTTTAAAAAGGCATCCTAAATAACCTTAACTTTTCTCTGTTTCTGCAACATCACTATATTAGGCATTTTTATTTAAATGCTTCACGAGGGTCTTCATGATTTAGTGAACAACCACCAGAACCTAATGTTTCATAATATTTCCATATATTTTCATCTAAATCTTGAAAAAAGTCAACATGCTCTTTTATACAAATATTGTTAAATGCATTTAAATCCTTAGCTTTTAACAATTCTTCTTTAATTCTTTTGTCAATCATTTTATCCTCCTTTTGTTATATTATATCAAACTCTTGAATAAAGAAGGCATCACCCATTAGATTTTCTACTCAATGAGTAGTCTCTAAGAGTGGGATACCTTCTTCTATTAGATAGAATATCAATTTAAAGTAATCTTGTCAATCATATATAATAATGAATTTTGTAGTATTTATTGACATAATTGCTATTCTGTGGTAATATACTGCAAATAGAAGATGCTAACTTACCATCTTTACTTTCGATTTTTTGGGGTAAAGCAGAGTTAGCATTTCCATTTTTTAATCAATATATTTTATTGATAATAATACTTGTTTTTTATAGTTATATCTAAAGATTATATCATATTAGAATATAATAAAAAAATATAACAGCAAAAGTGGTACAGCGAGAATATATGAACAAAGCACAAGAATATGATAATCGATAAATGATATATCATGAAGAGCTAGAAATAATAGTAACGAGCAAATTTAAAGAATATAAAGAATATAAAGATATATAAATAATGTAAAGGAGGTAAGAAATGGCTTTAACAGATTGTCAAATGGAAATACTAAGATTACTAAAAGTATTAGAAGTACCAGAAGAAAAAGCAATAAGAGCAATGGTATCGGTGGAAAACAAGAAGAGAGCGGAAGCAGTAATAGACAAACTACTGGAAATGGAGGACAATAATGAAATAACTATCAAATTTTATTACGTATTAAGTATTTGTTTTAAGTATCATTAGACCTTGCTATGGTGCTAAAGCCCGTACCCTGGTCTATTTTTATTCATATATTTTTTATTTATATTACATCAAAATATAATAAAATATTGACCCAAATAGGAATTGCAATTATAATAAAAAAACAAAACAGAGTTCAACAAGTTTTAAAATTATTAAAGTAAAGAGCATTGATGAAGGAGATGATATTCATGGCATCATTAGAGAAAATAAGGTTAAAAAACTGAGGGAAGAAATATTACAGATAATAGATGAGAAACCAAACGTGGATTACAATTACGAATTTGGAATACTGGCGATGCTAGAGACGGAAGAACAAGCGAAACAACTACTGGAATGTATGAAGGACAATCCAATAGTGAAAATAAGTCAAGTATTGGAAAAAGTTCTAGAAATAACCGATTAGCATAAAATTTTTGCTGAATATATGAGGAGGTATATATTAAATGAAACTAACGCAGAATCACAAGGATATAATAGATTTATTGAAAATATTAGGAACAGACTCAAGAACTATAATAGCATCAATGTTAGCAGTACAGGACGACAAGAAAGCAGAACAAGTATTAAGAAGAGTTCTGGACTTAGACAATCAAGGCAAAAAAATAACAAGTCAAGACGTATTAAAAATAATGGCAGAAGTATAGAATGAAAATTAAATAAGAAAGTTTCTTTGCTTAAAATATTTTAAACAATTTTGTAAATAATAATGAATTTTATTCACTAACTTCCATAATATCAAGTGTAAGCTTTTTGAAATCATCTCCATTATACCATGTGCAAGTATTAACGCCAATTTCCTTACGCCAATTTTTTAATTCTTGCTCTATTATTGCTTGGCGTGTCTTTAAATATTCTATTGCATTATCTCTTCTGGTTGAAAAAAATTCACAAAGCATATTATCATTATTATCTATTTCATATACACTATATATTGCTTGTGACATAAAACCAATTCCTCCTTTAGAATATATTTTTAAATTTATGTACATGATTTTATATTATTTATTGATGTAGTAAATCTTACTATGTCCCAAAGTGCTAAAATTTTGATAGCATTTTACTTATCTTCTGCGTTCTCTTTTATATACAGCTTTGCAAAAACCACTAAGTAATCCATAAATTACGCAAATTATTATAATTGGAATATCAAATAAAAACATTTTTAAATAAACCTCCTTTTAAAATAGTAAAGATGTACTAATATCGAGTTATTGTTTTATTATATAAAGCCACCACAGTAAACCATAATTAGTTTACCATAATATAGTAAAAAAGTCAATTTATTTTAAAAAAATATGCTTTTTTATTTCAATAATTATATTATATAGCACGAAAACTTAAATTTAAATAATAGTTTGATTAAATAACGTATCTTGTGTTATATTGTTCATAGAAATTTTAGTTTGATGAAATGAGGAGGATACTTATGAAATATATGTTTATTTCAGACATACATGGCAAAGTAGAATTACTAGAAAAATGTATGAAAATTTTTGAAGATGAAAAAGCAGATAAGTTAATAATTTTAGGGGATACATCTTCTTCTACAGATAATATTGTAAATCGTGAAATTGCAAATATATTAAATTCTAATAAAAATAAAATAGAAGTAATACGTGGAAATTGTGATACATATGATTTTGAAAACATGTTGGATTTTCCAATGTTTGATATGGATAATTTATATCTTGATAAAATAATAATAACTATAACTCATGGACACTATTACAACTGCTATGAATTACCTAGTAATTGTGGTGAAATATTTATTCAAGGACATACACATATTCCAATATTGAAAAAACAAAATGATAAAATATTAGCTAATCCTGGTTCTATAGGTAGGCCAAGAGGTGTAGATTTAAGATGTTATATTATTGTTGATAATGAAAAAATTTCACTAAAAACTTTGGAAGGTAAAGATGTAAAAACATTAAGTATAATATAAAATTTATGAGCGAAAATTGAGCACAAAAAATTTATATTGACATCGTTACGTAACGATGATATAATGCGACAAAGAGGTGAAATAATGGAATATAAAGTATCTGAACTTGCAGAAAAAGCAGGTGTTACGAAAAGGACGATTCATTATTATATAAGCAAAGGCTTGCTAATGCCACCAGAAGGAAGTGGGGTAAATAGTTTATACAATGATTCACATTTAAAAAGAATTTTTTTAATAAAAAAATTACAATCAGAGTATATGCCACTTAATAAAATTAGAGAATATATTTACAATAATCCAAAAGAAAAAGTAACTAAAAAAACAATCAAAAAAGCAAGTGATAAGGAGATATACATTAAAGAAAATATCTGTAATATTTTTGAAATTCATTATTCTAGTAAAGATGAAGAAAGGTATAAACATATTATAGAAAGTGTAAAAAAATATGTAGAAAAGTTATTGGAGGATTAGTGTATGAAAATTGTAGATTTAAATGAATTGGCACTAAAGAAAGTAATAATAACAGGAAATGTTATAGGCAAGTTTGGAACATTTGAAATTGAACAAACATTTAAAAATAATACTAGTAATGTTTTAGAGGTTGAATATACTTTTCCAATAGTTGAAACTGCAACTGTTATTGGCTTTGAAATAGTTATTGGAGATAAAGTTCTAAAAGGAAAATGCAAAGATAAAGAGAAAGCAAAAAAAGAATATCATCAGAACATGGTAAAAGGTAATAGTGCATACATGATGGAACAGCAAACTAATAATGTGTTTAAGATTTCAGTTGGAAAAATAGATAAAGATGAAGAAGTTAAAATTAAAATCAATTATATTGATAAGTTTGAAATAACAGATAACACAATAAAAATTTTAATACCAACTTTAGTAACTCCAAAGTATAAATCAAATATTACGAATAAGTTAACATACGGGGAAACTAGCTATACAGTTGATTTTAAAGTATATATTGATAAAATTTTGAATATAAAAAACATAGAGTGCATTAGTCATAAAATCAATTTAATTGATAAAAATGAAGTGGAAGTATTAAACTATGATTTATCAAAAGATTTTATATTAAATGTTGAACTAAAAAATGAACTTGCATCAAATGCTAGTATTTCAAAAACTAGAGATAACAAAAATATAGTTTATTTATCTTTTATGCCAGAGTTTAATGATGTTTATGAAGATGAACAAAAAGAATATCTTTTTATTGTTGATATTTCTGGATCAATGTATGGGGAAAAGTTAGATGAAACTAAAAGAGCTGTAATTGAATGCTTAAAGCAACTTGATATTGAAGATAAATTCAATATTATTCCGTTTGAATCAGAATTTGAAGCAATGAATATTACATCGCTTGAATTTAATGATGAAAATTTACAAAAGGCAATAGAATATATAAACCACTTGAAAACAATGGGTGGAACAGAAATTTTAAATCCTATAAAATTTGCGTTGTATGATAATAGTGATAAAATTATATTATTATTTACAGATGGACAAGTGGGTAATGAAGATGAAATAATTGGATATGTTAAAAATAATATAAAGAAAAGTAGAATATTTCCTTTTGGAATAGATACAAATGTAAATTCATCTTTTATAAGAGAATTAGCTAAAGTTGGTAATGGAAAATTTGAATTGATTCAACCAAATGAAAAAATAGATGAAAAAATAATTAGAACTTTTTCAAGAATTCAAACTCCATTATTAGAAGAACTAAAAATAGATTTTGGTAAGAATAAAGTTATTGATGAAATACTAGAAGAAAATACTTTATTTAATTATGAGTTTTTTAATTTATTTGCAAAAATAGAAAAGTTACAAGATGATATAATTTTAAAAGGAAAAATATTAAATAAAGAATATTCTTGGAAAATTGAAAAAGAAAATATTGAAAATGCAAATGTGGATTTAGAAATTTTATTTGCTAAAATGGAAATAGAAAGATTAGAAGAATATATTGAAAATACATATGATTCTGATAAAAGAAAAACTTATATTGATATGATAATTGATTTATCAGAAAAATATAATATAAATTCTAAATATACATCTTTCATAACTGTCTATGAAAGAGATAATAAATTATTTGAAGTTCCAGTGCATCAAAATACACCATTGAGTAATAAATTTTCAAAAAGAGCTACATTCTTTAACAAAATTACAAGTTGTTTAAGTGTTGCCGATGAGGATTGCGATAATTATGACAGTGTTGATCTACCTACAAGTTCTAACACTTTAGACATACCAACATTTTTAAGGAAGACATCAACAAAAGTTACAAAAGAAAAACCTATTGAAGATATTTTACATGAAAAAGTTATAGAATATTACAAAATATTTATTTTACAAAAAGAAAAACAAACCTTAACATATTTATTATACGCAATATATTATTTGAAAAATAATATGAATTTTAATTGCAAAGAATTATTCAAATTTTTAAGTGATAATAAAGATGTATTATTATCTAATGAATTATTTGAAAAGTTAATGTATGTGATTTATAATCAATTAGAGAGTGAAGACGATAAACAAAAAGTATTGAATTTAGTAGATGATAAGTATAAAAAAATAATATATACAGGATTAAAAATAAATATGGATTTAAAAATGATTACTGAGGATGAAATTAAAAATATATTATCTAATGATAAAGTAACAGAAAATATAAATGATATTTTGTGGTACTTATATAATATGCGTTAAAATATAATTAAAAGTCCTATTAAAAACTAAAATTTCTAATAGGACTTTTTTGTATGTTTTATATATTATTTGTTTTCTAGTTTTGCAGCCTCAATATAAGCTTTTTCTAATTTTTCAAACAATTTATTTATTGTTGCTTTATTTCTTGATATTTCTAAATCTAATTCTTTATTTCTTTTTGTATAATAATCTATTAGTTTTTTTTCTTCTTCAGATGTTAAATCACTTTCTTTTATATAACCTTGTTCATATTTATTAACTAATTGCAATAATTCATTGTCGAAAGCTCCTTCATATAAATTATTCCTTATGGCAAGAACCAAATCATCAGAAGTACTTTTATTCGATTCATTTGTATTTTTCTCGTTCACGTTTTTTCCTCCTTTTTAATTTCTTTCATTATTATCTTTAGTTTTACCTTTAAAACGAGAAAGAAATTTATTTAATATATTACCATCTTTTTTTAAATCAGACAATTCTGATTTCTTAGCACGATTTTCTTCAGCTAATTTTGATAGAGTAGAAGGACTTTTAGGAGCTTCAGATTTTTGCATACCATCTTGAGAGATTTTTACTAATTCTGGATCATTTTTTAGGCTTCCTGGAAAATGTTCTAAGGCTTGTGGATTTTTCTCTAAAACTTTTTTAAGGAAATCTTTATCTTCGACTATTTCATGATACTTATGCCATTTTGACATTTCTTCTAAAACCTTACTATCAGCTGCTGCTGTGATTAAAAATTCTTGAGTTTCTTTATCAGCAGAATCGAAAAGAGGTTTACTTTTCATATATTCAAAACTATTCATCAACATAAATGTATTTGGCTCATTTTTTAGTGCTTCTAATTGTACAGTTCTATCATCTTTTGCTTCACCACAAGCTGAGTCATATGAGTAACCACTGCTTTTTACTGCTTCAACCATAATTTGGGGATTACTTCTAAATTTTTCTGGTAATTGTTTGATAAGATCAAGAAACCCTGTTTTAGCCGCACACATAGCAACTTCTTCGCTGTTTTGCATTACTTCAGGTAGTTTACTATAATTTGCACGACCACTATTTAAATATGCTTCTACAATCTCTAAATCCGCAAGAAATTTATCAGGAAAAGACCCTCCTAATTTTGCTCTAAGAAGAGCTTCTTGTCTTGTCATATTGGATTCTAAGTATTGTTCAAAAACTCTATCTACATCATCTATATTAGCTTCCATTATAATTTCTTCCTTTCCTTTTACTATTTTATTATATTGTATAATATGTGACTAAATTTGACAATACAAACTTAAAACAAATATTGATACAAAATGTATAAATGTGTTAGAATTATTTTTAATATAAAAAATGTAATAAGAAATGTAGGGGGAATATTATGAAGATATTAACGTTTAGACAACCTTGGGCTACTTTGATAATGCAAGGAAATAAGAAATTTGAAATTAAAGAATGGCCAACTAATTATAGAGGAGAAATTGTTATTCATGCTGCAAAAGGTGTTGATAGAGAGGCATTAAGAAGATTAAGAGGATATTTACCTGATGAACTTCCTATTGGGAAATTTTTAGGAAGAGTTACTTTGATGAATTGCATAAAATGCGACGAAAATTTTAAAAATGAATGCTTAAATCAAAAGGACAAAGAGTTGTATTTTAGGAGTGAATTTGAAAATAATTATGCTTGGGAGTTAGGTAACATTGTTATTTTTGATGAGCCAATTGATGTAAAAGGTGATATAACAAGATGGCAGATGACTCCAAATAATAGTGAGGAAACTACAAAACCAAGAAAAAGAAGAGCTCCAAATAAAACTTAAAAGAGGCTAACATAGCCTCTTTTTCCATTTTTCTTTTGGCGGAGTGGGTGGGATTCGCCGTCTGCTGCACATCCTATATCTCCTTTGCAAGCTCAGTCGATCAACTCACTAAAAATGGTTCACTGAACCATTTTCTTAACGTTCGTTGCCCTCTCGGGTTCGAATCATTTGAGAAAGTTAATTCTTAAAAAAACTACCTTGTTCTAGGTAGTTTTCTTTTGGCGGAGTGGGTGGGATTCGAACCCACGTGCAGTTGGAACCGCTAACTGATTTCGAGTCAGCACCGTTATGACCACTTCGGCACCACTCCATATCTAAAACTTTATTGCATAAAAAGTATACAACATGATTGAAATCTAAGCAATATAAAATTTTAAATAAAACTATAGTAAACCAAAATCTTTTATGATAAGATAGTGATATAAATAAGTGTACATATGAAAAAAATAAAGAAAGGATTTTATTAACAATGGGAAAAAAATCAAAAGAAATAATCAATAAACAAAAACTGAAGCAAAACAAAATTATAATAACTTTTATTACATTTATAGTTTTAATTGCGCTTGTTTATGGATTTTATACTTTTTATAAAGTTGTTAATGCGAGAATAATAAATTCATCAATTCATAATATGGAAGAATTATCATTACATGACAAAAAATCAATAATATCTAGTTTGGAACATAGATGGGTAAACGTCAAAGGAATAGCAACAGAAATACGTTTATTAAAACTAAAAAATATTGAAGATATGCAAAATCAACTGATGATTAAAGCGCAAACAATAGATTGTATAGAAGTGGATTTAATTACTGATACTGGTAAAGTGTTTAGCAGTAGAAGCGAAATTACTGAAAAAGATGAAGATCTCTTAAATCTTTGTGAATCATCTGCAGATGAATTCGCATATAGACGAGATAATCAAGCTACACATGCTGATGCAAGAAAAGAGTTGTTAATGGTTGGTGCTAAGATTAAGCAATTTACAATAGAAGAAAATACTTTTAAATATATTGTATGTTATTATACAATTGATTCTTTAAGTGATGAGCTAAAGATAGACAGTTATGATGGATTAGGTTTTAGTAGTGTAATAGATTTAGAAGGAAATTATATTGTGTCTGTTGATGATAATACAGCATTATTTACTAGAGAAAATTTTTATAATTTAATTGAAAATGCAGAATTTGATGATAATTTAACGATAGACGATATAAAAGAAAAAATATTAAATAAGGAATCCTTTTCATTATTTTATACATTAGGTGAAAGAAAAAGAACAATGACATTTACTCCTATGAGCGAAGTTGATTGGTACTTCGTAATGTCTGTTCCTACTAGTGTTTTTGAAAATCAAACCAAAAACATTACAAGAATGGTTACTATTTTACTGACTGTGATGTTAGTTGGAGTATTGGGAGTTATATTACTAATATTTAGAAATCATATACAAAAAAATTCTATGCATATGGAGAAAAAACATCGTGAAGAACTAGAATCTGCTCTTGCATTAGCTGAACAAGCTAATAAAGCAAAGACCACTTTTCTTAATAATATGTCTCATGATATACGTACTCCTATGAATGCAATAATAGGTTTTACAGCTCTTGCAGCAACACATATAGACAACAAAGAGAGAGTAAAAGATTACTTACAAAAAATTGGACAATCTTCAAATCATCTATTATCTTTAATAAATGATGTATTAGATATGAGTAGAATTGAATCTGGAAAAATGAATATAGATGAAAAAGAAGAAAATATTGCAGATATTTTGCATGGAATACGAAATATTATACAAGCCGATGTTCAGGCAAAACAATTAGAATTATTTATTGATACAGTTGATGTTACTGATGAAAATATTTTATGTGATAAATTGAGATTAAATCAAATATTGATAAATCTTTTATCAAATTCATTAAAATTCACACCAGCTGGAGGAGTTATTTCTTTACGTATTACAGAAAAAGGTGTAACAAATCATGGGTCAGCAATTTATGAGTTTAGAGTTAAAGATACTGGAATTGGAATGAGCAAAGAATTTTTAAAAAATGTTTTTGAACCTTTTGAAAGAGAACGAAATTCAACTGTTAGTGGAATTCAAGGTACTGGACTTGGAATGGCAATTACAAAAAATATTGTGGACATGATGAATGGAAAAATTGAAGTTGAAAGTGAAGTTGGAAAAGGTACAGAATTTATTGTAACATTAGAGCTTAAACTTCAAGACAGTCATAAAGAAATAAATGTAATAAAGAAATTAGAAGGATTACCAGCTTTAGTGGTAGATGATGACTTAAACTCTTGTCAAAGTGTATCACATATGTTAAAACAAATAGGAATGAAAGCTGATTGGACAATGTATGGAAAAGAGGCTGTTGCTCGAACTCAATATGCAATTCAAATGAATGAACCATACTATGTATATTTAATTGACTGGATGATGCCAGATATGAATGGCATTGAAACGACGAGAAGAATTAGAGAGATAGTTGGAGAAAGTGCACCAATTATAATTCTTTCAGCATATGATTGGTCTGATATAGAAGATGAGGCAAGAAAAGCTGGAGTAACAGATTTTATTAGTAAACCTTTATTTTTATCGGATTTAAGAAGAATACTTAGTAAGAATTGTAGTGAGAATGAAGAAAAACTTGAAGAAGAAAAGGAAGAGATAGATTTTAAAGGAAAGAAAATATTGCTGGTAGAAGATAATCTTATGAATAGAGAAATAGCAACTGAGTATTTACAAGACTTTGGATTTGTAGTAGATAGTGCAGAAAATGGTAAAATAGCATGCGAAAAATTACAAAAATCTAAAGTTGGAGATTATGATTTGGTTATAATGGATATTCAAATGCCTGTGATGGATGGTTACACTGCAACAAAAGAAATTAGGCAATTTGAAAATAAAGATATAGCGAATATTCCTATTATAGCAATGACAGCAAATGCTTTTGAAGAAGATAAGAAAGCTGCTAAAGAAGCCGGAATGAATGGACACCTTGCAAAACCAATAAACATAGAGGAACTTTTAAAGACTTTAAAAGAAATATTTAATAAATAAAGGAGAAGAATATGAAAAAAATAATTAGTTTAATTTTAGTAAGTATATTGGCAATTGGAGTATTAACTGCGTGCAATAATAATAATGTAGAAAATGAAAAACCTATAGTTATATTAAGAATAAAAACTCCATCACTTCAAATGTCTTCTTTAACAGATGAAGAAATTAACGATTCATATGGCTTTTTAAAAAAAGCAAGTGATGCTTTTGCAAAGCAATATGAAGATGCAAATGTAATAATTGAATTGTCGCAATTTACTCAAGAAAATGCAAGCAAAGAAATAACAGGTTCGTTTGATACCGAAGATGCTGCAGATGTTTTGTATGCTGAATTCTTTAATATGTCTACATATATTCATTCAGGAAAAGTAGTTCCATTAGACGATATAATTAGTGATGAAATTAGAAATGATATAGATACTAGTTATTGGGATAATAGTACTATAAATGGAAAAACTTATATGATACCATATTTGGGAATGCAAAATACATTGTGTTACAATAAAGAGCTATTTAGACAAGTTGGTTTGGATAGATTTATTTCAGATAAAGATGAAGTACAAAGTTGGACATTAGATGAATGGGAGACAATTCTTTCTACTTTAGCTCAAAAATTACCTAAAAATGTTTCACCAATGATGATGTATGCAAAAAATAGAATGGGAGATACCCATATAATGACACTACTTAGAAGTAGAGGTGGAACATTTTTTGATGAAAATGGTAGAATAAATGTTAATACACCAGAAGGTATAGCAGCAATTCAGTGGATTATGGATGCAAATCAAAAAGGATATTTTCCTAAAAATGCAGAAACACTAGAGATAGATGATTGTGGTGCATTATTCTATAAGCAACAATTAGCAATTTCTCTTAATAATATCGCTTTAGATGTTACTTTAAGAGAACAGGGATTTGAATATGGACATGTTAATTTTCCTTCAATAGATGGAAATGGCTTTAACACTACATTTATAACGGGATTTGAAGTATTTGACAATGGGAATGAAGAAAAATTAAAAGTTGCAAAAGACTTTGTAAAATATATTTACGAAACAGATGAATGGTTAGAATATTCATCTGGTGGAATAACATGTAGTAATAAGGTTGAATCAAAATATGCAGATCAATTAGTAAATGAAAAGAAATATATTGCTAATAAGCAAACAGGATGGAATTTTACAGCAAATTCACCTGCGTGGGGAGATGTTAGAGATGTATTTTATACCAATATTCAAGATTTGCTTTATGGAGAGAAAACAGCAGAAGAAATTGCTAAACAAATAGACGAAACATGTAATGCTGCAATTGAAAATGGATATGCTACAAGTGTATTGCATGAATAAAATAAAAGATGGAGCGGAGCAAAACATATCAATTTGCTCTGTCCTTTTTTATGAATAAAAAAAGAACGCCATAGTGCAAGCCTACAGCGTATGGATAGGGGACAATGTGTCCCCTTCAGATTGGTCACTCCTTTCTCAGCATTTCGTTCACAGTGGTGTTGGGTCGCAACTGGAAGAAGATGAAGTCCATGAGGGGGACATCCACCTTATCCAGGTCTTCAAGCCAGACGGCGTCAGCCGCGAAAGGCTCTACGAACTCCTCGTAGGGTATGTGAGCAATATCTTCAATGCTTTTTGCAGCACCTTTGATGTACTCGACGATATCCGCAACGAAGAGCCGACCGTCATCCACGTAGCAAACCGAAGCCCTCGTACCGTTGGTCTCAGGCGTCAGTAGCAAGGCACACTTTCGGTAGCCTCTGCTGCGAAGCAAATGGAGCAGACAGAGGCTCCAGTGCAGGCAGCATCCCGAAAGTTCGCGCATTTCGAACATGTGCTGGTACACAAGCCGAAGCGCATCGTCGGTCGTGAGGTTAGCCTGATAGGCTTCCGTGCATGCGAGGTATCCCTTGGATTCTCCCACAACATACTCGTAGCCAAACTGAGTCAGAAACCGAATCAGAGAAACGACAACATCCTTCATATGCATACTCCTTTCGTATTTTGGTTCGGATGTGTGGATGATTGAGTGACTCTATATGAATTGAGCAATAGCTCAAGAATACTTGTAGCACAACACTACGATTTACATAATACCATAATTTACATAAAAAATCAAGAGGAATTTAAATTTTTTTGAAATTTTCTTGACCTTTTTGCATATTTATGTTAACATATAAAGCAGTGAGGATTTTATTGGAGACAAACCCTATATATTATTTAAGATGTAGATGGCGCTCTGCTTCTCATTGCGGTAGAAGTTGAGTAGGTTTTGTCTCAAGTGTGGTGTTCAACAGTGACCCCATGCGTCGACCCTTTGGTATGAGAGTAGATTAGTGGTTGCACACTGGTTGAAATCATGGTACACAAAGGTACCGCAAGACCAGGAGAAAGCACATCGGAAATTTTCCCTACCCCGTGTGTACCCACGCGGTATGTGTGAAGGAAAACACCGAGCTTGCCGAAGTGGCAGTGTGAGTATCTTTTAATAGGCGTGATATCAATTCACGCCTTTTGCATTTCTAAAAACTGCCAATCCTATATGGTAGTTTTTCTATAAAAGAAAAAGTAAATGAAAATTGTAAAAAAACAATAAGAAAGATTAAAATATCAATCAATTTACCACAATATATTATAGTTTATATAAATTGCAATTATACATAGACTATTAAAAATCAATGATTTTGTTAATGTTTTGCTTGAAAATATGAATTTATATATAATATTTACTGCTGTTTTTTGTTCAAGAATTATTGACTTCTATCATAAAATATACTAAAATAAAAATAGATAAAGGAAAACCGCATAAACGGTTAGCCTCATGAATATTTAAAAATAATCACTAGTTCGGCTAAAATGAACTAAATCTAAAAAGTGTCTAACTTTTTGGGTTCAGTTCATTCTTTAGGAGGTTTCCTAATGAAAAGAAATGGCTAACCGCTCTGTTATTCCCTTTATCTATGCGAACAGTATATCGCATACGTGGTTGCTTGACAAGGCGAACATTAAAAAAATATTTATTGATAAATCGAAAAAAATCTTGTAATTAACTACAAGATTTTTTATAATTTTTTGGAATCATTGTTGTAAATATTTACAACTTTTTTTCTCACTTAACAATTTACAGAAACATCAATCAATTTACTACAATATATCATAATTTATATAAATTGTATCAGTAGAAATATAATATTTTTTTCAAAAACTTGCTCTGTTCACTTTTTTTTTATTAAAAAATGTTGTATGTTGGTAAACATAGGAAATGATGATAAGCAGATGTGGTTTTGCCACCAATTATACGAATTATCGTAGGAGAGGTGGTGATGTTTATGGTTAAAGTGATAC
>CANQBB010000011.1 GCA_947588905.1 uncultured Clostridia bacterium
TTTACCAGAAGGTTATGAAGAAATGAAAGAAGGATATAGAAATACATATCAAAAAGAAATAGAAATAAAAGTACCAAGTGGAACAAAAGAAATAAATGAAGAATTTAAGTTTATAAATAATGTAGGAAATGAGACAATTGTACAAGTAAGAGGCAAAGTAGATACAGAAATAAGATATGTAAGACTAGTATCAAAGAAGATAAAGGAAATAAAAACAGTGTACGGAGGACAAATAGACTTAGATGTAGCAATGAATTTATTAAGTAAGATGAAGACAGCAAAGACGATGGTAAAAGAAGAAATAAGAAGTTATTATGAAATAGATACAACGAAAATAAATATGTTAGTAACAAGTGAAGAAGAATTAAATACAGCAAAGAGATTGGGAAGTGCAAGTAAGATACAAATACTAACAGAAGAAGGAATAAAAGATTTATCAAAAGGAACATCAGAGATAATAACTAAAATAGAAAGTGGAATAAATGCATCAGCAAATGGAAATCTAACAGGAGTGTATATAAGAAGTAATAACTTAGTAACGAGAGACTCAAATAATACAGGAGAAAGTTTCCATGTAACAATATTAAATAAATAAAATATTAAAAACCACAAAGAGATTTTCCTCTTTGTGGTTTTTAAAAATCCTCTTATTATAAATAAGAGGATTTTTTTTAATATAATATTAGTCTTTATGAAGTATAGCAGCTATTACAACTACAGCTATAACTATTGCTATTGCAATGATTGCACCTACAATTGCAGAATTGTTTGAAGAACTTTGAGCTGTTTCAGTAGTATCTGGTTGAGTAGCAGTTTCTCCTGAAACTGGAGTAGTATCATTTACAATCTCACCAGAAATATTTTCACCTGATATAATTTCGCCAGACATTGGTACATCTTCGCCAGACTCAGTAGATTCAACAACTTCACCAGAAGAAACTGGTGCAATGCCATCAGATCCTTCTTCTGAATTATTTTCAGTAGCTAAAACACTAGTAAATGCCATCGACAAAATTAAAAGTATAGATAATAATAATGCTAATTTTTTCATAATAAATATCACCTCATAATAAAATTTAACAATTATATTTGATTAACTGCTCGCTTTATTATATAATAGGTATGAGAAATTGTCTATATTTTTCACAATATTTTTAAAAACAGCTTAATATGGAGGAGACATGAGGCTAAAAAAGATAAAAGGTGCAGAAGATGAAATAAAAAAGTCACAATATTATGTTAATAATCCGACTGAATATAAAGGAAAATGGAAAGATATTTTTAATAATAATAATCCTATTCATATTGAAATTGGTATGGGAAAAGGTAAATTTATAATACAAATGGCAAAAATAAATAAAAATATAAATTATATCGGCATTGAAATGTATGATAGTGTTTTAGTAAAAGCTACTAAGCATCTTGAAGATGAAGAATATCTTGAAAATTTAAAACTTTTGCTATTTGATGCAAATAATATAAATGAAATATTTGATAAAGAAATAAGCAGAATATATTTAAACTTTTCGGATCCATGGCCAAAAACAAGACATGCCAAGAGAAGACTAACTAGTGAAAATTTTTTGAATAAATATGATTTTATTTTTAAAGATAAAAACGAGATTTTTATGAAAACGGATAATAATGATTTATTTGAATTTTCTATGGAATCTTTTGAAAAACATGGGTATACATTAAAAAATATTACTAGAGATTTGAAGGATGAAAATAATGTATTGACAGAATATGAAAGTAAATTTATTTCAAAAGGCATTAAAATAAATAGATTGGAAGCATATAAATAACTATTTATAGGAGGATAAAATATGCAAAACAAAAAAACTTTGAAACTTTTAATGATTATTATTATTTTAGCAATTATAGGAATATTTGTTTTATTAGTAACTTTAAATAAGGATAATAGTGATGAAATATATGAGGTTACAGAGAATGTAGGCCCCGTAAGTAACCAAGGTGCAGAAGTCTTGGAATATAATAATAAAATATATTTTGTGAATAATGATAATCAATCTATTATACAATATGATAAAGATAATGGTGTATATCAAACAGTAGTTAATGCTAATCAAAACGAATTTGGCAATCGAATATTTATACAATGCAATAAATTGATATATACCAATAATTCAAAAACATATACTTCTGATTTGAATACATTTGAAATTAACGAAATATTAAATGGTAAGATATTATATGTAGATGATAATATTTATATTTATACAATGAAAGTTGGAAGTTTAGATTATTTATATTTGTCATCATATGACGAAAAAACTTTATATAGAACTAATAAAGTATCATATGCCTTAGCAACTGGAAATAATATAGATATAATGAAAAAATGTGGTGATATGTTATTATTTACGTCTGAGAACACAGATGGATCTTCTTCATTATTTTCTGTAGATACAACGAAAAGTACGGTATCTTTATTAGCTCAAACAGATACTAGTGAAGAATCTGGATATATTTCAAAGTTTATTGATGCGACTGTTTTAAGTGAAAAAAATGAAGTGTATTATATTGTTTCCGAATCTAGCAAAGGAGCTTCTACTAATGAAGAAAATGTAGAAAATAAAACATTGTATTATTCAAGTATAGAGTATGGTTATAAAGAAATTAGAGATTTTGTAGTTAATAATAGAGTAGTTAATATGAATGATGAAGTAATATATCAAAGTTATAATAGTGATTCTGGTGACTTTAGATGGACAAATGGAATTGATGTTTATGATGAAAAAGATGTAATAGAATTACTAGATGGAGATATTACAGAATATGTTACAACTGATAATCAAGCAATTTATTTATTAGATAATAAAATAATGAATATAGATGCAAATTTTGAACTAAGTAAAATCTTACATTATGGAGATAGCTATTACATTTTATTGAAAAATGGTTCAAATGGCAGATGGTATACTTGTAATACAGATGGCAGTAATCTTTTAAGAATTTATGAATGGAGGTAATTAGGTTGAATAAATTTAATAGAAGTATATTTTTAATCATCGCATTTGTTTTAATTTTTTCATCAGTTGTTAATGCAGTGTATATTCCAGTTAGAGGAAATCCAGATAATTATACAGATATAAAAGAACATTGGGCTTATGATTCTATATCATATGTTATAAAAAATGGATATTATAATGGAATAACTAAAACTGAGTTTAATCCAGAAGATACTATGACTAGAGCCATGCTTGTTACAGTATTATGGAGGTTGACAGGAGATGATGTTATTCGTATTACTTCTAGCGGAAAAAGAGTTTCTAGATATGTAAATATGTTTTGGGATATAGATGATGATGAATGGTTTACAAACTATGTTGCATGGGCTAATAAAAATGATATAATAAGCGGATATTCAAAAAGAGAATTTAAACCTAATGATGCAGTAACAAGAGAGCAACTAGCTGTTATTTTATATAATTACATGAAAAACTATAAACTAGTGAGAAGTTTTAGCACTAGAATAATTAACGAACCAGTTACATTTAATGATGAATCTCTAATTTCTGATTGGGCTAAAGAACAAGTTTCTATTATGCAACAAATTGGTTTGATGGAAGGAAGAGAAAATGGAAACTTTGATCCTCAAGCAACTGTTACTAGAGCTGAAGTAAGTGTAGTTATACAAAGATTAGTTAATATGTTATAAATAAAATAGATGATATTGATACTGTTTAAGACAGTGCACTTTTTAGCCCAATATGACTTTTTTTCAGGAATTCAAAAAAGTAATATTGGGCTTTTAACCGCCAAGAAAAAGACACTTTTTTATATATCAATCATTACTATTTTATTTAACAAAAATATTTACTTTTTTCTTCTAAATTATTAAAATTTGCTTGACGCAAAACTTCATACAAAACTATTGCTACGGAATTAGATAAGTTTAATGAGCGAAGGGTAGGAAGCATAGGTATTCTTATAGCATTTTTAATATTTTCTTTAAGAATATCTTCTGGTAGACCTTTAGTTTCTTTGCCAAAAAGTAAGAAAACTTCATCCATATTTGAATAATCGACATCTATATATGTTCGTTGACCTTTAGTCGTTAAAAAATACATATTATTTGAGTCTGGAGGATATTTTTCGAGAAACTTTGAAAATGAAGCATGTTCTTCAATTTCCAATTTATCCCAGTAGTCTAATCCAGCTCTTTTTACTTGTTTTTCAGAGATACTAAAGCCAAGAGGATGAACAAGATGTAGCTTTGCACCAGTTGCAGCACAACTTCTGGCAATATTTCCAGTGTTTTGAGGTATTTCGGGTTCTACTAAAACTATATTTATATTCAAAATAATCATTTCCTTTCATGTAAAATAGAATGTATGTCAAGTATAGCATAATTTACAAGAAATTAACATATTTTGAATAAATTATATTGCAAAAAATGCTTTTATATGATAAAATTGACCATGTCACTAAGCAAGGAGGAAAATAAGATGAAAGTTTTAGAAAATATAGTAACAGTTTTGCAAGTATTATCTGCAATTATTGTAATGATATTAGTTTTAATACAAGAAGGAAATGAAGATGGCAGTATTGTTACTGGCGAATCAAATAGAGGTGGAACTATGGGTTCTAGCAGAGAAGCAAGACTTGTTAAATTAACTAAATATGTTGGTATTATTTTTGCTGTTTTAACTATTGCTTCAACATCTTTAATGATAATCAATTACTAATATATAATTTGTACAATATAAGCACTTAACTTGGAAAAGTTTAAGTGTTTTTTTGTGTATATAAATATGAAAGGAGCACTATGAAAGTAAAAGATATTATAGAAGGAAAGTATATTTCAAATGAAAGAGGTTTTGGATTTGTAGAAGTTGATAATGAAGAAAATGATATTTTTATACCTCCTAATATGGATAAAGGAGCTATGACTGGCGATATTGTTAAAGTAAAAATTAACACAGAAGAAAAAGAAAACCATAGAGCTGAAGGAGAAATTGTTGAAATTATTAAAAGATCAACGGTAACTGTAGTTGGCACTTTTCAAAAAAGTAAAAATTATGGTTTTGTTGTTCCTGATGATATAAAATTAGGTACTGATATATTTATTTCAAAATCATCAAGACATAAAGCTAAAAATGGAGATAAAGTTGTTGCCAAGATAATTAAATATCCTGTTAATGGTAAAAATGCGGAAGGAGAAGTTATTGAAATTTTAGGAAAAGCTAGTGATACAAATGTTGATTTAATTTCAGTTATTAGAGCACATGATTATAAATTAGTATTTCCAAAAGAAGTTGAAAAAGAAGCAAAGATTCTTCCTGAAGTAATTCATGGAATCGATGATAGAGTAGATTTGAGAGATAAAGAAATTTTTACTATTGATGGAGATGATACAAAAGACATTGATGATGCGGTTTCATTAGAAAAAAGAGGAGATAATTATATACTTGGTGTTCATATTGCTGATGTTAGTTACTATGTTAAAGATGGTACTGAATTAGATAAGGAAGCAAGAAGAAGGGGCACTAGCGTTTATTTGATTGATACTGTAATACCAATGTTACCTAAAAAATTATCTAATGGAATATGTAGTTTAAACCCTGGAGAAGATAGATATACATTGTCAGTTGAAATGGAAATAGATAAAAATGGACAAGTAGTTAATAGTAAAGTATTTAAAAGTGTAATAAATTCTAAATTGCAAATGACATATAACAAAGTTTATAGTATTTTAGAAGATAAAGAAGTCTTTGAAGAATATAAGCCGCATGTAGAAACATTAAAATTGATGCGAGAACTTGCAGAAATATTGATAGATAAAAAAGCTAATGAAGGTGCAATAGATTTTGAAATGCCAGAGGCAAAAATTTTACTTGATGAAAATGATTCTGTAGTTGAAATTGGGCTAAGAGAAATGACAATAGCAAACAAAATAATTGAAGAGTTTATGGTTATTGCAAATGAAACTATCGCAGAAACTTTTTTCAAAAAGAAACTTCCATTTATATATAGAATTCATGAAAAACCAGAACTAGATAGAATAGAAAAATTAAATATTTTTTTAACTAATTTAAATTATCCAAATATAGAAAAGATAAATAATAAAGAATTGAAAAATGTTGTAGATTTAGCAAAAGGTAAGGATGAAGAAAAACTTGTATCATTGATGGTGCTTAGAACTATGCAACTTGCTAAATATAGTAATGAGAATATTGGACATTTTGGACTTGCATCAAAATATTATTGTCATTTTACTTCTCCTATTAGAAGGTATCCAGATTTATTTATTCATAGAGTAATTTCAGACTATTTAGATAATGACTTGAACGATAAGAAAATTTCTAAATATAAAAAACAAGCTGTTAAATATGCTGAAATGTCAAGCGATGCAGAGCAAGAGGAGGAAGAGGCTGAAAGAGATTTATACGAGTTAAAAAAATGTGAATATATGCAAAGACATATAGGAGAAATTTTTGATGGAATGGTTTCAGGTGTTACATCTTTTGGAGTATTTGTAGAATTACCTAATACCATTGAAGGTCTTATAAGACTAGAAGATATGAAAGATGATTACTATGTATTTGATGAATATAATGTTAAATTATATGGTAAGCGTACTAATAAAGTATATAAGTTAGGAGATAAAATTAAAGTAAAAGTATTGTCTGCAAATAAAATGTTAAGAAGAATTGATTTTGAATTATATGTAGAAGAATAAAATGATTAAAAGATTTGATGATATAACTTATATTCAAATAATTAAAGTAATTGTATTAAAGAAGATGTTTCTTCGAGGAATTAGAATATGTTATGAAAGCTAAGGTTTAGAATACGAAAAAATTTTGTGGGGGCGAGTGAAACGAAGCGTGGGGACCCACAAAATCGTATGGCGAGCCTTAGCTTTCATTAAATATTCTTACGAACGAGAAATTAAAACATCGTATTTAATACAATTACTTTAATATTAGGCTAACACAATTATCAAATCTTTAAAATAATTTATAAATATATCTGCAATCCTGATAAAACGATACATATACATGCAATTAGTATAACTAAAATTCCACCTGATTTATTCTGATTTTTAAATTCCCATATGCCATAAGGAAAAGCGTACAAAGCAGATATAATTCCAAATAATAAAATTAAAATCTCCCAAATCATATTTAATCTCCTTTTAATCATTTGTATTAGGTTGCGTATGAGAAATTACTTGAGAAATATTTACATCAGTTTTTACATTTATATCGTAAGTAGAATTTTTATATTTTTCAAGCCAATTATAATCTTCAAAATCTTGCCAAGTTAAATAATTGAGTTTTGCAAATCTTCCTAATCCGAGCTATATCAGTTTCAAATTCATTTATAGTTTTATCTAGATAATTTCCAATACGTGTTTCTAAGCTTTTATTTAATTCTTCTTCTAATCTTTTTTTATTATCATCTTCATAAAAATTTATATTACTACCAGAAGAAACCAAATGTGCAACTAATTCAATATTACATTCTATTTTGGGATTATCTGTATCTGTAGACACTTTGATTTGAGGAGCTTTCATTTGATCTAAATTTACACTAATAACTCTATCATCTTTGTTAAAATCTTTAACACAATATCCTGATTTCTTTAAATCATTAGTTAATAATAAATGAGATATTACTAGTTCTGGTTCAATAATACCTTTCATACTACTGCCACTAAATGCAGCAATGCCTTGTGGTTTTATTTCTGTAGTTCCTTGTTCATTTTCTTCCAATTTAACATATATTGCAAATGGTTCACGATCTTTACTTTGAGATGCTGTATAAAAATCTATTAGTTCAGAACCTACAGATTGACTTGTGTAATTATACGAACTAAAAAGTAATTCATAGTATCTTGCAGGACTGACTTCTAAAGTTGATGAAACTTTATTCAAAAAATTTTCAGCTTTACCTTCACAAACAGCTAATGTTACTTTTGGACGTATATCAGTATGGCTCATAAAGGAATTGAAGTGCCCCGACATTTCTGTTTTTGCGATTTCTTCAGAATATAAAATAAGTTTTACATGAGATAAATTTACTTCTTTACTTACTAAAGTATTTACAATAGTATTTCCAACACTTAAAGAAGGAGCTGAAACTGTATATACGGTATATGTTTCTTGACCTGTTTCAGAATTTTCTCCTGTAATCTTTAAAGGAACTGCAATTTGATAAGTTATATTTACATTATTATTTTTACCATTATCAACACCTATAGCTACGACATAAGCTAAATTATCTAATTCAAATCTATCATAACAGCCTGTTAGAAAAAGAGGTAATAATATTATTAAAAAGATGAATTTTGAATTATTAGTTTTTTGCATTCAATCCTCCTTTTAATATTTGCAACAATCAATAAAATTATTGGTAATATATATAATACATAAGTAGAAACATGAACAAAGAAAAAGTTTCGTATTTTAATTATTATTTCGAAAGAATTTAAAAGTGTGCAAATTGACATTATAATTGTTGTAAAGCAGGGTATTAGTCTTTGTGAGTATTGTAAATCAAATATTTTTTGAAAAATATAAATTGCAAAATAAACTGAAAGAGATAAGTATATAAATGTTGCAAGTAGCCAAAGCAAAATAAAAATCGATTCTACTCTTTGAATAAAACGTCCAAGATTTATTAACCTAGTTAGTTCAAATATTGGAAAATAATTTTCTGTTATTGATGGGTAGGGGATATTGCCAACAAGTAAAAATATAATTGGTAAAACAAAAAAGGTTGATAAAATAAAAGATAAATAACCTACTTTTTTATAATTTTTCACATACGGAGTAATTAGAAAAATATAAAAAATTCCTTCATATCTTGCAATACGATTAAAACCTTGTGAAAAAAAGTTTGAAATACCATTTCCAAAAACAGGGAAAAAATTAGTAATATCTGTATCATTAAACAAAACAAAAAACATAAATATAAATCCAACTGCAATCATAGGAACTACAATAGAGCTAGTTCTAAAAATTCCTCTTATACCTAGAAATACACTTATTAGTATGCCTATACCAAAGAGGATACTAATATATTCTTGTGGTGCATCAGGAAATAATACATTTTGCAAATTCTGAGTGAATTCAGAAAATGTTAAAATACAAAGTATAAGAATTGTTGAAATTAAAATTATGCCACAAATTATTTGAAGAGGTTTGCCACCAACATGCTTTGCAATATCTACAATATCCATATGAGAAAAATTTTTGTAGAGGGATAATATTATTACTAACATAATTAAAGTTAATATAGTTGTATATACATTATGCAAAAAAGTAGCGGTTCCAAAATCTGTAACAGCATATGTTGGTAAAGTTAATAAAATAGGAATTAAAGAAATACAACCTATAGTTGCAACAGCTTCCCAAGTGCCTATTTTTAATGTAGAATGCATAAGAATTATCCTCCTTTTCGCCATTTCATTGATATTTTAGGTTCTTTCTTTTTTTCTTTTGGTTTTAAAAATGAAGGCCTATTTTCTTGTTTCCAAAAAGGCATAGAAATTAAATCATCTATAAACATTGATTTATTAAGTGGTGCATATGGTGTTAAATATGGAACACCAAATGAATTTGTTGTAGAAAGCAAGCAAAAATTTATAAATAGTCCTAATGATATTCCAAAAAAACCTGAGAATGCGCCGTAAAAAAATATAGATAAATCTTAATATTCGATAACTGTAATTTAAAGAAAAATTTGGAACTGCAAAAGTGCTTATACCAGTTAATGCAACAATAATTACTAATACAGGGCTTACTATGTTTGCAGAAACTATTGCTTGTCCTAAAATTAAAGTTCCAATAATTCCAAGAGTAGTACCAACAGGTGCAGGTGTTCTAATTGATGCTTCACGTATTATTTCAAAAGAAATTTCCATTATTAAAAGTTCAATAAGCATTGAAAAAGGAACTTTTTCGCGAGTACCTGCTATAGAAAATAATAAATCAGTAGGAATCATTTCTTGATGAAAAGTTGTAATAGCTATATATAATCCTGGCAATAAAACTGAAAGTATAACTGCTGGCATTCTAAAAATTCTTAGAAGAATAGTATATGGATATCTTACATAAGAATCTTCTGAAGAGCGCAAGAAATCTGTATATATTGCAGGAACAACTAAAACTTCAGGGCTTCCTTCAACTATAATTGCAACACGTCCTTCAATTAAATTTGATGCTACTTTATCTGGTCTTTCTGTGCTTAATATTAGTGGTTCAACAATAAAAGTATGATCTTCAATTAGTTGCTCTAATTGACCAGCATCTAATAAATGATTGATGTCCACATTTTCGATTCTTCTTTTAACTTCAGCAACTAAAGATTCATTCGTTATATCAGTAATATAAGCAATAGCACATTTAGTTTTGCTATGACTTCCAACTTCAATAGTTTCAAAAATTAAATTTTCATCTTTAACAAATTTTCTAATTAAAGCTGTATTAGCTCTGAAATTTTCAATGAATGCTTCACTTGGACCTTTAATTGTCATTTCATTTTGTGCTTTATCTATTGAGCGACTAGGTAATTTCTTAACATCGCAAATAAATGCTTTATCTATATTATCTACAATTAAAGCACAATCTCCATGCAATATATGCTCAATTACATCTTCGTATTTTGAAGCAAAACTAACTTGACATTCGGCAAGTAAGTTGCCGAACTATTATATCTTTAATATCTAATGTATTTTTATTTTTTATAATACTTTTATTTTTAATCACTTCAAGATTTACATTTTGAAGTAATTGTTTTATTAAATAATTATTTATTAAATTTGAATCTACAAGTCCATCATATAGAATTAGCAATGCATTATATTTTTGATTATTTATATTTATATCAAAAAATCTAAAAATTAAATCATTGGAATCAGGAAAATGAAGCAAATCTTTTAATACATCTATATTTTTATTTAAAGAAAAATCTATTTGATTTTTTTTGTTATACTTATTTGGCTTGGGAGGAGTAGATGTGGCGATTTGAAATATTTTATTATCTTTTGGCTTAAATTTAAAAAAACTCATATAATGTCACTCCAGACATGAAATATTATGATTAGTTTAATCAAAAAAATTTTAAATATGCAATTATTATAAAATATTTACATAAAACTAATATTGTAGTAAATTATATAATTTCAGAAAACATAGAAATCAAAAAATAAAAGCTATTGGATATCTATACTTTATTTATACTGTTCAAAATATCTAAAAAATATGATTAAATACAACAATTTCTAGTTGACTTTGTGAGTTTTTTTGTTTAATATAATAAGTGTAGAGTTTCTTAATTAGGGAGGCGAACAAATATGAGAGAAAAACAAAAAGTTTTTGCAAGATGGTTATGTGCTTTCTTAGCAGCAATGTTTATAGTACCAACAATAATTTCAGTTATAGTTAGTAATTTTTAGGAGATGCTATGGAATCAATATTTAAATCGATTGAAGTTTTTTATGAAACGAAAATATTGGGATATATAAATACGCTTATGGAATATCCAATAAAAATTTTAGCTTTAATAATAGATTTAACAATTGTCATATATCTACTATACAAATTGATAAAAATGATTAAAGGAACTAGAGCGGTACAACTGATTAAGGGTATCGCCGTTTTGATTATTGCGAATTTCTTAAGCGAATTTTTTTCTTTAAACATTTTACATTATTTACTTAATTCAGTTATTACATATGGAGTATTAGTGTTTATAGTAGTATTCCAACCAGAATTAAGGAAAATGCTTGAGCAAATGGGTTCAACTAATATTAAAAGCTTTTTTGATACAGATGAAGATGCTACAATCGAAAGTGTAGACAAAATAGTTGATGCTGTTGAACAGATGTCTAAAGAAAAAACAGGTGCTTTGATTGTTTTTGAGAAAGAATCTAATTTAGGAGAAATAGTGCATACTGGTGTACAAATCAACTCAGAAATTTCAAAGGAACTAATTGTAAATATATTTGTACCTGATACTCCATTGCACGATGGAGCAGTAATTATAAAAGATAATAAAATTGTAGCGGCATCTTGTATATTACCTAATACGGATAGAGAAGGATTAGATAGATCTTATGGAACTAGACATAGAGCTGGTATAGGATTATCAGAAGTTTCAGATGCAATCGTAGTAATTGTATCTGAAGAAACTGGTAAAATTTCTATTGTAATAAATGGTAAAATTGCAAGTAATATACATCCAGATGTTTTAAGAAAAGAACTTAAAAAAAGATTAAAAAGAACAAATATAAAGAATAATCAGATAACAAAAAGAATTCAAAAAATATCAAAGAAAAAAACCTCGTGAAATAGCTCATGAGGTTTTTATTTTTTCATTTTTCTTATAAAGATAGAAGTATTTATTTTGATTGTATATATGAACCACAAAATGATTCATCTTCAGGTGAACCTTTTTTACAATTTGCACAAGGAGTTACTTGAATACTTTTTAAAGTACATTCACCTTTTTCAGCCTCGTTAAAAGAACAACTACAAACACTACAATAAATTTTTTGTGCCATTTTAATTCACACTCCATTTCATAATATATGCAAATAATAAATATAATAAACTTATTATATTTTAATAATATTTTTTACTTATTTAAGAAAAAATATTTATGGAATTTGTTACTATTTTGATTTTGGAATTTGTTGACAAAAAATGCTTTTGTTATATAATAAAATAAGAAAATATTATTATAAAGGAGAAATAAAAATGGGAATTGTAGGTACAAAAGAAATGTTTGAAAAAGCATATAAAGGTGGATATGCTATTGGAGCTTTTAATGTAAATAATATGGAAATTATACAAGGTATTACAGAAGGAGCAAGAGAAGTAAATAGCCCTGTTATATTACAAGTTTCTGCTGGAGCAAGAAATTATGCAAAGCATAATTATTTAGTACACTTAGTGCAAGCTGCAGTGGAAGATACTGACTTACCATTAGCTTTGCACTTAGATCATGGTGCAGATTTTGAAATTTGTAAAAAATGTATAGATGGTGGATTTTCATCAGTAATGATAGATGGTTCAAAATATGATTTTGAAGAGAATATATCATTAACAAAACAAGTTGTTGATTATGCTCATGACCATGGAGTTGTTGTTGAAGCTGAACTTGGAAAACTTGCAGGAATTGAAGATGATGTTAATGTAGCTGATAGTGATAGTGCATATACAGACCCTAATCAAGCAGTAGAGTTTGTTGAAAGAACAGGATGTGATTCTTTAGCAATAGCAATTGGAACAAGTCATGGAGCATATAAATTTAAAGGAGAACCAAGATTAAGGTTTGATATTCTAGAAAAGATAACTAATATGTTACCTAATTATCCTTTAGTTTTACATGGAGCATCAACAGTTATTCCTGAATTTGTTGAAAAATGTAATAAATATGGAGCTCAGATTCCAGGTGCTCAAGGAGTTCCAGAAGATATGCTTAGAAAAGCAGCAACAATGGGAATTTGTAAAATAAATATAGATACAGATTTACGTTTGGCAATGACATCTTCAATTAGGGAATATTTTATTTTACATCCAGAAGAGTTTGATCCAAGAAAATACTTGACTGTAGCAAGAGATGCTATTAGAGATATGGTTAAGCATAAAATTGTAGATGTATTAGGAAGTAATGACAAAATCTAAATTATAGGAGTGAATATTGATATGAAAAATAATCATGGTATTACTATAATAACTTTAGTTATAACAATAATAGTTATAATTCTCATTGCTTCAATAACTATTTTTACTGGATTAAATACAGTGAATAGTGTTAGAGTTAAAGAAGCAAAGGATATAGTTAATGTCGTTCATTTAGCCTTAATGTCAAATGAAGAAAATATCCAGTACAATGGAAAATCGATTAAAGAACAAGATAATATTACAAATAAAAACTTTTCAAATGAAGATTATGAAATGATGGGATTAGATTATACTACAGATGATTGTAAAGTAACTTTGAATAAGAGTGTAAGTGGAGATATAATATATTATACCTATACTTATACTAATTCATCAGGTAAAACTTTTGATAATATACAACATACTGAGTATGCTGAACGTTCAAAAACTAATACTATTGAAGCATTTGACAAGAATAGAGGTGTAAATAGACCAGTATTATTTGAAAGTGATATGGTTCCTATAAATGAAAAAGGAGAAAAAGTAAATAATGTATTTACAGATAACTGGTATAATTATGAAAAGAATATTTCTCAATATGCCCGTATGCAATATAAGGGAAAGACATATGTTTGGATACCAAGATTTGCATATAAGATACAAGACTTTTATATAGGAAGTTCTTATAGTACTACACCAGATAATGCTGTGGATATTGTCTTTTTACGTGAAGATACAGATTATATGGCAAACGATGAAGTATTAAAAGAAGGATACTTAGTGCATCCAGCATTTGAAAGTGGAATTTCTGGATTTTGGATAATGGTAGAACCAAATGAAGAAACAATTAGTATTGAAGTTGCAGTTACTAATACAAGAATCTTTAATAATAAAGGCACAAAAATTGGACATTTGTTAAAAAATTCAGAGTATGCTGCAACAGCATTACTATCAAAGTTTTTAAATAATAATGAAATTAAATATGAAAGTAAAGAATTTGTTGCTGCAATATATACAGATGGAGCGGATACAGCTGAAGATTTTGATATATACACATCTGATTACAGAGCAGTCAATTATATAGGAAATGTAAAGGGACATGCCTTAATTGACACTCCATGGGACTTAAAAAAGGAAACAATTATACCTGAAAGTGCATCAGGATATAAATACTTACTAAGAGATATTGAAAATGGTGGAATGTTTTATTTTGAAGTAAGTGGAGGAAATGAACCAGCTAGTTGCAGAAGTGTTTTAGTTGAAAAAAAATAATAATGATTAAGCTTAGATAAGTAAATATTTATCTAAGCTTTTTAAATAATTAACAAAATCTATACATAGAATAGTAAAGGGGTAATTTAATGGGATTATTAGAACTATCTATGATAGGTTTTGGATTAAGTATGGATGCTTTTGCGGTAGCTGTGAGTAGAGGGCTAATATTAAAGAAAATGCAATGGAAAATTGCAATAATAATTGGAACATATTTTGGATTATTTCAGGCAATAATGCCTTTACTCGGATATATATCTGGAATTAAGTTTGGAGAGCTTATATCAAAATATAGTGGGCTAATTACTTTTGTTTTATTATTGCTTATTGGAATGAATATGATAAAAGAATCTTTTAGTAATAAAGATAAAAAAATGGATAATAATATTGGTTTTATATATATGATTAGTTTAGCCTTAGCAACCAGCATAGATGCTTTTGCAATTGGAATAACATTTTCGTTTTTAAAAATAAATATTTTAGAAGCAATATTTATTATTGGAATTATTACTTTTATTGTTTCTATATTTGGAGTCAAAATAGGGAATGAATTTGGAAATAAATATGAAAAATCTGCTCAAATAATAGGAGGAATGATTTTAATCGTAATAGGGTTAAAATCATTATTAAAGTTTATTGGAATATTTTAACATTTCTATTGAATTGAATTATAAATAATAATATACTAGTAATTACAAATGAGGAGGATTAGTATGAGGAAAAATTTTTTATTATTAGTAATTACTTTTGTAATGATTTTACCTGTATTAGTTTTTGCGACTGGTTCTAATGAAGGTAGTAGTAATGAATCTGAAAAAATAAATAATAAAGAAAGTGGCGAAATTGAAGAGGTTAAAGCAGAAATAGTTACACGACCAGAAGATTTACACCCAGATGGAGTAAATATGGAAGTGGGAACTGCAAGTTATTGGCTTGAAGTTGAAGCTAAAGTTTCTGGAGATGTTGATGCAACAATTTCATATCAATGGTATGAATCAAAAGATGGAACAATAGAAAATATTACACCTATAGAAGGAGAAACAAAATCTGTATTTATTCCAGAACAAAAACTTGGGACAACTTATTATTGCGTTGGTGTAACAACAACTTATAATGGAAAATCTACTACTGAATATACAAAACTTCTAGAAGCTACTTTTACAACAAAAGTAATTGATATAATATGGATAACTGATGTTGTAAAACCTGTATCTGGTGAACGAATGGAAGAAAAAGCAAGTCCCTATGTAGCAGAATATGATTTAAATAGCCATTATGGATATGATATAGAACAAGTTAGTTGGACACCAGATGATAAGTTTTTTGAAGATGGTAAGGAATATACCATAAATATATCAATTAAAATGTGGAATGATGTAGAGCTAGCAGATGACTTAGATGTAAGAGTTAATAATCAAGAAGCAAAATTTGAAAAAACTGGGCAAGATACAGCAGTGATTTCATATACATTTGATAAAGTTGGAACAGAAAGTGATATAACAAATTCAGGAGAAAAAACAAACATTGAATATAAAGAAACAGTAGAGAAAGATTCACTTAGTATGTCTGCAATTATTTTGACTACAATATGTATTATAGTTATAATATTTGCAATAATAGTAATTACTAAAAGACAATAAATATATGTAAAATGGCAAGCAGCCCACCCAAATAGGTGAGCTGCTTTTATATTACCAGCAGTGAGCTTGAAATCTCCAATTTCCCAGGAACCCACGCCTGGCAGTCATTGTCACGTCATCTACCTGTGCAACGTAGTACTGGATGTCGTTATTGGTGACAGAGAGGGGGCGAAAATCAGCATTTCGGAATAGCTCTCGATACTGATTCTGAGACTCGTTGAGGGCACGCTCTAAGCTAAGAGCAACAGTCGAAGCAGCATTACCATTGATTTTTACCATGATGTTTACCTCCAAATTTCATAAGAATAACCCATATATAAATGTTAACATAATACAAAAGAAAAGTCAATATTACATAATATAAAATATTTTATTCTTTAATTTTGGGTTTCGCGATTAAAGCTGCTATAAAGCCAAAGAATATTGCAGCACTTATTCCACCAGCGGTAGCTTTAATTCCTCCTGTAAATGCACCTAATAAGCCATTTTCTTGGACACCCTTAATTGCACCATTTGCAAGAGAATATCCAAAACCTGTAAGAGGAACAGTTGCTCCAGAACCTGCAAAATCTACTATTGGTTGATATAAACCTAATCCTGTTAGTATTACTCCTAATGTTACAAATAATACTAATATTCTTGCAGATGTTAACTTTGTTTTATCTATTAAGATTTGACCAACAACGCAAATTAAACCTCCTATTACAAAACACCAAACATATTTCATTATATCTATATCCATAATAATCTCCTTAAGATAAATATTACTAGTATTTTATCTAAAAAAGTAAAAATTTATACAAAAAATTTACTAATTTAAATAGTAGTTGATAAATAAATTAAAAATATTGTATGTGTATATTAAATTGTGATATTATTGTTTTATTCGGGAGGATAAAATTATGAAACTTATTATTATATTACTTAGTAAATTTATATATTGGATTGGTAAACTTATTGGAAAGGGCAGTAGTATGCCAGGTAAAATTGCTCTTAAACTTGATAAAAATATTTTGAAAAAAATTAAGCTTCCAGATAATATTGTTGTTGTAACAGGAAGTAATGGCAAAACATCTACTGTTGAAATGATTTATAATACTTTAGTTAATGCTGGATTCTCTGTTGGATGCAATTTAGAAGGCTCTAACCAGACAGAAGGTGTAGCAACAATGATTTTAAGAAATTCAAATTTAAAAGGAGAGGTTAGAAAAGATATTTTAGTTATAGAAAGTGATGAAAGATATTTACGACATACTCTTAAAAACTTTAAAGCAAAATATTTAGTAGTTACAAATTTGTATAGAGATCAAATGACTAGAAATGGTCATCCAGATGTTATATATGACATTATAAAAGAAGCAATAGATAGTGAAGTGCATTTAATTTTAAATACTGATGATCCACTTTCATCTCTTTATGGATATAAAAGAGAAAATGTTACATATATTGGAATGAATAAAAATGAATTATCGAAAAAAGAAAACTTAAGTGCATATAACGATGCGAAATATTGTCCTAATTGTAAAGGTTTAATGGAATATGAATATTATCATTTTAATCACGTTGGAAGTTATAAATGTCCTAATTGTGGACATTGTCGCAAGAAACCAGATTATGCTGTTACAAGTTTGAACATTAAAACTGGGGAAATTGAAATAAATGATAAATATAAAATAAAAATGACATTAAGAAGTGTTTATAATGCATATAATTTGCTTGATGCTTTTGCTGTAGCAAGATTGTTTGGAGTTGATGAAGAGAAAATAGTAAGTACCCTAACTGATTATGTGGCAAATAATGACAGAATTCAAACATTTGAAATAAATGGACATAATGGAATGTTACTTACATCTAAACATGAAAATTCTATTTCATATAATCAGTCTATTACATATTTAGTTAATCAACAAAAACCATGTACAGTAGTTTTAATAATTGATGCTGTTAGTAGAAAATATTTTACTAGTGAAACTTCATGGATATGGGATATAGATTTTGAATTATTAAAAGATGATTGTGTGAAGAAAATTATATTAGCTGGTAAATATGTTAATGATTTAGCAGTTAGATTTGAATATTCAGGAATAGACATGAATAAGGTTTGTGTAAAAATGGATTTAGATGAAATGATGACTGAAACAAAAGAGAATTCTATTGGTGATATATATGTAGTTACTTGTTTTTCTGACAGAATGAAGTTTATGGATAGGAGGTAACTTTTATGGAATTAAATATTTTGCATTTATATTATGACATTTTAAATTTATATGGTGAATATGGAAATGTGGTTATAATGAAAAAACACTTGGAAGACCAAGGATACAAAGTTAATGTAGACAAAAAAACTGTCAATGATGAAATTGAATTTGAAAAATATAATTTTATTTATATTGGATGTGGTACAGAAAAAAATTTAGACTTTGTTCTTGAAGATATGAAGAAACGTGTTGTTGATTTTAACAATGCTATTGAAAATAAAGTAGTTATATTAGCAACTGGAAATAGTTTTGAGATGTTTGGAAAAAATATTGATAAAAAAGAGGGCTTGTGTATTTTTGATTATGAGGTAGAAAGACTTAAAGATAGAGTTACTTCTGATGTTATTTATAAAAGTAAATTTTTTGATGGTAAAGTTGTGGGGTTTGTAAATAAGATGACTGAAACATATCATAATATGTCTCCACTTTTTGAAGTTGAATTTGGTGTGGGAGAAAATAAAAGAAATGACTTTGAAGGTGTTCAATATGTAAATTTATATGGAACACATATATCAGGACCTATACTTGCTAGAAATCCTAATTTTTTAAAACATTTACTTATTAAAATATGTAAAAATGCAGATAAAAAATTTGAATATAAAGAAATTGAATATCCTTATGAAGATGCTGGGTATGATCTTGTTTTAAGTGAGCTTGAGAAGAGAGCAGATGAAGAAAAGAAAAAATAATATATCAATATGTGTTGACATAATATTTAAGCCTATGATATAATATGTTTGAATTAAATTTTTTTGATGATATAAGCTATAGCTTATGCACTACCAAACGACAGAGAGAGGAGTACTAGTTAATGCAAGACTTTGATAAATTCTTTTCTGAGCTTAAGAAATACAAGGAAGAATATGGTAATTGCAATGTACCTCAAAGGTATATAACTATTGATGGATACAAGTTGGGTTATAAAGTAAATTATGTAAGAACCAAAAAAGAGATATTATTATCAAACTGTGAAATTATGATGTTAAATGCTCTTGGATTTGAATGGATAATACAACGTAAAGGTAAACAGAAGAAAAGTATTCCGATAGGTGATGTAATTAGTTTATATAAAAAATATATTTCTGAACATAAAACTTCTACTATAACAGCAACTTATACTACAAATGATGGTATTAAACTTGGTCAGGCAATAAATTTGATTAGAAATGGTTATAGAAAAATCACATTAGAAGAAAGAGAAATATTAGAAGAACTTGGACTTAAATTTAGAGATGATGACGAAAGAATTGCTAGAAAAAGTTATTCTACTAATCAGATTATAGAACTTATTAGAGAATATGTTCATGAAAAAGGAGATTGCAATATTCCTGTCCTATATAAAACTGAAGATGGAATTGGTCTTGGAAGATTTGCTTATAACATAAAGCTTGGAAGAAGACGGATTATTGATGAGCAAAGAAAAGAGCTTATTGAACTTGGATTTTCTTTTGAGGTAAAGCATAACAAAAATATGGATGAGATTATGGATTTATTAGGTGAATATAAATCTCAAAATGGAAATTGCGAAATACCACAAAGATATATAACTTCAAATGGCATTTGCTTAGGAACAATTTGTAAAAATATTAGATATGGAACTAGAAAACTAAGTGAAAGTGAAATTGAAGAACTTGCTAAAATAGGTTTCGTTTGGTGAATAATTTTGAGAATAAAAAAAGGACATCTTAAATTAAAGATGTCCTTTTTTGAAAGAGAGGGACGGAGCAAACTTTCAATTTCTTGTTGACTGCGATTGAAAGTCGACTCAGTCCTTTATTTCACTCCGCCCACTGTTTCATTTTGTCTCTTTTTATTTAGTAGGAAAAACATAAACAATTTTTGAAATTTATATTTAAAGATTTGCTAAAAATCTACTATTATGATATATTTTAATAAAAAGAAACGGAGGTTTTTAAAATGTGTACAGCTGCAACTTATTATACAAAAGACCATTATTTTGGAAGAAATTTAGATTTAGAATATTCATATCATGAAACGGTAACTATAACACCACGTAATTATCCTTTTAAATTTAGAAAGATAAAAGAAATAAATTCTCACTATGCAATGATAGGAATGGCATATGTTGCTAATGATTATCCACTTTATTATGATGCTGTTAATGAAAAAGGAGTTGCAATGGCAGGATTAAATTTTCCTGGCAATGCAGATTACAAAGAAGAAAAGGATGGCTTAGACAACATTGCACCATTTGAATTTATTCCTTGGATTTTATCTCAATGTTCTAACATTACAGAAGCTAAAAACTTATTAGAAAGAATAAATATAGCTAATATAAATTTTAGTGATGAATTACCAGCATCACCACTACATTGGATAATATCAGACAAAGAAGCTTCTATAACAGTTGAAAGTGTAAAAGAAGGATTAAAAATATATGATAATCCGGTTGGAATTCTTACGAATAACCCAACATTTGACATTCATATGTTTAATTTAAATAATTATATGAATTTATCTATTGAACAACCAGAAAATAATTTTTCTAAGAATCTTAACTTAAATGCATATAGTAGAGGTATGGGTGCAATGGGACTACCAGGAGATTTGTCTTCTGCTTCACGTTTTGTTAAAGCAACATTTACAAAAATGAATTCAATTTCAGGAGATTCTGAATCAGAAAGTATTAGTCAATTTTTCCAAATACTTAATTCTGTTGCACAACAAAGAGGGTGTGTGCATATGGGAGAAGATAAATACGAAATAACAATTTATAGTTCATGCTGTAATATGGATAAAGGAATTTACTATTATACAACTTATGAAAATAGCCAAATTTCTGGAGTTAACATGTATAATGAAAATATTGATGATAGTAAATTAACTAGTTTCCCTTTAATCACAGGACAACAAATAAAAATGCAAAATTAGAAGAAAATGAAACCAAAATGAATTAAATATAAAACAAGACTATTCTCAAAAGAGAGTAGTTTTTTCTTTAAAACAAATTTTTCATAACCCAAGCCCTTTTTGAATACAATTAACTAAAGCGTATTCAAAGGGGGTTTTTTTGTGGGAAAGTTTTACATAGATGAACGTGCGATTAAGCTTGCACATTATATAATAGATTCAAAAGACACAGTAAGGGGTGCAGCAAAAAGATTTGGAATAAGCAAGAGCACGGTACACAAGGATATAACTGAACGACTAAAAAAGATAAATCCCGCTTTAGCATTAGAAGCTAAAAAGGTTCTTGAAGAAAATAAAGCAGAAAGACATATTAGAGGAGGTGAAGCGACTAGGCAAAAATATATGCATATGATAGGTTGACATAGTATGACGAAGAATGGTTAAAATGCATAGTTCTTCGCCTTTTTTTATGTAGTATTTCTTTATTTTTATATTTATGTATGGTATAATTAAGCCAGTAAAGATAAAAACAAGGAGAGAAACAAAAATGTGGTTAAGCCTTATACTTTTAATATTTGCCATAGCAAGTTATTATATATATGGTACGTATTTTAAAGAGTACTTTGAAGTAAAAAAAGTATATAACACATTGCAAAATGTATTAGATACAAGAGATGTTTTGCTATTAAAATTAACTGGAGAAAAAATTAGTAAAAAAACTATTGCAAATATAGTTATGTTGATTGATAAAAGAAAGGAAACCAAAAATTCTGGTTATACAGTTAGAATGAAAGCAGATGTTGAACTTAGTAATAGCTTAAAAGATTTTTATCCAAAAATTAGTAAAGTTTTAAATAATGATTTATCAAAAGAGATTTTTAAAAGAATTATTGAACTTGAAAAACAAGCAAAAAAAATAAGAATTAGTTATAATAATGCAGTTGAAAGATATAATAATAATTTAATTTTGCACAAGAAAGTTTGTATGAGAATTATACACATGAAGCCATTGGACACTTATAAGATATAGGAGGTAACATAAAAATGGACGAAGAAAGAATTATATGTCCCGGTCTAGATACATCGGAAAATGATTTAGAAGTAACATTAAGACCTAGAGTTTTAGATGAATATATTGGACAAGAAAAAGTAAAAGAAAATATGAGGATTTTTATAGAGGCTGCTAAAAAAAGAAATGAACCTTTAGATCATACATTATTATATGGACCTCCAGGACTTGGAAAGACTACTTTGTCAAATATTATAGCCAATGAAATGAATGCAAATATTAGAATTACATCTGGACCTGCAATTGAAAAACCAGGTGATTTAGCTGCATTATTAACCAATTTAGCTCCAGGAGATGTTCTTTTTATTGATGAAATACATAGACTTAATAGAAGTGTTGAAGAGGTTTTATATCCTGCATTAGAAGATTTTTCTTTAGATATTATTATTGGTAAAGGTCCTAGTGCAAGGTCTATTAGGCTTGATTTACCTAAATTTACTTTAATTGGTGCTACGACAAAAGCAGGTAGATTGTCTTCACCTCTTCGTGATAGATTTGGTATTATGCATAGACTTGAACTTTATAGTAACAAAGAATTAGAAACTATAGTTAAACGTTCAGCTAAGATTTTAAAGATAGATATAACTGATAAAGGAGCAAAAGAGATTGCTTCACGTTCTAGAGGTACACCAAGAATTGCAAATAGACTATTAAAAAGAGTTAGAGATTTTGCAGATATTCAGTCAAATGGTGAGGTAACAGATGAAATAGCTGATAAAGCATTATCATCATTAGAAATTGATAAATTAGGATTAGATAATATAGATAGAAGAATGTTAGATACTATAATAAAAAAATTTGGTGGTGGTCCTGTTGGTATTGATACATTGGCTTCAACTATAGGTGAAGATGCAGATACTATCGAAGATGTATATGAACCATATTTATTACAAATAGGTTTCTTAAATAGAACACCACGTGGAAGAACTGCAACTATTAGTGCTTATGAACATATGGGGGTGCCTTATGAAAAATAAGATTTTATTGCATACATGTTGTGCTCCTTGCTCAACATATGTTGTGGACAAACTTAGAAAAGATGGTTATGATGATTTAACTTATTTTTGGTATAACATAAATATTCATCCTTATACAGAATATAAAGCTAGACTTGATACTTTAATTAAATATGCTGAAATGATTAACATGCCCATAATTATAGAAGATAATTATGGTATTAGAGAATTTACTAAGAATGTTGTGGATAATATTGATGGTAGATGTTATTTTTGCTATTATTCTCGTTTAGAACATACAGTTAAATATGCTAAGGAACATGGATACGATTCTTTTTCAACAACTCTTCTTGTTAGTCCTTATCAAAAACATGACTTAATAGTAAAGATTGCAAATGAATTAGCAGAAAAATATGGAATACAATTCATTTATCAAGATTTTAGAGAAGGCTTTAGAATAGGCCAGCAAATGGCAAGAGATGCCGGATTATATATGCAAAAATATTGTGGATGCATTTATTCAGAGGAAGAAAGATACTTATTTTCAAAAAAGAAAAAATAATATTATATAGGAGAAAAGATGAACTCAAATAATATAATAGAAAAATTCAGTAATTTAAGAAAAAATAAGAATGAGTTTGAAAGACAAATACAAAATCTTTCAGCAGACACTTTTTTAAGTTTTTTGGTTAGATTAAATAAGCAATTAAGAAATCTTGATGAGAATGTGGAAGTACTTGATGAAAATATGGAAGTTGGGAATCTTAAGTCGCCAACAAAAGAGGTTCAAAGATTAGTAATAAATGAATTAACTGAAGGAATTAAAAAAGTTAAAGAGCCCAAACTGAGAGCCATTATGACATACTATACATTACTTAATTTGCATATGTTTGATAATGGTAATGGAAGAACTGCTAGATTTATATATGATTTATTTAGCGGACAATTAAGTAACAAAGAAGCAAATTATTATTTTCATGAAAGAGATTTAGGTAGTGGAGATTATAATGTTAGTTTTGAAGAGTCTAGAAAAATAGAAGATGTTACGGTAGCTATTCAATATATTAACAAGAAAGTAATGGACACATTACAAAATGAAATTCCAGAGAATATGCAAGAAAAATATATAACTGTGTCTTATTCAAATTCAACTCCAGATATTACACAAATATTATCTCAGGATTTATTGAACGAATTAAATATACAAGAAATAAATGATTTAAGAAAAATAATTCAAGATTCATATGGACAAAGTTTAACTCCAAGTGGATATGCTATGCTTCGCATAGCAAGTCAAAAAGGAGAATTAGAAAAATGGGAAGATTTAAATAAAGAACTAGATGTTATGCCAGAATTAAATAGAATGAATTTTTGGATTTATAAACGTCCAGAAATGCTTGCAGACTGGACAATAGATGATTTTAGAGATATTATAAAATATGGTAATAGTTTAAAGCATATGCAATTTCAATGCTTGATAAAAACTTTTGAAAATCCAGAAAAAAATTTAGATTTTTTAAAAACATTATTTAAAGAAAAAGTTTCTTATGAACAAGAAAAATAAATTTAATAAAAATTTTAGTAAAAGAGGAATCATATGAAAAATGGAGTAATTATACAATATTTTGAATGGTATATGAATTGTAATCAAAATTTGTGGAATGATATTTCAAAAGATGCAGAAAATTTAGCTAGCATGGGAATAACTGCAGTTTGGTTACCACCAGCTTATAAAGGAATTGGTGGAAAGGACGATGTTGGTTATGGAGCTTATGATTTATATGATTTGGGAGAATTTGATCAAAAGGGTACTATAAAAACAAAATATGGGTCAAAAGATGAATATTTAAATTGTATAAAAACTTTGCAAAATTATGGAATAAATGTATATGGAGATGTTGTATTAAATCATAAAATGGGAGCTGATTATATTCAAACCATACCTGCAACAAAAGTTGATTGGGGTAATCATGAAAAAGAAACTTCGGGTGAAGAGATGGTAAAGGTTGCAACAAAATTTACTTTTCCAAACAGAAATAAAAAGTATTCTGATTTTAAATGGAACTGGACTCATTTTGATGGTATAGATTTTAATGCAGAAAATGGAGAAAAAGCGATATTTAAGTTTAAAGATAAAAACTGGGAGGAAACAGTTGATAATGAGTTTGATAATTATGATTATTTGATGGGAGCAGATTTAGACTTTGGAAATGAAGAAGTACGAGAAGAATGTAAAAAATGGGGAAAATGGTATTTAGATTTTACAGGTGTAAATGGATTTAGATTAGATGCTGTAAAGCACATTTCAGCAGTGTTTTATAAAGAATGGATTAGGTTTTTAAGAGAACAATCCGGAAAAGAATTATTTTCTGTTGGAGAATATTGGTCTGGCGATGTGAATAGATTATTAAATTACATAAATGAAACCGAAAGAGAAATTTCACTTTTTGATGTGCCTTTACATTATAACTTAAGTAGTGCTTCAAAAGATTCAAATTATGATTTAACAGCTATATTTAATAATACATTAGTAAAAAATGATTCTACAAAAGCAGTAACATTTGTAGATAATCATGACACAGAACCAGGACAAGCTTTAGAAAGTTTTGTTGATAGATGGTTTAAAGTTAGTGCATATAGTATTATACTTTTAAGAGAAGAAGGTTATCCATGTGTTTTTTATGGAGATTTATATGGCATTCAAAAATATGATATAAAGCCAATAGATGAAATAAAAACTATTATAAAATTAAGAAAAGATAAAGCTTATGGAAAACAAAATGATTATATGGATAATAAAAATTGTATTGGATGGACAAGAGAAGGAGAAGATGAACATATAGATTCTGGACTTGCTGTTATTATTTCTAATGGTATTTCAGCAACAAAAAAAATGTATGTTGGTACTAAGTTTGCTAATGGAAAATTTGTAGATGCATTATTAAATGTGAAAGATGAAGTTGTTATAGATAATGATGGCTTTGGAGATTTTAAAGTAAATGAAAAGTCTGTATCTGTATGGATAAAGAAATAAAGTATAATTAGTAAGGAGAATTTAATGAAAAAGTTAGTTGCAATTGATGGTAATAGTATAATGAATAGAGCATTCTATGGAATAATGAATTCTAAAATGCTAATGACAACAGATGGAATTTATACAAATGCTATATATGGTTTTCTAAATATTTTATTTAAGATTTTAAATGAAGAAAAACCTGATTATATTTGTGTTGCATTTGATTTGAAAGCACCAACATTTAGACATAAAAAGTATGATGGATATAAAGCAACTAGAAAAGGAATGCCTGATGAACTTCGTATGCAAATGCCTATTATAAAAGATATTTTAAGAGCTATGAATATAACTATTTGTGAACTAGAAGGTTATGAGGCAGATGATATTATTGGTACTTTATCTTCAAAAGCAGAGAAAGAAGGACTAGAAGCTTTACTATTAACTGGAGACAGAGATTATCTTCAACTTGCAACAGATAAAGTAACAATTAGGATACCAACTACTAAAATGGGAAATACTGAAAGTACAGATTATACTCCTGAAATTATTAAAGAAAAATATGGAATCAATCCTATTCAATTTATTCAAATAAAAGGACTAATGGGCGACACATCTGATAATATTCCTGGCGTTCCTGGTGTTGGTGAAAAAACAGCATTTTCTTTAATCACAAAATATAATGATTTGGATACTATTTATAATGCTTTAGATTCTGGAGAAGAATTAGAAGGAATAAAAGGAAAGCTAAAAGAAAAATTGGAGGCAAATAAAGAACTTGCATTTTTATCAAGAGATTTAGGAACAATTTATAAAGAAGTTCCTCTTGATTTTAATATAGAAGATTTGAAAATACAAAATTATAATGATGAAGAATTATATAATTTATTTACAAAATTACAATTTAAAAATTTTATAGAAAAATTAGGATTGAAGAAAAGTGAAGACTTTAAAGAACAAGAAGAAAATATAATTCCAGATTTGATTATTGAAGATTTTTCAAAAATAAATTTAGATGGAGTAAATGAATTTTCATATTTTTATGATAAAAATTTAGCAGTATGTATTAACGATATATCATATTATAAAGAAAATCCATCTTTAGAAGATTTAAAATTGATTTTTGAAAATAATATTTTAAAAATTGGTTATGATGAAAAGAAAACATATTTGGAATTAAAAAGGAAGGGTATCAAACCTATCAATATGATGTTTGACTTAACAATTGCGTCATATATCTTAAATCCTTCTAAAGATAGTTATAAGTTAGATGATATTATTTTAGAAAATTTAGGAATAATGATTGAAGATAAAAAAGAAAATTTTCAACTTGGATTATTTGACAATCATGAAGAAAATAAAGAACTTTTTTCAAAATATGCTTTGTATATATTTAAATGTAGAGAGAAATTAGAAAATGAATTAAAAGAAAAAAATCAAATTCATTTATTTAATGATATTGAAATGCCACTAATGAAAGTACTTGCTGAAATGGAATTTGAAGGAGTTCTTGTAGATAGAAAAGTTATTGATGAATATTCTGTAATGTTGACTAATAAAGTTGATACATTAACACATGAAATATGGAATTTAGCAACAAAAGAATTTAATATAAATTCTCCCAAGCAATTAGGTGAAATTTTATTTGATGAATTAAAATTACCAGTTATAAAAAAGACTAAGAGTGGTTACTCAACAGATGCAGATGTTTTAGAAAAATTAAGAGATGAGCATCCTATTGTTGAAAAAATTTTAGAATATAGAACGTTAAATAAATTAAAAGCAACTTATATCGATGGAATTATACCTTTAATTAGTTCTGATGGTAGAATACATGCAAAGTTTAATCAGACAGTTACTGCAACCGGAAGAATTAGTTGTACTGAACCAAATCTTCAAAATATACCTATTAGAACAGAGATAGGAAAAGAATTAAGAAAAATGTTTGTTGCGAAAGATGGATTTATTTTTTTAGATGCAGATTATTCACAAATTGAATTAAGAGTTCTAGCTCACATGTCAAATGATGAAGGAATGATATCAGCTTTTAATCAAGGCGAAGACATTCATACAATTACAGCATCTCAAGTTTTTGATGTTCCTCTTAATGAAGTTACAAAGCAAATGCGTTCAGAAGCTAAGGCTGTTAATTTTGGAATTGTGTATGGAATAAGTGATTTTGGACTTGCTACTAATATTGGAACTTCTAGAAAAAAAGCGAAAGAATATATTGAAAAATATTTCAAAGAATATCCTAATATTAAATTATATATGGATAATACTGTTAATGAATGTAAAGAAAAAGGATATGTTGAAACATTATGGGGAAGACGTAGATATGTTCCTGAAATTAAATCTAATAATTTTAATGTTAGACAATTTGGAGAAAGAGTAGCAATGAATGCTCCTATTCAAGGAACTGCTGCTGATATAATAAAGATTGCAATGATAAATATTCAAAAAGAATTAGAAGAAAAAAAGTTTGAGTCTAAATTATTATTACAAGTTCATGATGAACTTGTTATTGAAACTAAAATGGAAGAATTAGAAGAAGTAAAAGAATTACTTGTAAGAAATATGGAAGGTGTAATAAAAATGTCAGTTCCTCTTAAAGCAGAGACTGGTCAAGGTAAAACTTGGTTTGATGCACATTAAATTTATGATATGTTGAGGTGTAAAATTATGGCACATTATGAATTACTTGAAGAAATTGAGAGATATGGAAGAAAAAATAAAATTCCAATATTACTTGATGATTCATTGGAATATATAAATAATTTACTTTCAAAAATAAAACCTAAAAGGATTCTTGAAATTGGAACAGCTATTGGTTTTTCTGCTATCAATTTTTCTAAATATTTGACAGAAGGTGGAAGAATTGATACTATTGAAATAGAAAGTTTAAGAGTTGAACAGGCTCTTGAAAACATTGAAAAAGTTGGAGTAAGTGATAAAATACGAGTAATGGAAGGCGATGCATTAAATATATTACCTTATTTAAATGAATTATATGATGTAGTTTTTATTGATGCAGCAAAAGGAAAGTATAATGAATTTTTTGAACATGCATTAAGATTGTGTAAAAAAGGTGGTTATATAATCGCTGATAATGTTTTATACAAAGGAATGGTGCAAAGTGATTATAATAAGCACAAGCAGAGAACAGCAGTAAACAAATTACGTATTTTTATATCTTCTGTATTAAGTAACAACAAATTAGATTCAAATTTATTAGATATAGGTGATGGTCTAATGATTTGTAAAGTTAAGGAGGAAAATTGATATGAAATTATCTGAATTAAATTTTGATGAATTATCTAATGATCAACTTTTTGGTTTGGTAATAAAAAATGTTTATTATGGAACTATTGATTTAAAAAAAGAAAAAGATTTAAAAACTGCAATAGTTGTCTTAGGTGCTACTACTGATTCAATAAAAGAAAGAATGTTAACAGCTATAGAACTTTACAAAAAAGGATATGGAGATTATATTGTTGTTACTGATGAATTTGAACCTAAAATAAAAGAATTAGAAAAGCCTGTAAAGAAAGTAAATGAGCATAAGTCACATGAGGCACAAACTAAAATGATGCATGATATTGCTGAAATATTTTTTATACGTGAAGAAAAAATGATATATTATTCAGATGATTTAGAAAAGAAAGCAGATGAAAGGTTGGCAACTTTTGATAGATTTATTTTAATAACTATTATTCATAATGTTAAAAGAGCAGTTCAAAGATGTAAAAAATGTCATCCAAATAAAAAGTTTGAAGGTTGTGCAACTATGAGAGACTTTTCAGAATGGAATATTGATATGGATGAGGCAAAATATAAATATTCTGATCAAATAAAAAAAGAGGCAAGAAATCTTATTGAATATGCTAAAAAAGGTTATATAGAAGATATGGATGTAGATTATCTTTTTGAGGGAGGAAAATAAATGATAAAACCTGAATTATTAGCACCAGCTGGAAGTTTTGAAAAAGCAAAAGTTGCTTTTATGTATGGTGCTGATGCAGTTTATGCAGGAACATCAAAGTTATCTTTAAGAACTCGTACTGAAATGGAATTTGATGATTTAGTTGAAACTGTTAAACTTGCACATTCATTAAATAAAAAAGTATATGTTGCAATGAATATTTATGCTAGAGATGATGAATATGAATTGATTATTAAAGAAGCTAAACATTTAGATGAAATTGGTGTAGATGGAATTATTGTTTCTGATGGTGGTATTGTTGAAATTCTTAAAGAATATGCACCTAATACTGAAATTCATATTAGCACTCAAGCTAATGTTACTAGTTTGCAAACATGTAATTTTTGGTATAAAAATGGAGCAAGCAGAATTATTCTTGCAAGAGAACTTAATAAAGATGAAATAAAATATATAACTGAAAATAAACCTAATGGCCTTGATATTGAAATATTTATTCATGGTGCTATTTGTTATAGCTATTCTGGTAGATGTTATTTAAGTGATTATATGGCTGGTAGAAATGCTAATCATGGTGATTGTGCACAACCATGTAGATGGTCATATAATTTGTATGCAGAAGAACAAAATAATCCAGGCAATATGATGCCTGTTGAAACAGATGAAAAAGGTACATATATTTTTTCTTCTAAAGATTTATGCTTAATTAAAGAAATTCCTGATTTGTTTAATATTGGTGTAGATAGTTTAAAAATTGAAGGAAGATTAAAGACGGAGTATTATTTAGCAACTATTGTGAATGCATATAGACATGCTATTGATGATTATTTCGAAAATCCGGAAGCATGGAACTATGAAAAATATATAGTTGAATTAGAAAAAGCAAAGACTAGAGGATTAACAACTTTTTATTTTAATGATAAAAATAATAGAGATTTTCAAGATTATGAAGGTAAGCAAATAAATCCTAATTATGAATTTGGAGGTATTGTAGTTTCAACTGGAATAGAAGGAATTACTACTGTTGAAATTAGAAATAAATTATCAGTTGGAGATAAACTAGAAGTAATGATTCCAGAAAAATTGGAGCCTTTTACTTTTAATATTGAAAAACTTTATGATGTTGAAAATGGAGAAGAAATTGATACAGTTAATCCTGGAGTAAAGGAGCAAAAGGTTAAATTAAAAATTCCTACTGATGTTAAAACTGGATATATTATTAGAAGAGTTAAATAATAAATTAAAGCTTACAGATTTTTATTTATCTGTAAGCTTTTTTCTTGCTTTTTATAGTACTGTGATATATAATGTTTACATAGTTTATGTGAAAGGAATGATTAGAATGAATAAGGTAGAGCCTAAGACATTACCTGGTTTTATGGAACTTTTACCATCTATGCAAATTAAATTTAATAGAATTAAGAATATAATTAGACATACTTATGAAAAATATGGCTTTTTACCTATTGATACTCCTGTTATTGAATCATCAGAAGTATTACTTGCGAAGGCTGGTGGAGAAACTGAAAAGCAAATTTATAGATTTAATAAAGGTGATTCAGATTTATCTTTAAGATTTGATTTAACTGTTCCTTTAGCAAAATATGTTGCTAAAAATTATAATGATATAACTTTTCCTTTTAGAAGATATCAAATTGGAAAAGTATATAGAGGAGAAAGAACTCAAAGAGGTAGATATAGAGAATTTTATCAATGTGATATTGATATTATAGATAATGAAAACCTAAATATAATAAATGATGCTGAAATACCAAGTATTATTTATAATATTTTTAAAGAAATAAATTTTGGAAAATTTACAATACGAATCAATAATAGAAAAGTTTTAAATGGATTTTTTGAAGCATTAAATTTATTTGATAAAATTACAGATATACTTAGAATAGTAGATAAGATTGATAAAATTGGGAAAGATAAAGTATCAGATATGCTTGATGAATTAGGGTTATCAAGTGAACAAGTAAAAAATATTATTGAATTTATATCTACTAAAGAAAATGTAATTGATTATTTAAAATCTTTGAAAATTGAAAATAAATTATTTAATGAAGGGGTTTTAGAGTTAGAAATAGTTCAAAAATATATGAAATCTTTTGGAGTACCTGATGATTATTATATGATAGATTTAAGTATTGCAAGAGGTCTTGACTATTATACTGGAACTGTATATGAAACTACAATTGATGATTATCCACAAATAGGAAGTATTTGTTCTGGTGGAAGATATGATAATTTAGCAGAATATTACACAGATAAAAAATTGCCTGGAGTAGGAATTTCAATAGGTCTTACTAGATTATTCTTTGTTTTGAATGAATATAATTTAATTGAAAAAAATGAAAATTTATCAATAGCAGAATATTTAATTATTCCTATGGTCGAAGATTTATCATATCCAATTAGTGTTGCAACTAAACTTCGTGAAAAAGGTAAGAATGTTGAAATATATTTTGATAATAAATCTATGAAAAAGAAAATGAATTATGCTAATAAGCAAAATGTACCTTATGTAATTATTATTGGTGAAGATGAAATTTCAGCTAATAAAGTGATGTTAAGAAATATGACTACTGGTGAGCAAGAATTAAAAACTGTTGATGATATATAAGAAAAATTTTTCTTGCTTCATTTGGAAAGTTGAATGACTTTCTTATTATATAAAATTAGCGTCGGACTTAGAAAATGTATAACACTTTTTAAGTCCGACAATCTATATGAACCATAAACGTAGCTAGCATTTATGGAAAATGAATATCTACACGATATACTATGACACATAAAACTATTATGTGAATAATTTTTTAATAATATTCAAAGGAGAAGAAATGGAAACAAAAAGATTGCAGAAATTTTTGGCAGAATGCGGAATTGCTTCTAGAAGAAAATGCGAAGAACTAATTTTAGAAGGAAAAGTTAAAGTTAATGGTACTGTTGTTACTGAATTAGGAACAAAAATTGAGCCCAATAAAGATATTGTAACTTTTGATGGAAAAGAAATTGCTTTAAAAGAAGAAAAAAAAGTATATATTTTACTAAATAAGCCTGTTGGATACGTTACAACTGCATCTGATGAAAGAGGAAGAAAAACTGTTATGGAGCTTTTAGATGGAGTAAAAGAAAAAGTAGTTCCTGTTGGAAGACTTGATATGTTTACTTCAGGACTTTTATTACTTTCAAATGACGGAGACTTTATATATAAAGTTACTCATCCAAAACATGAAACTACAAAGACTTATATAGTAAAGACTAGAGGTATTCCAACTGAAAAAGATTTAGATAAATTAAGAAATGGTGTAAAAATAGAAGACTATATTACGTCTCCTGCTAAAGTGGAGCTTTTATTAAAAGATAATACAAATAATATTTCTAGAATTTTAATAGAAATTCATGAAGGCAGAAATCGACAAGTTAGAAAAATGTGTGAATCAATAGGACTATCTGTAATTGCACTAAAAAGACAAGGTGTTGGTGGTTTAACTTGTGAAGGTGTGGATAAAGGTAAGTGGAGATATTTAACAGAAGAGGAAGTAAAAAATATTATGAATGAATAGAAAATTGTACTTATTTTTAGAAATAATGTTTTTGGATTTTATAAAAGTGCGAAAATTTTTATAATATTGTTGACATAATACATAAAATTTGGTAAAATATAATTGTTGGACGTGAGTTACGAAGGACCGAGCCCGTTAATTGGGCAGAAAGGATGACAAGAATGAACGACGTTTTGAACAGCAAGAAGAAGAAAATCATCTCGAGGAAGAACGAAGCCTTGTTTGAGCTCGCTCAGAAGGCTCGCGACCTCGGTTGGTCGGATCAGATCATGCGGATGATCCAAGCCGGCAATGTGGAAAGGTTCCCTCTCTGGCTTCAGGAGGAGTTCCGTTCCCTCATGCTGTACTATGCCAGAATTTCTGGTGTGAACGAGGAAGACCTCAACGCGGAGGAAGTGGACAGCTTCTAAAGTTCTGTTGAGGAAACATTCAAGTACATGATGGAGAGGTGATGCACGCTTCTAAACCCCGCTACACGCGGGGTTTTTTATGTTTAAAATTAAGTTTTATTTTATAAATAGTGTTTGTTTAGTTTTAACTTAATATTTGACAAATTAATCGCTCGAATAACACTACAAATGGTAAAATTAAATGACCGAAAATAAA
>CANQBB010000012.1 GCA_947588905.1 uncultured Clostridia bacterium
AAAATCATTTACAATATCAACATATTCTTCATCAAAAATAATTACATCAGATTTACTCTTATTCAAAGAATATTTTATTTCATCAGCAGGCAAACCCTTATCTAGAGGAACTAAAACTCCAATACCGCATTGCACACAAAAATAAGTTAAAGCCCATTCATAACTATTTGGACCTATTACAGCTATACGTTTACCTTTAAGCCCAAGCTTAATTAAAGCAGTACCTAAAGCATTTATATCATCTAAAAAATCTTTATAAGTTATATTTTTATATGTAATTTCATTATCCTTTTTTTCTTTTATAATAAAAGCTTTTTCGTTTGGAAACTTTTGAACAGAAGTTCTAATAAGTTCTTTCAAAGTTTTAAAATCTTGTTTTTCAAGATATTTTTTTCTCATTGGATTATCATCATCAACCTTTCATCTAGTTTTCAAAACTAGATTATCACTTTTGAAAGAAAATGTCAATTATGATGTGTAACTTTTGACAATTACTAGTAAATGTATTATAATTGTCATGGAACACTTACGGATATATGCGTAAGAAAAAAATTTAAGGAGGAATAAAAATGTCAGGACATTCAAAATGGAATAATATTAAGAACAAAAAAGAAAAATCTGATGCACAAAGAGGAAAAGTTTTTACTAAACTAGGTAGAGAAATCCTTGTTGCCGTAAAAGAAGGAGGCCCTGACCCCTCATCAAATTCAAAATTAAAAGATGTTATAGCTAAGTGTAAAGCAAATAATATGCCAAATGATAATATCGAAAGAAGCATAAAGAAAGCAGCAGGAGATGGCAACTTAGCAAATTATGAAGATGTACTATATGAAGGTTATGGCCCAAATGGAGTAGCAATTATGATAGAAGCCATGACAGATAATAGAAATAGAACAGCAGGAGATGTTAGACATATACTAGATAAATTTGGTGGAAACCTAGGAGCAACAGGTTCAGTAGGCTGGATGTTCGATAAAAAAGGAGTAATAGTAATAGAAAGAGCATCTACAAAACTAGATGAAGAAGAATTGATGATGGAAGCTTTAGAAGCGGGTGCCGATAACTTCGAATCAGATGATGAGTTTTATGAAATAACAACTGCACCTCAAGACTTCTCAAAAGTTAGAGAATACTTAGAAGAAAAAGGAATAGAATATATAGAAGCTGAAATAAAAATGATTCCACAAAATTATATGACATTAACAGAAGAGGCAGCCAAGAAAATGAGCTTAATTATAGAAAAAATGGAAGAGTTGGATGATGTGCAGGAGGTATGGCATAACTGGGATGAGGATAACGCTTAAGCAATAATTACTCACTTGGCGTTGTTGCTTATCGAAAGCAAATCCTCAACGTAAATATTACTAGGTTTGCTTTTGGGTATTTTTTTGATTAAATGAATTATAATATTAGGAGGTAGTAGAAGGTGTTTTTTGTCAAAGTACTTGATTTGTCAAAAGTACCAATACTAGTGCTTTGGATAGTAATTGAATATATATTAAATGTAAAAGGATATGTTAGAAAAAAGAGCATGTATAATCTAATATCGCTATCTCTTTCTTTAACTTTAATATTTTTACATGTTGCATTTAATAAAATGCCAAATGTAACTTTATCATCTTTTAATATAATAATTGATTTTATATTTTTGATAATTTCAATATCTTTATATTTATACATAAATGATATTGAAACAAGAAGAAAAGTAATTTCTGAAGTATTTGAAAATAGATATAAGAAACGGGAGAAAATAAATGAAAGCAGTAGTTCAAAGAGTTTTAAGTTCAAATCTAAAAATAGATAACAAAGAATATTCAAAAATAAATAAAGGATTGATAGTATTTTTAGGGGTAACTCATGATGATACAGAACAAGATGCAAAAGTATTGGCAGAAAAAATCTCAAAATTAAGAATATTTGAAGATGAAAATGAAAAAATGAATTTGTCTCTTAAAGATGTTGGTGGAGAAATACATATCATATCTCAATTTACATTATATGCTGATTGCCATCATGGAAATCGACCTAGTTTTATAAACGCTGCTCAACCAGATAAGGCAAATAAATTATATGAAGACTTTATAGAAGATTGCAAAGAACTTGACATGAAAGTTGCAACGGGAGTTTTTGGAGCAGATATGAAAATAAATTATATAAATGATGGACCAATAACAATAATTTTAGAATGTGTAAATGGCAAAATATTATAAGGTTATAATATAAAGGAGCTGTAAAACTATACAGCTCCTTTCATATTTTTCTTAGTGGTTCAATTCTTCATCTATACTCCTTCTAAATTGAAATTTGGAACATATTCTTCTTCATGTTCTCCTAATTCTTGAATATACCCATTTTTAAAATCTTTTAACATACTTGTAACAAAATTATATTCTTGTTTAGTTATTTTTCTATTTAAACCAGGAATATTTTTGGCATTATATGTTGGAAAGTATTGTGCCATTATACTTATGTAAGTATCTTCTGGTAAATTATTTTTTATCCAATCTAAAATTCTTTTTGTTTGCAAAATTTGATTTGGCAAAATCAAATGTCTAACAATTACACCTCTTTGCATTAAATCATTATTAAAAACAGGATGACCAACTTGTTTAATCATTTCGATAATATTTTTTGATGCTACTTCAAAATAATTCTTTGCACAAGAATATTTGATTGCAATATCATTATCATAATACTTTAAATCTGGTAAATAAATATCTATATATCCATTTAACATTTTAATAGTTTCTATATTTTCATATGAATTTGTATTATAAACAATTGGAATATTTAAACCGTTTATTTTTTGCAATAATAATTGCTTCTATAATTTGTGGAACATATGGTGTTGGTGATACAAGATTTATATTGTGAACATTTTTATCCTGTAACTCTAACATAATATTAGCAAGTCTATCAATACTAACTTCTTTTCCAAAATTATTTTGAGATATTTCGTAATTTTGACAAAATTGACATTTTAAGTTACATCCAGAAAAGAAAATAGTTCCTGAACCATTTGTACCACTTATACAAGGTTCTTCCCATTTGTGAATTGAAGCCAAAGCAAGTTTAGGCAGTACAGAACATTTACATGCACCAAAAGTAGTATTTCTATTAACATTACAATTTAGATTACACAATGAACAATTTTCAAGCATAATTAAACTCCTTTTATAAATGAAAATTAGTATTTATATTATAGCAGATTTTTATATATTTTTGTTATTTTATTCCATTTTTGTTAATAATAGTGTATAATATGTATAATTGAAAGGAAGGAAAAAATGGAAGAAGATAGTTTTAAAGAAATATTAAAAAAATATAATCAAGAACATGTATTAGTAGCATATGAAAGAGCAGATGAAGAAAAGAAAAAAGAAATTATAAATCAAGTAAAACGAATTGATTTTGAACAAATGAAAGACTTATATGATTTAACTAAAAAAGAAATAAAATTTGAAAATTCAATTATTGAACCTATACAATATCTTGATTCATTAAAACTAACTGATGAAGAAAAGAGAAAATATATAGAAAAGGGAGAAGAAATAATTAAGAATGAAAAACTAGCTGTAATAACAATGGCTGGAGGTCAAGGAACAAGACTTGGTCATAATGGTCCTAAAGGAACATATGATATGGGATTGGAATCACATAAAAGTTTATTTGAATTATTAGTTGATGATTTAAAAGAAACAAAGCAGAAATACGGAGTAGCAGTTCCTTGGTATATAATGACTAGTAAGGAAAATAATAGCGATACAGAAAAATTTTTTAAAGAGCATAACTACTTTGATTATCCTAAAGATAGTATAAGAATGTTTTTTAAACAAGGTGAACTTCCTATGCTAGATGAAGATGGAAAACTAATCATTGATGAAACAGGAAAAATCAAAGAAGCTGCTGATGGCCATGGCGGTATATTTGGAGCAATTTTTAAAAATGGTGTTTTAGATGACATGAAAAATAAGGGGATTGAGTGGATTTTTGTTGGAGCAGTGGACAACCCTTTAGCAAGAATGACAGATCCATTATTTATTGGTTTTGCAGCGGTAAATAATTATTATACAGCATCAAAAACAATTGCTAAGGCTTATCCAGAAGAAAAAGTCGGAGTATTTTGCAAAAAAGATGGAAAGCCATATGTAATTGAATATACAGAGTTATCTAAAGAGCAAGCAAATCAAAGAAATAGTGATGGAGAACTTACTTATGGTGAAGCACATGTATTACTTAATTTATTTCATATAAGCACTTTAGAAAAAATAAAAGAAGTAAAATTACCTTATCATTGTGCTCACAAAAAAGCAAATTATATAGATATTGATGGAAATGTAATAAAACCAGAAAAACCTAACGCATATAAATTTGAAGCATTTATATTTGATGCATTTGCATTACTCCCAGAAATAGGAATATTAAAAGGAGTGAGAGAAAATGATTTTGCACCGATAAAAAATGCTGAAGGAAACGATTCACCTGAAACTGCTAGAAGATTGTATATTGATTTTCAAAATAGAAAGAGGGATGGAGTAATATGATTGTAATGTATGTAGTAACAGCTTTAATTTATATTTTAATTTTAATTACTTATGTATTAGCTAACAAACTTTATAAAGAACCAAAGAATAGTGTATATTACTCTAATGTTGGACATTACAATGTTATTAAAAAGAGAGAAATAATGGCTTCTCCCAAATATGTTACTACAATATCAATCTTATTAGGTATTTTTATTGGAATATATGTAGTTTTAGCTAAGGTTACATCATTTAACTATTATATTGAATGGGGAACGATAATTATTTTAATGGCTTTATATTTAGTCGAGATTACGAGAAAAATATCAATAACAGATGAAAATATAGAGTTGGAAAAATTATTTGCACCTACCAAAAAGATTCCTTTAGGTAATGTTGATGGAATGTATATATATAGCTTTAATAAAAAATTTTTAAACAAACGAGCTTTTACAACAAAACTTGTAATTGCTTCAGGAGAAGAAAAATACAAGTTTACTATATCTAGTATAGATGTAAAAGCCATAATGAATATGATGAAGGATAATTTTGGAATTACAGAAAATAAAATGTATATTGCAAATAAATAATAAGAAAAAACCACACTTAAAATTATTTTTTAAGTGCGGTTTTTCTTTTCCTTGTATATGGTTTAATTTCATTTGTAAGTTCTAATATGTAATCAACAGAAGTATTATAAAATCTAGATAGTTCAATCAAGATTTTTGTTGGTACATCATTTTCCCCGGTCTCATATTTTGAATAACCTGTTTGAGACATATTTAGTATTTTAGCTATATATGTTTGATTTAAATCTTTATCTTCTCTTAATTCTCTTAATCTTCTATACATAAAAAACACTCCTTAGATGATATTATAATACAATAACCTGAAACAGGGTATTGATTTTTAATCTGTTTTGGGTTAAAATAATAAAAAGAGCATGTTTACATAAATAAGAAAATTTTACTAATGATGAGGTGAATACTAATGAAAAAATTTAAAAAGATAAGTATATTGATGTTTTCAATTATTACATTTACAGTAGTATTTGGAGCAGCTATATTGGGTCCTAATATTAGTAAAAATAATGATAATAAAGTAAAAACACAAAATGTATATTATGCATCAGGAACAGTATCAAGCATGTTAAATTTTAATACATCAGCAGACATATATATAATAAGAAATGAAATAGAATTAAAAGAATTTTCTGCAAAGGTAAATGCTGGTATAACATTTGCTAACAAAATAATATATTTAACAAATGATATAACTTTAAGTGGAGCAAGTAATAATCATATACCAATAGGAACAAGTTCATATCCGTTTAAAGGAACGTTTGATGGAAATGGATATGTAATATCTAATATTCAAATAAGTAAAACAACAACAAATAATGTAGGACTTTTTGGATATGTATCAGGTGGAACTATTAGAAATGTAAAAATTTCTAATGGAAATATTTCAGGAAAAGGAAATACAGGTGGAATAGTTGGGTACATAGAATCTGGAACCATTGAACAATGTTTTAATAATGTAGTTAATATTACAGTAGGAGCAAATGGCAATGGTGGAGGAATTGTAGGATATGCTAATGCATCAAAAATATATTTTTGTCGAAATAATGTTAAAATAAATACAACAAAACGGTGGTTCAACAGGAGGTATAGTTGGAAGCGCATCAAATTCAAATAATTTATATAATAGTTTAAATACTGGTGCAATAACATCATCAAGTGATTCGCCTAATCATGGTGGAATTGCTGGAAGTATGAATGGTAATGTATTTTATTGCATAAATAGAGGAAGTGTAACAACATTAGGTCATGGTGGTAACGGAGGAATATTTGGAATATTAAACGGTAATTTGAGTAATGCTTTAAATACTGGAACAATAAAAAACAATGATACTCATTTTGGAGAACATGATGCAGATGCAAGTGGAATTGTAGGTACATTATCTGGTAAAGTAGAGAGATGTATAAATAAAGGAAATGTTTCTTCTGCTATGAGATATGCTGGAGGAATAGTTCAAGCAACATCTTCAGGAACAATTACAGAATGTTTAAATATGGGAAATGTTACTAATAATCGTAAATATACAAGAGCTTGGGGAGGAACAGGAGGAATATTAGGATCTGCAGCGAGCTATGATATGGATAAAAATAAGTATGGAACGTCAAATGTAACTATTTCATATTGTGGTAATACTGGCAAAGTTACTGGCTCTGATATGACAGGAGGAGTATTGGGAAGACCGGGACCAAAAGGGAGTAACAAATTAAAATACGTATATACTACAGCAAAAGATCTTGTAATTAGAGGAAGTTCATCTAATACAACATTATCAAATTATTATAGATGGGATACAAAGACAAAGCCTAGTGGCTTTTATACAAATAGTGGATATAAAGGAATAGAAAATGAAGGAAAATGGATTTTTGCATGGCAGATAAAGCCTACTATTTTTAATCATCCTTATGATTACATAGGAAACATTGGAGATACAGCAAAATTAGATGTACAAACACATGGAGCAAATTTAACTTATCAATGGTATGTATCAGATAGTAAAGAAGGAACATATACAAAGATAGGAAATGGCTGGACAACAGAAACAACACAATCAGTATTAAATGTAAAAGTAGAAGAAACAGATAAGTGGTATAAATGTGAAGTAATAGGAATAGATGAAAATGGAACAAGAACTACATTGATGAGTGATCCAGCATTAGTAGGACCTCATAAAAGAATTATAGAAAAATTAGATAAACCTCAAATAATAGGAACTTACACATATAATGGATTAAGCCAAACAGCAAACATTCTTGGATATGATTCTATTAAAATGACTATAGAAGGCAATAAAGGAATAAATGCAGGAGAATATACAGTAGTAATAAGAATAATAGATAAAGATGTATGTGAATGGACAGATGGAACAAATGGAGATATAGTATTAACTTGGAAAATAAATCCTAAAAGTGTAAATGTAATATGGGGAGAACAATCAACATTTGTATATGATGGTGCATTGCATGCACCAACAGCAAGCGTAGATGGAGGAGTAGAAGGAGAAACATTAAATATATCACAAACAAAAGAAAGAAATGTGGGAAAATATGTATCAACAGTAACGTTAACAGGTGTAACTGGAGGACAACAAAGAAAAGAAAATTATGTGCTAACAGAAAATACAAGAGCCTATGAAATAACAAAAGCAACAGGAACATATGATATGACAATACCAGATAACAATCCAAGTAAGAGCGAAGGTCAGGGAATAGTAGAAGGAAATAACACTCCAACAACCGATGAAAATGGAGTAGCAAGATATAAATACAAAGTTACATTGGTAGCTGGAAATAGTATAAGTATGAGATATAAATATAATGGAGATATATCTGGAAAAGTAGAAGTGAATACAGGAATAGCGACAATAACAGTAGGAACAGATAATGTAACAATAAAAGGAATAAGTGAAGGACAGACAACAGGCAAAATATCATATGTAGGAAGTAATAACTACAAAGATGTAATAGTAGAAATAGCAATAACAGTGTTAAGAGCAAATTATAGTATAGAAAGAAATGGACAAACAACATATTATAATAAATTACAAGATGCAGTAGATAATACAGTAAATGGAGACAGAATAGAAGTATTACAGGATGTGGAAGATAAAGGAAAAGTAGAAATAGGAGACAAAAATGTAACATTAGACTTGAATGATAAAAAAGTAACAAAAGATGCAGAGGTACATGTAGGAAAGAATGGAAAGTTAAAGATAGATGGGGACAAGGGAAAGAAAGGAACATTAGAGAATACAAATGGGCCAGCAGTAAAAAATGAAGGAGAGTTAACATTAGGAACAAATAAAGGAACAGACAATGAGAATGAACCATACCTAAAAGGAAAAGATAATGCAGTAGAATCAGAAAATGGAACATTCAAATTTGAAAGTGGAACATTGATAGGCAAGAATTTCCCACCATATACAGGAACACCAAAAGTACCAAAGTGTTATTACATAGTAACAACGCAAGAAAGTGATGGATATCATTCAACATTGAAACATGATGTAATACCACCAGAATTATATACAGATCCAGTGGGAGATATGGTAATAGGAACAAGTGATGAAGTATATGTAATAGTAAATGTAAAGGATGAAGATTCAGGAATAGAGATAGAAGAATTCACAATAGAAGATTTAATATTTGAAGTAGAAGGAGAAGTAGTAGAGCCAACAATATTAGATTTAACATTTATGAATGAATCAAAAGGAATATATAGATATGCGTTAAGATTTGGAGGAATCAAAAAAGGTGGAGAGCTAAAGATAAGAGTAGAAAGAAATAAAATTTATGATAGGGTACAGCTTGGAAATGCTCCAACGATTTTAATAGATGGGCAAATAATAATAAATAATACACCAATAGATATGAAAGATATAGAATTAAAACTAATCGACCCAGAAGATGGAGTGACAGAAGATGGAAAGTTTGTGGGACAAGTAGAAGGAGTAAAAGAGAATTCAGGAATAGATGAGTATAGATGGGAGATAAGAAAGAAAGGAACAACGAATTGGAATATATTAGGAACAGAAATAGAAAAATATTATACGGGAAAATTAGAGGAAGAAGGAAAATATGAAATAAGAGTGAGAGTGTCAGATAAATATGGAAATTATGGATACACAAACATAGTAGAAATAACATACGAAAAGAATACAGAGTATAATTCAAAACCAACAATAGAATTTGAGAAAGAATATATAAAGAAAAATGAAAAAATAACAGCAGTAAAAATACATGCAATGATAAAATCATCAAGCAAGATAGTAAAAGTATCAGTAAATGGGATGGAATTATCTAATGGAGAGATAACAAAGAATGTAGTAGAAGAAGGAAAGTATCAAATAAATACAAAAGTAGGATATATAGCATATAATAATATGAGTTATAAGTTTTCTGTAACAGATGAAAATGGTAATATATCATTAAAAGTAATAAATATATCAGAAATCACAATATCAGCAGCAAAAATATTATACAAAATAGAAAATGCAACAATATATGGAGAGGCAAAGATAATATTTAAGTCAGATGAAGATATAATGTTATATGGAGATTTACCAGAAGGCTATGAAGAAATGAAAGAAGGATATAGAAATACATATCAAAAAGAAATAGAAATAAAAGTACCAAGTGGGACAAAAGAAATAAATAAAGAGTTTAAATTCATAAACAATGTAGGAAGCGAAACAACTGTACAAGTAAAAGGAAAAGTAGATACAGAAATAAGATATGTAAGACTAGTATCAAAGAAGATAAAAGAAATAACAACAGTATATGGAGGACAAATAGACTTAGATATAGCAATGAATTTAGTAAGCAAGATGAAGACAGCAAAGACGATGGTAAAAGAAGAAATAAGAAGTTATTATGAAATAGACACAACGAAGATAAATATGTTAGTAACAAGTGAAGAAGAATTAAATACAGCAAAGAGATTAGGAAAAGCAAGTAAGATACAAATACTAACAGGAGAAGGAATAAAAGATTTATCAAAAGGAGAATCAGAAATAATAACGATATTAGAAAGTGGAATAAGTGCATCAGTAAATGATAATCTAACAGGAGTATATATAAGAAATAACAACTTAGTAACAAGAGATAAAAAAGCAAATGGAGAAAGTTTCCATGTAACAATAGTAAATAAGTAAATTATATATTGCTTAAAGGACTGTAATTTAGTTTTACAGTCCTTATTTTTGACTTTACATAAATGGTAAAATTATCTTAAATAAATATTGTAACTCTTGCATATATTTTTTTATAAGATATAATATAGGTGTGTTAGCCAAGAATATAAAAAGGAGGATAGATATTGTTTTAAGCGCATGGACAGGGAAACTTGTTGACGAGGTTAGAGTTTATCGAATAATCAGCGGATGACTCTACGGCATACTACTGTCGTTAATTACTGGTAAAACCATATAGCGATATATGAACAGATTCAGATAATGTGTAGTTGTTAACACGGACAATTAAATATAAGGAGGAACTGCTATGTGCGGAATTGTTGGTTATATTGGTGAAAATAACGCAAATGATGTGCTTCTTACAGGATTAAAAAAATTAGAGTATAGAGGCTATGATTCATGCGGTATTGCAACAATATACAATGATAAGTTCCAGATTCATAAAACTACCAATAGAATTGATAGCTTAGTTTCGTGCATCCAAGATACAGAAAAATCAAATATAGGACTTGGACATACAAGATGGGCTACTCATGGAGGAGTGTGCGAAAAAAATGCACATCCGCATACTGACAATAAAGATAAATTTGTTGTTGTTCATAATGGTATTATTGAAAATTATATTGAATTAAAAGAATTACTGAAAGATAAAGGTTATGAATTTTATTCAGATACAGATACAGAAGTTATACCTAATTTAATTGATTTAAATTATGATGGAAATTTATTAGAAGCAACTAAAAAAACAGTAGATATGTTAGAAGGTAGTTATGCACTTGGAATTATGAAAAAAGATAATCCTAATGAAATTATTGCTACAAGAAAAAATAGTCCATTAGTAATTGGGGTTGGAGAAAATGAAAATTTTATTGCATCAGATTATTCTGCAATATTAAAATACACAAATAAAATTGGTATTTTGGAAAATGACGAATTTGCAGTATTAAAAAAAGATGAAGTGTCATTTTATGATAAAGATTTAAATAAAAAAGATGTTGCAATAAAAAATATTGATACAAAAGATTTTGACGTTGAAAAAAATGGATATGAGCATTTTATGCTTAAAGAAATAAATGAGAATAGTATAACAGCTAAAAAGACTTTAGACACATATTTAATAAATGGAAAATTAAAATTTGATATAAACTTAAGTGATGAAGAAATTAAAAATATAAAGCATATTCATATTGTTGCTTGTGGTACAGCAATGCATGCAGGCTTAAATGGAAAATATATTATTGAAAAATTTACTAGGATACCAGTTAATGTTGAAGTCGCATCAGAGTTTAGATATAAAAATCCTATACTAGACAAAGATGATTTTGTAATATTTATTAGCCAATCAGGCGAAACAGCCGATACAATAGCATGTTTACAATTAGTAAAAGACAGAAATATAAAACATATGTCAATGGTTAATGTGAAAGAAAGTACTATTGATAGAATGAGTGATAATGTTATATATACAAAAGCGGGAGCCGAAATTGCAGTAGCTTCAACAAAAGCATATATTGCACAAGTAATTTTAATAGATTTGTTTGGTATATATTTAGCACAAAAACGTGGATTATATGATGATGAAGAATTAAATAATATTTTAAGAAGTTTAATTGAAATTCCAAATAAAATACAAGAAGTTTTAGAAGAAGATAAAGAATATATTGACTATGCAAACAAAATAAGTAACAAAAGAGATGTATTTTATTTAGGAAGAGGGCTTGATTATTATGTGGCATTAGAAGGTTCTCTTAAATTAAAAGAAATTTCTTATATTCATTCTGAAGCAACACAATTTGGAGAATTAAAACATGGTCCTATTGCTTTAATAGAAGATGATACTCCGGCTATTGTTATGGCAACATCTAAAAACCTTTTAGATAAAACAATTAGTAACATTAAAGAAATTAAAGCAAGAGGAGCAAATGTTTTAGTTTTGACTACTCTTAAAGATTTTCCAAGTAATGTTGCAGACAAAATAATTTTATTACCAGAAGTAAATGAAAATTTATCGCCACTTCTTACAATGATACCTTTACAACTAATTGCATATCATGTTACAGTTAATAAAGGTTTAGATGTAGATAAACCAAGAAACCTAGCAAAATCTGTAACAGTTGAATAAAATGAAAGGATTGAAATAAATGGAAAACATAGAATTATTTGACTTAGAAAAAACTATTGCAAAAGATATTTTTGATGGAAAGATTTATCCATGGGAAGTTTTAAAAGATATTAAAGATTTTATAATTAAATTAGGTGCAACACTTTCACTTGAAGAATATAATCATCCATCTGAAGATGTTTGGATTTCAAAAACAGCAAAAGTTTTTCCATCAGCATATATTGGAGGACCATGTATAATAGATCATAACGCAGAAATAAGACATTCTGCATTTATACGTGGTAGTGCTATTGTTGGAAAAAACACAGTAGTTGGAAATTCTACCGAGTTAAAAAATGTAATATTGTTTGATAATGTTCAAGTTCCGCATTATAATTATGTTGGAGATTCAATACTTGGATATAAAGCACATATGGGGGCTGGTTCTATTACAAGTAATGTTAAAAGTGATAAATCATTAGTTGTTATAAAAAATAAAGAACAGTTAATAGAAACAAGCATCAAAAAAGTTGGTGCATTTTTAGGTGACAACGTTGAAATAGGATGTAACAGTGTTTTATGTCCAGGAACTATTGTTGGAAGAAATAGCATTGTATATCCTTTAAGTAGAGTTAGAGGAGTTATTGGAGAAAAGAAAATATATAAAGACAAAGACAATATAGTAGATAAAAAGGAATAAATATTTTTGAAGATTCAAAAATTTAGAAGGAGGAATAAAATGGGAAGACTATTTGGAACAGATGGAGTTAGAGGTGTTGCAAATTCAAATTTAACATGTGAACTTGCAATGAAACTTGGAAGAGCAGCTGCAATGGTTTTGTCTAATAATTCAAGAAGGAGACCTCTTTTTGTAATTGGAATGGATACAAGAATTTCATCTGAAATGTTATCTTCTGCACTTACAGCAGGACTTTGTAGTGTTGGTGCGGATGTTATGATTTTAGGAGTTGTGCCAACACCAGCTGTTGCATATTTAATAGGCAAATATAAAGCTGATGCTGGAGTAATGATTTCTGCATCTCATAATTCTGCGGAATATAATGGAATAAAAATGTTTAGTGGAGACGGATATAAATTGCCAGATGTTCTAGAAGAAGAAATAGAAAGCATTGTTATTGATGATTCAAAAGAATTTAAACCTGCAGAAGGTGCTAACGTTGGAAAAGTTACATATGCAGAAAATCCAGTTAAACATTATATTGATCATTTAAAAAGTACTGTTCCTAATTCTCTTGAAGGAATTAAAATTGCAATTGATTGTGCAAATGGTTCTGCAAGTACAACAGCTAAATCTTTGATGGAGCAACTTGGTGCAACAGCAGATATTATTTGTGATAAACCAGATGGAATAAATATAAATGATAATTGCGGTTCTACTCACTTGGAAAAATTAAAAGAATATGTAGTTGAAAATAAAATGGATATAGGAATTGCTTTTGATGGTGATGCTGATAGATGTCTTTGTGTAGATGAAAATGGAAATGTAATAGATGGAGACCAGATAATGGCAATGTGTGCTTTGGATATGAAAGAAAGAGGAAAACTTTCTAAAAATATGGCAGTTGGAACAATTCTTACAAATCTTGGTTTTGTTAAATTTTGCGAAGCATTTGACATTGGATTTTCAGCAACAAAAGTAGGAGATAGATATGTTCTTGAAGAAATGCTACTTGAAGATTATAATTTTGGTGGAGAACAATCAGGTCATATAATATTTAGAGATTTTGCAACTACAGGAGATGGAGAATTAACAGCAATCCAAGTTTTAAGTTTAATAAAAAGAACAGGAAAGAAATTATCTGAACTTGCAAAGGTAATGGATAAATATCCTCAAGTATCTATAAATGTAATGGTAAGTCAAGAAGGAAAAGTACAATTTTATACAAATCATGTTGTAAAAGAGGCAATAGATAAAGCCAAAGAAAAACTTGCTGATTCAGGTAGAATTATAGTTAGACCTTCTGGAACAGAACCTAAGATGAGAGTAATGGTAGAATGTTTTGATGAAAAACTAATGAATGATACTGCAAATGAAGTTGCAGAAATTATTAAGAAAGAATTAGGAGAATTATAAATTATAAAAACTTTTTAGTAAATTAAAAGTGAACTTGAAACAATTTGAGTTCACTTTTAACTATTAAAGAGTTTTTTTGTTTTCCAAACTTACCTGCAATTTCATATTGCACTAAATTTTTGGGTTTGTTATAATGAATATGTAGGCTTAATATAATTATAAAAAATGAGTCTGTTTTAGGAGGGAAAAACTATGAATGAAATTGAAAAGAAAAGTGTCTGCACATGTGGAGAAATAGATGATAATAAAAAGAAATTACTTGAAGTTATTGTTTCAGTAAATGGAGACAAAAGTCAACTAATGAAAGTTTTAAATGCAGCACAAGAAATTTATGGATATATTCCAACTTCTGCACAAAAAACAATTTCAGAAGAATTAGATATTCCTATGGCAGAGATATATGGTGTTATTACTTTTTATACTAGATTTTCTTTAGAGCCAAAAGGAAAATATAATATTGGAGTATGTTTAGGAACAGCATGCTATGTAAAAGGATCACAAATGGTTTTAGATAAAGTAAAAGAAATTCTTGGAATAGATGTTGGTGGTATAACTCCTGATGGAAAATTTTCATTAGTATCTACTCGATGTGTAGGAGCATGTGGATTAGCACCAGTAATGACAGTTAATGATGAGGTTTATGGAAATATGGATCCGTCGAAGGTTAAAGATATTTTAGACAAATATGTTTAAGGAAGGGAGTGTTAACGAATATGAAATCTATTGAAGAGCTAAATGAAATCAGAGAAAAAACTTTAAGTGAAATATCACTTAGAAAAGATAGAAATTATACTGGAAGAGAAAAACACATTTTGGTTTGTGGAGGTACAGGTTGTACTTCATCACATTCAAAAGATATTATAGAAAAGTTTAACGAGCTTATAAAAGAGCATAATTTAGATAATGTTAGAGTTATAAGAACAGGTTGCTTTGGACTATGTGCTAGAGGACCAATTATAGTTATTAGACCCGAAGATACATTCTATGCAATGTCACATGTAGATGATGTAGAAGAAATTTTTGAAAAGCATATTATGAATGGAGAAATAGTTGAAAGATTACTATGTAAAGACGTTGATGGAAGTGTAGTAAAAAGTTTAGATGAATTAAACTTTTATAAAAAACAACATAGAATAGTACTTAAAAATTGTGGACTTATTGATCCAGAAAATATAGATGAGTATTTAGCATTTGATGGCTATAAAGCTTTAGAAAAAGTATTAACATCTATGACTGCTGAAGAAGTTATAAAAGAAGTTTCTGATTCTGGATTAAGAGGTAGAGGTGGAGCTGGATTTCCAACAGGTAAAAAGTGGCAGTTTGCAAAAGATTCTCAAGATGAACAAAAGTATGTTGCTTGTAATGCTGATGAAGGAGACCCAGGAGCTTTCATGGACAGAAGTGTTTTAGAAGGAGATCCTCACAGTGTTATAGAAGCAATGGCAATTGCAGCTTTTGCAATTGGTGCAAATAAAGGTTATGTTTATGTTAGAGCAGAATATCCAATAGCTGTACATAGATTACAAGTTGCAATAGATCAAGCAAGAGAATATGGATTGCTTGGAAAGAATATAATGGGAACCAACTTTGAATTTGATGTAGAAATAAGACTTGGAGCTGGAGCTTTTGTTTGTGGAGAAGAAACAGCTTTAATGGAATCAGTTGAAGGAAGAAGAGGAGAACCAAGAACTAGACCACCATTCCCAGCTGTTAAAGGTTTGTTTGGAAAACCTACACTATTAAATAATGTTGAAACATATGCTAATATTACTCAAATTATTTTAAATGGTGCAAGTTGGTATTCAAGTATTGGAACAGAAAAATCTAAAGGTACAAAAGTATTTGCTTTAGGTGGAAATATTAACAATGTTGGACTTGTTGAAGTTCCAATGGGAATAACACTTCGAGAAATTGTTTATGATATTGGTGGAGGAATTCCAAATGGAAGAAAGTTCAAAGCTGCACAAACAGGTGGACCTTCAGGTGGATGTATTCCAGAAGAATATTTAGATACACCAATTGATTATGAAAGTTTAAGTGCAATAGGTTCAATGATGGGTTCTGGTGGACTAATTATAATGGATGACAGTACATGTATGGTTAACTTAGCAAGATTTTTCTTAGATTTTACTGTTGATGAATCATGTGGCAAATGTCCTCCATGTAGAATCGGAACAAAAAGAATGCTTGAAATATTAGAAAGATTAGTTAATGGAAAAGGTAGAGAAGGAGATATTGAAAAGTTAGAAAAACTTGCAATGAATATTAAACGTTCTTCTCTTTGTGGACTTGGACAAACAGCACCAAATCCAGTTTTAAGTACATTAAAATATTTTAGAAATGAATATGAAGCACACATAAAAGAAAAGAAATGTCCAGCTGGTGAATGTAAAGCTATGACAAAGGTTATGATAGATAAAGAAAAATGTAAAGGTTGTAGTTTATGTTCTAAAAATTGTCCAGTACAAGCTATACATGGAGAATTAAAATCTCCATTTGAAATTGATCAATCTAAATGTATTAAGTGTGGAGTTTGTATTGCTAAGTGTCCGTTTAAAGCTATATCAAGAGTTTAATAAATAATTGGCTAATTTCTGTGTTAGACTGCACATAAAAATATGTTAAAAATAATTGGTCAATAAAAAATAGAAAGGTGTGAAAATATGGGAACTGTTAAATTAACTATAGATGGTAAACAAATTGAGGTGCCAAGTGATTATACTATTTTAGAAGCTGCTAGACAAGCAGGCAGCGATGTCCCAACATTATGCCATTTAAAAAATATAAATAAAATTGGTGCATGTAGAATGTGTATCGTTGAAGTTGAAGGTTCAAGGGGATTTATAACATCATGTACTACACCAGTTAGTGATGGAATGGTTGTTAAAACAAATACACCTGCACTTCGTGATGCAAGAAAAGTAACTTTAGAATTGTTACTTTCAAATCATAGAAGAGAATGTTTAACCTGTATAAGAAGTGGAAATTGTGAATTACAAACATTATCTAAAAAGTTAAATGTGGATGACATAGAATTTCAAGGAGAAATGTCAGAAAGATTTGTAGATGATTTATCTCCATCAATTGTTAGAGATACAAGTAAATGTATACTTTGCAAAAGATGTGTTGCTACATGTAAAAACATACAAAAAGTAGGAGCTATTGATACAGTCAATAGAGGTTTTAAAGCTAAAATTGGAACTGCTTTAGATAAATCATTAAATGATGTTCCTTGTAGCTTGTGTGGACAATGTATCAATGCTTGTCCAACAGGTGCTCTTCATGAAAAAGATTCAACAAAAGAAGTTTGGGCAGCAATAGATGATCCTAATAAATATGTTATATTCCAAACAGCTCCAGCAGTTAGAGCAGCAATTGGAGAAGAGTTTGGTTATCCAATAGGTACTTTGGTTACAGGAAAAATGGTTGCAGGATTAAAGAAACTTGGAGTAAATAAAGTTTTTGATACTAACACTGGTGCTGATTTTACAATCATGGAAGAGGGAACAGAACTAATTGAAAGAATAAAAGGAAATGGTGTTTTACCAATGGTTACTTCTTGTAGTCCAGGTTGGGTAAGGTTTGCTGAAAGTTATTATCCAGATTTATTAGATCATTTATCATCTGCTAAATCACCACATCAAATGTTTGGAGCAATTTTAAAATCATATTATGCAGAAAAAGAAGGAATCAATCCTGATGATATATTTGTTGTATCTGTAATGCCTTGTGTTGCTAAAAAAGCTGAAAGCAAACGCGAAGAGATGAAGGTTAATGGAAGAGCAGATGTAGATGCTGTTATTACTACAAGAGAAGCAGCTAGAATGATGAAAGAAGCTGGAATTGATTTAAGATATATTGATGATGAAAGTTTTGATAATCCAATGGGAGAAGCTTCTGGTGCTGGTGCAATCTTTGGTACTACTGGTGGAGTTATGGAAGCAGCTCTTCGTACAGTATCAGAACTTATGACTGGAAAAGAATTAGAAAAAGTTGAATTCGAAGAAGTTAGAGGAGAATTAAACGGAATAAAAGAAGCAACAGTTAAAATTGGAGATATGGATGTTAAACTTGCAATAGTAAATGGTTTAGGAAATGCTGCAAAAATAATGGATATGGTTAGAGAAGGAAAAGCTCCTTATCATTTCATTGAAATTATGGCTTGCCCAGGTGGATGTGTAAATGGTGGAGGACAACCAATACATGATGCTAAAACTAGAGATACAGTCGATATTCCTGGACTTAGGAAAAAGGCTTTATATGAAGCAGATAAAAATTTACCAATTAGAAAATCTCATGAGAATCCAATGATTAAAAAGATATACGAAGAATATTTAGAAAAACCAGGAAGCGAAAAAGCGCATGAATTGCTTCATACACACTATTATGAGAGAAAATATTTTGAAGAGTAAGATTAGAGAGGTTATAAATTATGATTTCAGAAGCATTAAAAGAAAAGTTAAATAGTTGTTTTGGGTGTGCTAATCCAAGATGTTCAGCTGGTTGTCCACTTAATATGGAAATTCCTCAGATAATAAAGTTGATAAAAGCTAATGATTTAGAATTAGCATATAAGAAGATATTAGAAAAGAGTTATTTTGAATCTGTTTGTAGTAGAGTTTGCTATCATGATAAACAATGTGAAGGTAGTTGCGTTAGAAATGTAACATCGACACCTGTAAATATTAGCCAAATAGAAAAGTTTATTTCTGATTGGGGAATTGAAAATGTAAAAGAAGAAATGCCAGATATAACATTATCTAAAATAGCAGTTGTAGGTTCGGGACCATCAGGTTTAACTTGTGCAATAGAGCTTAGAAAAAAGGGATACGATGTTACTGTCTTTGAAAGAGAAGAAAAACTTGGAGGAATACTTAGATTTGGCATACCAGAATATAGATTGCCAAATGAAATTGTAGATAAAGTTATAAATAATATTTTGCAATATGGAATTAAAGTTGAAACGGGAAAAACTTATGGAATCGATTTTAATTTAAAAGATTTACAGAATCAAAATTTTAAAGCTGTATTTTTAGGAATAGGAAATGATGTGCCTAAGATGTTACAAATACCAGGAATAGATAAAAGTGGAGTCTATGGTGCAAATGAATTTTTAAAAAATATTGATGAAATAGAATTTAAAAAGGTTATTGTTGTTGGTGGCGGTAACGTTGCAATGGATGCTGCAAGAATGGCAAAATTGAAAGGTGCAGAAGAAGTAACTGTGATTTATAGAAGAACAAGAGATTTGATGAAAGCAAATAAAAATGAAATTGAATGCGCAGAAAATGAAGGAATAAAATTTAAATTTGAAAACTTACCTTCTGAAATAGTTGGAAACGAAAGAGTTCAAGAAGTTATATGTAGTGATAACGAAAAAATAGAAGCAGATACAATTATTATGGCCATTGGTTCGTTACCTAATTATAAACAAATCGGTGCAGAAATTAAATTATCTGATGATGAATTGATAAATGTTAATGAAGATGGAGAAACAAATATAGAAGGAGTTTTTGCGGGTGGTGATTTGGTTCAAAGTAGAGCAACAGTATGCTTGGCAGTAAAAACTGCAAAAATTGCTGCAGAAGGAATACATAAAAAATTAAACAATACAAATATTGGAGGAAACTAATGAAGATTTTTAGAAAAAGATTTGTACCATTTGAAATAATAGATATTTCGGGAGATGAAGTACTATATAGAGATGATGAAAAGTTAATTACAAAATGGCTTCCTATTCATGATAGAGATGATGTGGGAAGTGGGACATCATGTGTATATTTCAAAAAGCGGTTGGAAAGTAAGTAAATTTTATAATAAAGATGGAAGTTTTAAATTTTGGTATTGTGATATAATTGATTATGAATATGATAAAAATGAAGATAAATATGTTATAATTGATTTGCTTTTAGATGTTATAGTTCATGAAGATGGTAGATATGAAGTCTTAGACGAAGATGAATTAGATGAGGCTCTAAAAAACGGAATTGTTACTCAAGAAATAAAAGATGAAGCTACTAAAAAACTAAATGAATTATTAGATATAATAAAAAGTGGAAAATTTAATGAATTAGACTTTTAAAATATTATTATATTTTTAAGTTATGCACTATTTTGCTTGAACCGCAAGGAAAAAGATGGGAATATTTATATGATAACAATGGAACTGTATACAGTTCCATTGTTTTTTAGTAAAATTTATGTTATAATCTTCTAAAGTTTATTAGGAGGTTTATAATGGCAAAAAAAGATAACGAAAAAATAATAGCTTCTAATCCAAAAGCTAGACATGATTATTTTATAGATGACACAATTGAATGCGGAATTGAACTAATAGGAACAGAAGTAAAATCTGTTAGAAATAATAAAGTTAATATGAAGGATTCATATGCACAAATTAAAGATGGTGAATTATTTATATGCAATATGCATATAAGTCCTTATGAACAAGGCAATATATTTAATAAAGATCCAATGAGAACTAGAAAATTATTAGTACATAAAAGAGAAATTCTTAAGTTAATTGGACTTGTTAAACAAAAAGGTGTTACACTAATACCTCTTTCATTATATTGGGATAAAAATCATATAAAATTAGAACTTGCTATAGCTCGAGGTAAAAAGTTATATGATAAACGCCAAGATATAGCTAAAAAAGATGCTGAAAGAAGATTACAACAACATATAGATAAATAAATATTTTATAAAAACAAAGCATCGCGTAAAAATACGGATGCTTAATTTTTTAATATCTGTTTGAGTTTTTATTCTTATTTTTCTCTGATGAATCACTAAAATAATACCAAAGAAGTGCAACGATTGCTATAGCCGCAATTATTACGACAATCCATGTCCAAGTTGTATTGCTTGCAGAAGAATTCGTTGCTGCTGTTCTTGTAGCATTGTAAGAAGTTCCATTATTATTTGAATTATTTGATGTACCATTTGTTCCAGTTATATCATTACTAACATTATCTACACCATTTCCAACGTCTCTACCTATATTACTTACAGCATTACCAACACTATCAACTGCTGAACCAGCACCTTTGATTACACCGCCAACACCTTGCCCAATATCATTTACTACATTACCAGCAGCATTACCAGTACTATCTACAGCATTACCTACATTATTTGTAGCAAAAACTATTGAAAAACAAGAAATCGTTAAAATTAAAGTAAATAAAAATAATATTTTTTTATTCATATTTAATAACCTCCTGAATTAACATTCATAATTGAATATGAATTCAAGATTAGTATTTTAAATTTAAAAGATTTATATTCAAAAAAATTTTAGTTATTTAATTAGTGAAATACAAAAGATGAAAAAATTACCAAAAAAAGATATAAAAATAGAGTGAATACTCTTTATTAAACACATTACTTAATAATTTGAATTCACTCCATTTATTTTTATATCCTTTTTTAAATAAACTTTATTGTTGTCCTTTATATTCTTCAAGAGTTGCTTCAACATTTAAAGTTTTACCATCTCTAATTAAACCTATTGTAACTTTATCTCCAACATTAAATGTTGATATTTTAGTTGAAACTTCTGATGCAGATGAAACTACTTCATTGTTAATTGAAATTATTATATCATTTTTTTGAATTCCAGCTTTTTCTGCAGGAGAATCTTTTGTTACTTCATCTACTAATGCTCCATAACTTACTTGCTGGAAGAAGAATGAATAGAATGAGTCATTTCCATTGCTATATGAAGTATCTTTCATTGATACTCCTAAAAATGGTCTATTAGTAGCATAACCATGTTGAAGAATATCGTTTATTACATCTTTAACATCATTAACAGGAATTGCAAAACCTAATCCTTCAACATCAAAACCAGAAGATTTTGCAACAACTACACCTATTAAATCACCATTTGCATTAAATAATCCGCCACCTGAATTTCCAGGATTTATTGCTGCATTTGTTTGAATTAAATTCATTTTCTTAGAATCAATAGTGATTTCTCTTTCTAATGCACTTATAATTCCATCTGTAACAGTTCCACCTAATTGACCAAGAGGGTTTCCTATAGCAACTGCTAATTCACCAACTACTAATTTATCTGAGTCTCCAATATTTGCAACAGTTAAATTATTTGCATCAATTTTTATTATTGCAATATCTGTCTTTGAATCAGTTCCAACAAGAGTTGCTTCATAGTTTGTTCCATTTCTTAAAGTAACAGTAATTTTATTTGCTCCACTAATAACATGGTTATTAGTTAAAATATAACCATCAGAAGAAATAATTACACCACTACCATTACCTTGTTGAGTATAAGTATAATAACCTAATGATGTTTGTGCCTCTATTCCAATTTCAACAACAGAGTCTGCACATTTAGTAACAATACCAGAAACATCTGTATGTGATATGGTATATGCTGTTCCAGAATTATTACTTGATGTTTGAATTACAGGTATGTTACCAGAACTTCCACTTGTTTTTGAATTTTGATATGCTGAAAAGATACTGCCTGATGCAAATCCTAAACTTATTAGTAACACAATACTAAGAGTTTTAGCAACGATTCCACCAGATGATCCAGATGATTTGCCCTCCATTTCGTTATAGATTTGATCTCTGTCGTAATTATTAAAAAATGACATTTTTACCCTTCCTTTCAAAATAACTTGAATAATTATTTTTTATGATATATACTAATCTTATAATATTATAATAATGCGTTACTATGATGCTAATATGTATTATATATGAAAAATTTATGAAAAACAATTATAAAATTTTGGGAGGATAATTTGATACGGATCTATTGATGATATTGTTGATTTACATACTTCAAGTGGAAATATCGAAGATGCATATTTAAGAATACATTTAGATAATAAAGTTATGTTGCTTAATAAATATACTCTTCGTGTTAGACGTGGAAATATGCCTAAAAATGAAATTAGAGAATGGAACATAGATATATTAAGAACTGTAAAAAAGAATCGCAATTTAACTAGAGAAGTAAAAGAATTTGTTTCATTATTTGAACTTTTTGAAAAGAGTAAAATTAAATCGGGATATATAGAAAAAACTGAAACGCCAGATTTTATTTTAACAAGAAATAATGAAAAAACAGGAATTGAAATAACTAAAATATATATTGGAAATGACTGGGTTGCAGATAAATTAAGTGAAGAAATAAAAGAGTTTAGGCTTAGAAAAAACGATTTAGAAGGATATATGGAATATAAAAAATATAAGAATAGAGTTGTTACATATAGAATTAGAGAAGGACTTGTAATTTTACCTAGTAGAAAAGATATATCTGTAGAAGAATATATAGTAGAATTAAAAAATAAGATATTTACAAAAGTTAGAAAACTTATTGATGATTATAAAAAGTTTGAAAATAATATTATATTTGTTGAAGTAATTTCTTCACATTTCTTTAAAAATAGTTTTGATAAAAATAAAATGTGTGAAGAATTAAATTATTTTGTTGAGAGAATGGAAGGAAATTTTGATAATATGAATGCAAAAGTAATTTTAAAATTAGACAAAGAATTTGTTGAATTTAACTTATCAGAAAAGAATTATAGGATACTTTAGCGGAGGTACTAATGAAGAAGTATAAACCATATGATGTTTTAAAAACTAAAAAAATAAATTATCCAGAACTGTCACAAGAAATGAAATATGAAGTATCTATTCTTGGAGGACTAGATATTTTTACTGATGCTCATGTTCAAGGTGTAGTTGATATTACTACTAGAATATGTGAACATATGAAAATGGATTATGAATATTTAAAACATTGTGTACTTGGAGCATATCTTCATGATGTTGGTAAAATAATGATACCTAATGAAGTGCTACAAAAAGCAGGTAAACTTACAGATGAAGAATATGAAATAATTAAGTCTCATACGCTTCATGGATATGAAATTTGTATGAAATATAAAGAAACTAAGCAATATGCACCAGTTGCAAGATGGCATCATGAAAGTTTTGATGGAAGTGGATATCCAGATAAATTGATGGGTAATCAAATTCCTTTTGAAGCAGCACTAGTAAAAGTAGCAGATGTATATGATGCATTAACAAGAAAAAGACAGTATAAAGAGGGATTTAAACAAAGTAAAGCAATTGACATAATGCTTGGAGATGCAAAAAATAATAAAATGAGTGCAAAGATTTTAAAATACTTAGTAGAAGATGTAATGGATGAATTATATTTAAAAATATATACAGCTAAAAAAAATATAGAGCAATTTGAAGATACAATAAAAATTCTTCATGATATAGAAAAAATATATAAAGAAATTTATGATAGAGGATACTCAGAAAAATTAAACAAAAAATTAAAAAGATATGAATTAGCACCAGGATATGATATGAGTGCAAATGCTAATTTGCTTATATCAAAGCAAAAAGCACTTGAGAAGGAAAGAGAAAGATTAAAAGATTTATTAGAAGAAGAACAGAAAATACAATCTCAATATGCAGAAGTATGTGAGGTCGCTAAAAACGAAAATTGGTATCCAAAAACTAAATATTACAGATAATTTGAATAGATAAAATTTTAAAGTGAACTCAAATTTAATTTTTGAGTTCATTTTTTGAATATTAGTGCAGAATTTAAATTTATTTTACTTACTTGATTTTTAATTTAACAAATGGTATGCTAAATTTGTGTTGTAAGGAGGTTTTTATGGATATTATATCAAGTAAACTAATTGAAGAATTTAAATTAAAACCATTTCAGGTTGAAAATACAATTAAACTTATTGATGAAGGAAATACAATTCCTTTTATTGCAAGATATAGAAAAGAAGCAACAGGAGAATTATCAGACGAGCAACTTAGAGATTTATTCGACAGATTAACTTATCTTAGAAATTTAGAAAAAAGAAAAGAAGAAGTAATTAGGCTAATAGATGAGCAAGGGAAATTAACTGATGAATTAAAATTAGATATTACTAATGCAACTACTATGACAGAAGTAGAAGATTTATATAGACCTTATAAGCAAAAGAAGAAAACAAGGGCAACTATTGCTAAAGCAAAAGGATTAGAACCTCTTGCACTAATTATTTTTGAACAAAAAGAAAATAAAAAATTAGAAGATTTAGCTATGCCTTTTGTTGACGAAGAAAAAGGTGTTAAAGATGTTACTGAAGCTATTCAAGGTGCTAAAGATATTATTGCAGAAATGATTTCTGATGTTGCTGAATATAGAAAAGATATTAGAAAAATTATTTATGATATGGGTGTAATTTCTACAAAAGCTAGTAAGCCAGATGAAAAATCTGTTTATGAAATGTATTATGATTATAATGAAGCAGTAAATAAGATTCCTAGTCATAGAATTCTTGCAATCAATAGAGGAGAAAAAGAAGAATTTTTAAAGGTTAAAATTGATAATACAGATGAAAATATAATTGGATATTTAACATCTAAAGTACTAATTGAAAATGGTTCTTTTAAAGATGTGATACTTGAAGTTATTGAAGATTCTTATAAAAGACTTATTAAACCTTCTGTCGAAAATGAAGTTAGAAATGAATTGACTAGTATGGCAGAAGAACAAGCAATAAAAGTTTTTGGACAAAATGCTAAAAAGCTATTACTTCAAGCACCACTTAAAAACTTAACTGTTATGGGATTTGACCCTGCATATCGTACAGGTTGTAAAATTGCTGTTATTGATGATACTGGAAAACTTTTAGATACTACAACTGTATATCCTACAGAGCCACAAAATGATACAGAAGGTGCTAAAAAGAAATTATTGGAATTAATAAATAAATATAAAATAAATATGATTGCAATTGGAAATGGAACTGCATCTCGTGAATCAGAAATGTTTGTTGCAGATATGATTAAAGAAGTAAAACATGATATTTATTATGCAATAGTTAGTGAAGCTGGAGCATCTGTTTATTCTGCTTCTAAACTTGCAACTGAAGAATATCCAGATATAAATGTTTCTTTAAGAGGTGCAATATCTATTGCAAGAAGATTACAAGATCCTCTTGCAGAACTTGTTAAAATTGATCCTAAAAGTATTGGTGTTGGTCAATATCAACATGATGTTAATCAAAATAGATTAGAAGAAAGTTTAACAGGTGTTGTTGAAGATGCTGTTAATAGTGTTGGTGTAGATTTAAATACTGCAACACCATCACTTTTAAGATATGTTTCAGGTGTTAGTAAAACAATTGCTAATAATATTGTTAAATATAGAGATGAAAACGGAAAGATAAAAGAAAGGAAAGAGCTTTTAAAAGTTTCAAAATTAGGACCATCAGCATTTACTCAATGTGCAGGTTTCTTAAGAATTGTTGATGGAAAAAATCCACTTGATAATACTTCTGTTCATCCAGAAAGTTATGAAGTTGCTGAAAAGATTTTAAATAGTATTGGTTTTTCTTCGAATGATTTAAAAGATAAATTACCAGCTATAAAAGAAAAGTTGCATACTATTAATCCTGTTAAAATTGCAAATGAATTAGGAGTTGGTGAACCAACAGTAAAAGATATTATTAAAGAACTTCAAAAACCTGGACGAGATCCTAGGGATGATATGCCAAAACCAATTTTAAGAAGTGATGTTTTAAAAATGGAAGATTTAAAAGAAGATATGGTACTAACCGGTACAGTTAGAAATGTTATTGACTTTGGTGCATTTGTAGATATTGGAGTTAAATCAGATGGTCTTGTTCATATTTCTGAAATGTCAGATAAATATGTAAAAAATCCAATGGACATTGTTTCTGTTGGAGATATTGTGAAAGTTAGAGTAATAAAAATTGATTTAGAAAAACATAAAGTTGCTCTTTCAATGAAGGGGGTATAGGTGTGAATCTAATCAATGATTTAAATAGTAAAAAAATAAAAGAAAATGACTTGATAGATGAAACAGTTAGATTTTATATGGATTTTGTAAAACAAAATCCGAATTGTGATAAGGATAATTTTAAAAAATTAGTTAAAGATAATATTAGACTAAAATATATGGATTTTGAAGAATATAAAAGACTCGCTGAATTGAAAGAAGAAATAGCTATTTTACAACAAAAACCTGAAAGAAGTAAGTTTAGTGGTAAAATAAAAGAAAACTCAAAATTACATGAAAAAAAAGAAGAATTTATAAAACTGTCAAAAACTTTTTTAATACGTAATATTGCAAATGATATGTGTTCAAATGATTGTAAAAGTGTTTTTGACCATAATTATAAATTATTATATTCATTAGGTTATTTAGGAAAAGCGGATATATTTATACCAGAAATAGTAAGAGGCAATTTCCTGTTATTTTTAAAAAGAGAATTTTTAGTTAATCAGACAAAAAAACATTGTGAAGATATTGATAGAATGAATTTATTATTGAAAGATTCATTAGGAATTATAATAAATTCAGATGGCGAAGAAATAAAAACTTTTGATAGTAATGGAAACGCAAATAAAGGAATTCATAGAAATAAAGAAAGTAGAATTATTAATTCAGGATCTGTTAATGCAGAGTATGTGCATTATTATCTTATAGAAAGACCAATTTCAACTATAAGAAGTGAATTAGGGAAAAGATTTATGTGTAAACAATTGTCAGATGAAGATATAGACACATTGCTTTATGATTTAGATTTAAAAATATTTAAAGATATTAGAAACTCAGGGATAAAACTTAATGCACCAACAAGGGATGAAATGATAGAGGATTTAATAAATGAAAAATCAGATGTAACGACATCTACTGATGAGACGTTAGATAAAGTTGAAGAAAATTATAGGAAACTTGCTACTGCTGCATATGATGGAAAATCAGATAACCATCCTATAATAAGAAATGGTTTTGAAAATTATAAATATGTTAAAGTGTTTGAAAATGTTGAAAATAAAATGGCAAAATATTTGAACTTTTTACGCAAAGAAGTAAAAAGTAGATTACCTAAAACAAAAGAATATCTAGAATATAAAAAACCTGTTAATAGAAGTTTGCAGGCTATACTAGATTATAAAGAATTTTATCATTCTCTTGATGAATTATTTTTTCCTAATACTAATCAGCAACAAGGCTATGACAAATAAAGCAATTAATTTTGGACTCATTTAACTAATAACTATTATATTAGACTAAATGAGTCTATTTTTTTATTCACAATATAGACTTTCTTCTATTACTTTCCAAATTGTATCAACATTAAATTTTGTTTCAGCAGAAAAACCAAAAATTAAATCTTCATCAACTTCTAGTTCTTTTGAAATATCATCAACATATGATTGTACTTTTGTTTTTGCTATCTTATCAGCTTTTGAAGTTATTACAATGTAATGTTTCCCTGTACTTTTGATATATTCCATCATCATTTTATCGTTTTCACTAGGTTTGTGGCGAATATCTACTAAAAGAATAATTAAGTTAATATTTTTTCTGCTTTTTAAGTAACTTTCCGTAGCATCTCCAACTTTTTTTTGTTCGGCTTTAGACATTTCAGAATATCCATATCCAGGTAAATCTACAAAATAAAATTTATTATCCATATTATAAAAATTTAATTGTCTTGTTTTCCCAGGTGCACTACTTGTTCTAGCTAAAGATTTTCTATTTATCATTGCATTAACAAATGAAGATTTTCCAACATTAGATTTTCCTGCTAGTACAATTTCAGGTAAATTATTTTTAGGATATTGTGACTTATTCATAACGGATATTTCAAATTTAGGATTTTTAATAAGCATGATATTCCTCCTTTATTAGATATAGTATAGCATAAGATTTCTTTGAAAGCTACTGTTAATTATATAAGGTAAATGGATGAATAAATTTAAATTTTATTTATTGTAATATAAATGTAACAATTTATTAACAGAAACTTAATATAAAAATAAAATAAAGATTGATAAAATAATACTGAATATATATTGCTAACGGAAAAAGTTTTGCAAATATTCTTAAGGGGGAAAATTTGTGCAAAGGAGAATATAAATGAAAAACAAAACTTTAGTAAGAAATGTTATTATCTTAATTGTTGTACTTGTATTAGTATTTGCAGTAATTTTCATGTGTAAAAAAATTGGAAAGGATGAAGTACATACTAATGGTGAATTAACATCTGGAGAAAATACAGCTTTATATAATAGATTGCCAGAAGAAAATTATGAAATAAATAAAGATACAAACGAAATAACATTTTCTGATGATTTAGTAGTTGAAAGCTTTTGTATAAGTGAAAACCCAGAAGGTCCAACCAACGAAGATAGATGGATATTAACGGATGGACAAAAAGTAATAAAATTAGAAGATGAAGTGAATGATAAACAAGTATATGTGTATTATACTGCTAGCAACTATCAAACTATGGTAGATTATGATGAAAATGCATCGATGTATTTTATAGAAACTATGGAAGATTTGGTAAAGTTTTCTGAGTTAGTTAATAGTGGCGTTACATTCGAAAATAAAAAAGTTTATTTAAAAGCTGATATTGCGCTAACAGGCTCTTTTACACCTATAGGAACTTCAAGTACACCTTTTAAAGGGCAATTTGATGGAGAAGGATTTAGCATTACAGGAATATCTATTTCTTTGAAAACAGATAATATTGGATTATTTGGATATGTTACCAATGCTAAAATAAAAAATTTAACAGTAGCAGGTAGTATAACAGGAAAAACATATGTAGGTGGTATAGTTGGTCAAGGAACAGGAACTATAGAAAACTGTGTGAATAATGTTGTTGTAAAAGCAACATCAAGTACATCAGGTGGAATAGCTGGAAAATTTGGAGGTACAATTAAATACTGCAAAAACATTAAAGCAATGGGAAATAAGAAAACTAAAACAGGAGGAATAGTTGGAGAAGGTAACAATGGAATAGTAATATTTAACTGCACTAATACTGCTGCAATTTCTACAAGTAGTACATCTGGAGGAATTGTAGGATCAGCAAGTGGAGCAACAATAAGTTATTGTGTAAATACTGCAAATGTAACAACTGGAGGCAATATTGGAGGTATTGCTGGTTATTTATCATCATCAAATGTAAGTAATTGTATAAATAAAGGTAATATTGCTGGAAACGGTACAGTTGGAGGAGTTGTTGGTAGTTGTAATGCATGTACAATAACTAAATGTTTCAATACTAATGCCATTTCAGGAAAAAGTAATGTAGGTGGAGTTGTTGGTTATGCGGAAAATGCTTGTACTATATCATATTGTAGAAGTGCAAAAACAGGTGCAAGAGTTTATGGAAGTTCAGGTAAAGTTGGAGGAATCGTTGGAGCATGTTGGGGAAAAGATAAAAATAGTGTAGCTAAAGTAAGTTATTGTGCAACAAAAATCGGTGTGAGAGCAGAAAATGATCATTATGTAGCCGGAGTAGTTGGCTGTGGTGATGATATAGATGTAAATTATTGTTATACTTTTATTAGTAATGCTAACGGTAGCATGGGAACTTCTGATGGTAATGTTAATCGTGTAATTGGATATAGATATGTATCAGGTGTTGCAAATTTTTATTGTGATGCTACTGAATCTAGAAAAGACAGATATGCGACAATAGAAAATTGTTATTCTGCTACATATGTGGCAATTAGAAGTGGAGGTTCATCAGAAGCATCAAGAAGTGGTGTTGCACTTTGGAACAAACAAAGTCCAGGTGATTGGGGAACTAGAACTGGAAGTAATAATGGTTGGTTTGGAAGAGTAAAAAGAGGAAGTATTACTGGATATGGTATATGGGCTAATGGGTCAAAAAGTTCAAGTCCCAATAGTAATTTATCTACTGGAAATATAATAAGCACTTGCCCTAATTATTATACGGATAATTGGGGAATAAATAATGGTAAAAAATATTATGTATTTAGTTGGGAAGTAGAACCAACAATATTAAGAAATCCATTTTCTATTGTTAGACCATTAGGTACAACAGCAACATTAGATTTTGAATTTAATGTGGCACCAAATACAGCTAAATATCAATGGTATGTTTCAGACAGTGAGACAGGTGAAGGAACAATAGTACCAGATGGAACAAATGCTACATTAAGTGCAACTGTACAAAGTACAGAAAAGTGGTATTGGTGTGTTGTTACTGGTCAAAATGCAAAAGGAGAAACTGCTACTGCAACAACTGAAAGAGCTTTAGTAGGTGTTGGAAAAGAAGAAATTGTATACGTAGATAGACCAACTGCAAGTGGAACATATACATATAACGGAAAATCACAAACAGTAAATATAACTGGATATGATTCTAGTAATATGACAATAACAGGCAATACAGGAATAGATGCAGGAGAATATACAGTAGTAATAAAAATAAAAAATAAAGATGCATGCAAATGGTTAGATGGTACAACTGATGATGTAATATTAACATGGAGAATAAATCCAAAGAGTGTACCAGTAACATGGGGAGGACAATCAACATTTGTATATGATGGTGCATTGCATGCACCAACAGCAAGTGTAAATAGTGGAATAGAAGGAGAAACATTAAATATATCACAAACGAAAGAAAGAAATGCTGGAAAATATACATCAACAGTAACAATAACAAGCGTAACAGGAGGACAAAGAAGAAAAGAAAATTATGAATTAACAGGAAGTACAAGAGACTATGAAATAACAAAGGCAACAGGTACATATGATATGACAATACCAGATGACAATCCAGAAAAAAGTGAGGGAGATGGAATAGTAGAAGGAAATAATACACCAACAGATGAAAATGGAGTAGCAAAATATAAATATAAAATAACATTGGTAGCTGGAAATAGTATAAGTATGAAATATAAATATAATGGAGATATATCTGGAAAAGTAGAAGTAAATACAGGAATAGCAACAATAACAGTGGGAACAGAAAGTATAACAATAAAAGGAATAAGCGAAGGACAGACAACAGGAACAATATCATATGTAGGAAGTAATAACTATAAAGATGTAATAGTAGAGATAGCAATAACAGTGTTAAG
>CANQBB010000013.1 GCA_947588905.1 uncultured Clostridia bacterium
AAATTTATTTTGCAGATACAGGATTAATTATCGCAATGCTTGATGAGGAAGCGCAAGAAGATTTAAGGACTAATAGAAATCTTGGAGTCTATAAAGGTGCTTTATATGAAAATATGATAGGAGAAGCACTTAAGAAAAGTGGGTACGATTTATACTATTACAAAAGAGAAGACTCATCATTAGAAGAAGATTTTTTTGTTAGAACAAAATCGGATTTAATTCCTGTAGAAGTCAAAGCAAAAAATAATAAATCGAAATCATTGCAAACATTAATAAGTGGAAATAAATATTCTAATATAAAATATGGTATTAAATTTATTAATGGAAATATAGGATATGCAAATAACGTTTATACATTCCCATATTTTTGTGCATTTTTATTAAAGAGATATTTGCATAGTTAAGGATATATGTTCAAAAAGTTAGGAAATTTTTGAGTAAAAATATGATGTTATGGCTACTTGAAATCTATTTATGCCTAAAGAATTAAGTGAAATAATGGAGTAAAAAATGTTATATAGTATGAATTATAATTCTCCTGTTGGAAAATTATTTTTAGTTAGCGATGAAGAAAATTTAATAGGGTTATGGATAGAAGGACAAAAATATTTTTGTGATAATGTAAAAGATGAAATAATAGAATGCCAAAATTTAAAAATATTAAATAAAACAAAAGCTTGGCTGGATAGGTATTTTAATGATAAAAAACCAAGTCCAAATGAGTTAAAATTAAAACCTATTGGAAGTGAATTTAGACAAGCTGTTTGGAAAATATTATGCGAGATTCCTTATGGAAAAGTAATTACTTATGGAGAGATAGCTAAGAAAATTGCAAATATGCAAGGTAAAGAAAAAATATCTGCACAAGCAGTTGGTGGTGCAGTAGGACATAATCCTATAAGTATCATTATTCCATGCCATAGAGTAGTCGGAGCAAACGGAGACTTAACAGGGTATGCAGGTGGAATATTAATTAAATATAAACTACTTGAATTTGAAAAAGCTGATATGACAAAATTATATATTTCAAAATAAATTAAAAGGGGGAATATATATGGTTAAAAAAATATTAAAAGCATTTTTGGTGAATGCAATTGTTATAGCATTAGCTGTTTGGATGTTTTTTTATACTAGTATAAATCATACAGTAATTGTTTTAGTAAATGGTATTGCTCTAATACTTTTCAATGTTTTACTATTTAAAAATAAAGGGAAAATATTGTTTTGGTTAGAGCTTATTTATACTTTAGCTATACTAATAGGTACAGGACTTATTCTTGAACTTATATTCTTACTTTATTTTTATGTATATTTATCATGGTTACAGCATTTAAATGATTTTGTTGTAGCTTTAATTGTACTTGCTATTCCAGTATTAATTATACCATTGTTTTTTAAGAGCAAAAGAAAATTGGTATGGAAAATATCTTTGTGCTATGTATTACTTACTGCTATTGTAACAGGAATAAATGTAGGTTATTTGAAATATGATGAAAGTAAAATAGTTAAGACTGATATTGATATAAATATAGCTGAATATATGCCTTTTGATTCTAAATCTAAAATTGTAACTTTAGAAAAAGAAGCAAGTTTAAAATTAGAAGATAATTTACCAATATTAGATGGTGCAGCAGCAGTATTTCCTGTATATTCTGCGTTTATAAACGCTGTATATCCAAGTAATGTAGAGTTTAATAAAGAACCATTTTATTATAGTAATACTAGAATGGGATATCAATGCTTAGCCAGAAAAGAAAGAGATATATTCTTTGGAGCATATCCATCAAAAGAACAAATAGAATACGCAACAAAGAATGGAACAGAATTTGAATATACAGAAATAGGTAAAGAAGGATTTGTATTTTTTGTGAATAAAGATAATCCTGTAGATAACTTAACTACTCAGCAAGTAAAAGATATATATTCGGGTAAGATTACAAATTGGAAAGATGTTGGCGGAAAAGATGAAAAGATACTTGCTTTTCAAAGAAATGAAGGTAGTGGAAGCCAGAGTATGTTAATACGTTTTATGGGAGATACACCTATAATGGAAGCAAGAGCCGAAGAATCAGTAGGTGCTATGGGAGGTATAGCTAGAAAAGTTGCTGATTATAGAAACTATAATAATTCAATAGGATTTTCTTTTAGATATTATATGGAAGGAATAATAAAAGATTCTAATATAAAATTATTAAGTATTGATGGAGTTAAACCTACAACAGAAAATATTAGTAATGGAACTTATGGAATTACAACAGCATTATATGCAGTAACATATAAAGGAAACACAAATGAAAATGTAAGTAAATTAATTGACTGGATTTTATCAGAAGAAGGACAAGAAATTATAGAAAAGACAGGCTATGCAAGAGCAATGGAAAGTAGCAATACTAATATACAAGATAATATTGTAAAACTTGATTATGATGAGAGTAGAGTGAAAAAAATTGATGAAACAAAAGAGATTGTGTATACTGCTTACGAAGAGCAGATACAACCATTAGATGGTGATAGCTTTACAGGAATTCATAGATTCCCATATATAAATATTGATTCAAAAGATGTTATAAAAATAAATGAAGATATTAGCAAAATAATAAATGCTTATAAAGAATATTATGATACAGAAACTGATTATATTTATGCATTAAATAATAATGTCTTATCAGTAGTAATAATATATGACGAAGATTATGGCTCTGCTTATGCAAATATAGAAGTTTATAATATAGATATATATACGGGAAAAAAATTAAATTCTAAAGAAATGTTAGAAGCAAGTAATATTAATGTTAGCGAAATAGAGAATAAACTAGAAGAAGCTTATAATAAGGTCTTTATGAATTATTGGATTCCAGTTTCTTTAAGAGATGATTTAATTGAAAACAAAAAATTACCTAGCGATATAGAACGAATACAATTGTTAAACTATGCTTACGATAGTTTTTGCAAAAATTATATTAAATTAAGTATTGAAGATAATGTTTTGTACCTAGATAAAAATAACAATGTTATATTAACGGTAACTTTTTATAATCCTGTTGGTGCAGTAATGGATAGAGTAGATACTATAAATATAACTGAACTATTGAAAAATAGAGAGTATATATTCGAAAATAGCGATAAAGAGCTAATTACTAGTTTTTATGATTATACAAATAAGGAATTAAATATAGCATATAATGAGATTTTTGCAAGACATGGACATGACTTTAAAAATAAAGAATTGAAAGAATATTTTAATTCTTTACCATGGTATAAAGCAATTACTGATAAAGTTGTATCGTTAGATGATTTAAATGAAATAGAAAAACAAAATGTAGAAAATATTAAACATGAAATTGAAGAAAGAAAGCAAGATAGGGAATATTTATTAAATGAATGGGAAATGAGTACATAATTGTAACTGAAACAGGGGGGACGGAGCAAACTTTCAATTTCTTGAAAAATTGAAAGTTTGCTCCGTCCCCCACTTTCAGTTATTCACTCACTTTCAATAAATATTGCACTTGCAATGTAAGGAATTATTTCGTCAAATTCATACCAACCAGAACTTTTATAATCATTTTCTCCACCATTTGGATTAGAAATATATACCATATTATCTCCATCTGTTGCAAGCAGTACCATATAATGAGAAGCATTTGTCCAACGATTTTTACCAGATTCTGACCATACACAAATTAAAATTGGTCTATTGCTTTTTAAATGATTTTTTATATTTTCTTCAGATAAAGAATTTTTGTCATAACAGAAGTCGGATGCTTCTATACCAAAACTATGTTGTAATTCTTGTTTGATTTCACTATAATCCATTGCGGGATAATATTTTTGTCTTAAATATTCTGGAGTATAAATTTTACCATATCCACTTAAAATAATACTTAAAGCAGTTATTCCACAGCCATTATCTGCCATTGTTCCATCCCAATAGTCATTATTACTCCAAGAAGCATCTCCATTTTGCTTATATTCTTTATATATTTTTTTATTTTCTTCAATAGTTGTAAAAGTAGTAAAATATCCATCTTGATTATAAACTTTTTCTTGTCCAATTCCTTTATAATTAGAGTTTGTATCTTGTTTTATAATGTCATAATTTGCATTGAAATCAAAAAATGAAATTATTTCTTTAGCCATTTTTTTAACAGGTTTAATATTGTGTTTTATACAAATAAATAATGTTATTATTATGAATAATATAAATAGAATTCTTTTTTTATTAAATCTTTTTTTACTTTTTAAAACGTATCTTTTGTTTGTCATAAAATCATTTCCCTTCTATTGATTATTATAAATTTGGAGTGATTAAAGAGTTTTAAAAAGAACTTAATAAATTCTTAAAATTTTCTTAAATATTTGACGATTAAATGCAAAAAAAATTTATTCATGTTAAAATTGAAGAAAAGGAAAGGAGACTTGCATATTTTTAGTGCAATGGGAGAACGATGAATATTTTAGTATTAGATGATGAAAAAGAAATTGCAGATTTAGTGGAATTATATTTAAAAAATGAAGGATATAATATTTATAAATATTATGATTCTAATGAAGCTATAAAGTGTATAAATGAACAAAAAATTGATTGTGCAATTTTAGATGTAATGATAAGAAATGTTGATGGATTTGAAATATGTAAATTGATTAGAGATAAAGGGCTTAATTTTCCAATAATAATGTTAACTGCAAAAATAGACGATAAAGATAAAATACAAGGTCTTACATTAGGTGCGGATGATTATATAACTAAGCCATTTAATCCTTTAGAGCTAATAGCAAGAGTGAAATCTGCTCTAAGAAGATATATAAAATATAATGAAAAGTCTGATGATAAAATTATTTATATAAATGGTCTTGAAATAAATCAAGATAAACATATTTGTAAGCTTTATGATAATGTAATAAATTTAACACCAATGGAGTTTGATATCTTATTATATCTTGCAGAAAAAAGAGGAAATGTTGTTAGTTCGGAGGAATTATTTGAAAAAGTGTGGAAAGAAAAATATTTAGAAAATAATAATACTGTGATGGTTCATATAAGAAGGATAAGAGAAAAACTTGGAGAAAATACTAAGAAACCTAATTTTATAAAAACTGTTTGGGGAGTTGGGTATAAAATAGAATAGAAGCGATATTTTAAAGTTAAGAAATTATAAAGGAACGATTAAGGCTAATAGTGAAAATGAAATTATAGAGTTTAAAGTTAAAATTAGAAAATATGGAAAGGGGCTATATTAAGTTTTTTACAGTCTCTTTCTTGCAATTTGTCTAAATTGTGATATTATAATAAATAAAGATATTAAAAAGGAGCATATTTGATGCCTAAAAGATATAAAAGCATAGTAATATTATTAGTAATTTTATTAGTGATATTATCAGTAATTTTAATTGTAAAAAATAATTTTAGAGTAAATATTAATAGTAATAGCACGAGTGGAGAAAAAATAGATAATATAATCAAAGAAAAAAGTGGAGAAGAACTTTCAGGTGAATTTTCATATTTGCCAAGCAATTATAATGAAAATGAGAAATATGAAGAAGTAGAATTAGATAGCGAAGAAGAGTTAGTTAAGCACTATAAATTATCAGATAGCTATTTTGGGGATGAAATCGAAGAATTTAATGAATATAATTTGATAAAAAATAATGAAACAATTAATAAAGAATACTCTTTTAAAAGTAATGGTACAAACTTTTTAATTAAAATAGAAGATAATTTAATATTTATCAATGAATTAGCTTTAAAAGTTCATGATATGTATAATAATGAATATGTAAATGCTAGAGATTTTTTATTAACAATAAATGTTGGAGTCATCGATTTGGACTTAAATGATGATTATAAAGAAATTATTATTAAAGGTCAAGGAGATACAGGATTAGATTATTATTTGTGGATATATAGAATTAAAAAAGATGGACTTGAACTTATATTTGAAAAAAATTCAGAAAATTATAATAGTTTTGCTAAAATAGATGATAGATACATTTTTAGTAATAATTTTTATACTGGTGATTATAAATTTATATATGGATATTATACTTATGAAGATGGAGTATTTAAATTTATAAATAGATTTGCAACGGGAGAGAGAGTAAAATCCAATAATGGAGAATTTAATGAAAACTTTCAAAAGCTTATATTTACAATAAAAGATGATTCGATAAGAATAATCAATAAAGATTATAATTCATTAAAAGCCAATACTAAATTTTCGTTTGTTAGTCAAGATTCTGATGATTATTCTATAAAAATTATTGAAGATACTTATTGGATTGATGAAAATAATAATGAATTGGAATTGATTAAAGCTGGAACAATACTTGATAATCTTAATATTAAATTTATTTGGTAATTTTTAATAGATGCAATGATGGAAAGTTTAATTATAATGAAATTATTTTATTTATAAAAAATTAAAATGTGTAGGATAAATAAAAAATGGTATTTCATTATGTTTTGTGTTATGATACTAAAAGAGTATTTTTAAGGAGGTATTTTTATGAAAAAAGATTTGGGTGTAGGACCTTATTTATTTCCAATGCCAGTTTTGATGATTGCAACATATTGTGATGATGATAAAGTTGATGTTATGAATATGGCTTGGGGAGGAATTTGTGATGGAGATAAAGTAGCATTAAATATTACCGAAAGTCACAAAACTGCTGAAAATATTAAAAAGAGAGGTGCTTTTACAATATCTGTTGCTGATGTTGAACATTTGGCAGAATCAGATTATTTTGGAACAGTTTCAGCTAATAAAGTAGATAATAAATTTGAAAAATCAGGAATGACAGCAGTAAAAAGTACAAGAGTTGATGCTCCAATAATAGAGGAATATCCAATAACATTAGAATGTAAGGTTGCTAAAATACAAAATGATGAATTTGGTTTTAGAGTTATTGGGCAGATTGTAAATGTTTTAGCTGATGAAAAAGTTTTAGATGAAAATGGAAAAGTAAATCCAACAAAATTAAATGCTTTTATATTTGACCAATATCAAAATGGATATTATGCAATAGGAGAAAAAGTTGGTCAAGCATGGGATAGTGGAAAGAAGTTAATATAAAAAGGTGAAAAATAAGGGACGAAGTTGAATTACAATTGGTAATTCGGCCTCGTCTTTATTATATTTACATAAAGTGTTTGACTGTATAAATTTTTTGACGAAAATGTATTTTTATAGTATGATTAAATTAGGTATTAAAGATAAGGAGAATGAAGAATGATAATAATAATTGTTTTATTAGTTTTACTTTTTTTAATTGTTTTTGGACAATATAATAAGTTAATAAAATTAAAAATGAAAGTTAAGCAGTCTAAATCTGGTATAGATGTATATTGTCAACAAAGATTTGATCTTATACCTAATCTAATTGAAACAGTGAAAGGATACATGAAACATGAAGAAGAAATATTTCAAAAAGTAGCTGAATTAAGGGCACAGTATACTAATACAAAAGAATTAAAAGTTGGAGAAGAATTAAATCAAAAAATGAATAGTATTCTAGCAGTAGCAGAAAATTATCCAGAATTAAAGGCTAATGAGCAATTTTTAAATTTACAAAAAAATTTAGAAAAGATGGAGAGTCAACTTCAAGCCGCAAGAAGAATATACAATAATGATGTTACAAATTATAATACAAAAATAAGTATGGTGCCTTATAACATTGTTGCTGGTATTTTTAGATTTAAAGAAGAAGAATTATTTCAACTTGAAAATAGTGAGGCAAGAAAAAATGTAGACGTACAATTATAAGTGATATATTGGAGGTCACTATGAGTGTAGAAGAAAAATTTAGTGAGGTTTATCAAAAAATATTAGAAGAAAATACTAGTGAAATGGAAGAGTCAAGAAAAGAGGCGAAAGAAGAAAGAAAACAGAATAATAAATACTGGACAAAAATAATGATAATAGATATTGTTATTATTATTCTTACACTGATATTTGCTCCTATCCTTCTTGAATTTGTTCTATCTGTCTTAGCACTAGTATTACTTACTATATCAACTATAAGAATGTTTAGAGGAAATAACGACTCAAAAATAGATAAATTTAGAAGTGATTTTAAAACAAAAGTAGTTAATACTTTGATAAAATCTTTTAATCAACAATTAGAATATGAACCTCATTCAGAGACTTATTCTTATATATATAAAGAAGCAGAGTTTGAACATTATGATGAATTTAAATCAGAAGACTTGATAATAGGAAAATTAGAAAACAATTGTGAGTTCGAAATGGCAGAGGTCTTAACACAAGATGCTAGAAAGGACAGTGAAGGTCATATTCATTATTCAACAATATTTAGCGGTTTATTTGCAAAAATAGAAACACCAAAACCTTTTAATACTATGCTCTATTTAAGAAATGACAAAAAAGACAAAGGATTTTTAGCAAGAGCTCTTACTGCAACATTGCCGTTTAATAAATTAAGAATACAATTAGATTCTGAAGAATTTGAAAAAGTTTTTGATGTTTATGCTTCTGATAAAATTGTTGCAATGCAATTACTGACGGCAGACATTATGCAAGATTTATTACAATTTTATAATGAATTGGGTATAAGGTATGAATTAACAATAAAAAATAATTGCTTATATATTAGATTTTGGTGTGGAAGAATGTTTGAAGCAGCAAAATTGGATAAATTTTCATTAGATAGAGATACATTATATAAATATTATAGAATATTAGATTTTACATTTTCTTTAACAAATAAATTGATAAAAGTATTAAATGAAACTCAATATTGATAAAAAAGGAGAACAAGGATGATAAAGTTTGATAAAGTGTGTAAAGCATATAAAGATAAAAAAGTTTTACAAAATGTCAGCTTTGAGATTGAAGACAATTCTATAACCACAATAATAGGTGAAAGTGGTTGTGGAAAAACTACTACCCTAAAAATGATAAATCGTCTTATAGAACCAACGTCAGGTAAGATTACAATAAATGATAAAGATATAAAACGTATGAATCCAATTTCTTTAAGAAGAAGTATAGGATATGTAATACAGCAAACTGGATTATTTCCTCATATGACTATAAAAGAAAACATAGAATTGATTTTAAAAATTAAAAAAGTCAATTCTAAAAAAATAAATGCTAGAACAGAAGAAATGATGGAAATGGTTGGACTTGATGCGGATGAATTTTTAAATCGTTATCCGTCTGAACTTTCTGGAGGACAACAACAAAGAGTAGGAATTGCAAGAGCTTTTGCAAGTGATCCAGAAATTATACTTATGGATGAACCTTTTAGTGCTTTAGATCCTGTAACTAGAATATCTCTTCAAGATGAACTTATGAAGTTACAAGAAAAATTTTCAAAGACAATTATTTTTGTTACTCATGATATGGATGAAGCTATAAAAATATCTGATAAAATTGCAATTATGGATGGTGGTAAATTAGTTCAATATGATACTCCAGAAATGATTTTAAAACATCCAGCAAATGATTTTGTGAAGAACTTTGTTGGTAAAAATAGAATATGGACATCTCCTAATTTGATAAAAGTTAAAGATATAATGATAGATAATCCTATTACTTGCAAAGAAGAATTTTCAATATTTTATTGCTTAAATAAAATGAAAATGTCAAGAGTAGATAGCTTAATGATTATTGATGAAAATAAAAAGTTAAAAGGTATCTTGTATGCTTCAAGTTTAACAAATGTAGATTATGAAAATAAATGTGCGAAAGATTTTATTGAAAATGATTTTATAACAGCTAAACCAGAAGATTCGATTGTAAGTTTATTAAAAGTTATTGATGATAATAAAATTGCTACACTTCCAGTAACAGATGAAAATGGAATATTAAAAGGTCTTATTACTAGAAGTAGTCTTATAACTTCTTTAAGTCAGCAATTTTTAGAGAAGGAGGATAAATAATGGAGTTTTTAAATTATGTACAAAGTAATTCTTCTCAAATATTATCTTTATTAGTAGAACATATTGAATTAACTGTAGTTGCTGTTGCACTTGCAATAGTAATTGGAATTCCAATAGGTATTTTAATTAGCTATGTAAAAAAACTTGGAAAGCCAATACTTGGGCTTGCAAATGTTGTACAAGCTATACCTTCAATGGCACTTCTTGGTTTTACCATACCATTTTTGGGAATTGGAACATTGCCAGCAATAGTTATGGTTATTCTATATTCACTTTTACCAATAATAAAAAATACATATACAGGAATAAAAAATATAAATGAACAAACTTTAGAAGCTGCTACCGGTATAGGACTTACAAAATGGCAAGTGCTTACTAAAATACAAATACCATTAGCACTTCCTGTTATAATGGCAGGAATTAGAATATCTGCTGTTAGTGCTGTTGGACTAATGACTCTTGCCGCTTTTGTTGGTGCAGGTGGATTAGGATATTTAGTTTATGCAGGTATTCGTTCGGTAAATAATGCACAAATATTAGCTGGTGCTATTCCTGCATGTTTGTTAGCTTTATTCATTGATTATATTGCAGGTATTGTTGAAAACTTAGTAACACCAAAAAACGAAAGAAATACCAAAAAAGTTTCTTTCTTTAAAAAACCTATTGTTCAAAAAATTATTTTATTTATTGTAATTACTTCAATATTAGGAATGTTTGCAGTAAGTTTTATAAAACCAGAAAGTAATGAAAAACAAATAACAATAGGAAGCATGGATTTTACGGAACAAGAAATTTTATCGCATATGATAAAACAACTTATTGAAGCTAAAACAGATATTAAAGTAAATCAAAAATTGTCACTTGGTTCATCTACAATAGTTATGGGAGCTATTCAAGAAAATGATATAGATTTATATGTCGATTATACTGGAACTATTTATGGAAGTGTACTAAAACATGAACCAAATAGTAATGTACAAGAAGTGTATGATATTTCTAAAAAAGAAATGAAAGACAAGTTTAATTTATATGTTTTAGATGATTTAAACTTTAACAATACATATACGTTAGCTGTAAAAAAAGAAACACAAAGCAAATACAATTTAAAAACGATAAGTGATTTAAGTGCAGTATCTAATGAATTGATATTTTCACCAACGCTTACATTTATGGAGAGAAATGATTGTTATATAGGACTTTCAAAAATGTATCCTATAAATTTTAAAGAAGTAATTCCTATTGATGGAGCACCAAGATATACTGCTCTTATGAATGATGAAAGTCAAGTTATAGATGCATACTCTACAGATGGATTATTAGAAAAATATGATTTAGTAGTGTTAGAGGATGATAAAAGTTTCTTCTTACCTTATCATGCAATACCTGTTGTAAATGAAAATATAATAAATAATTATCCAGAAATAGTTACAGTTTTAAAAGAACTTTCATCATATTTAAGTGATGATGTTATGAGAGAATTAAATTATAAAGTTGATGAGGAAAGACAAAATCCAGATACTGTAGCACACGATTTCTTGGTAAGTAATAGTTTGATATAAAATGTTGCACATTTGAGGACATCCCCGATGTGCGTAAGGAGGAGATTCAAATGAAAAGTTTATTAAAAAAATCAGGTTGGGAAGATGTTTTAGTATCTATAGTATTTGCTATAATTGGAATATTCATGATTACAAAAACAGATTTAGTAATTCAAATAATTTCTTATGCTATAGGTGGAGTATTTATTGCTATAGGAGTTGTGAAAATAATTTATTATTTTGTATCAAAAGGAAAATATGATTTTTATAATTATGATTTAGTATATGGAATTATTGATATTATCCTTGGATTAGTTATGATATTTTGTAGTGGATTAGTTGAATCTATGTTTAGATTTATAATAGCATTTTGGATAACATATAGTGGAATAATTAGATTGTCATTATCGTTTAAATTACATGCTGCAAAAATAAATATTTGGTTATTCTCTCTTTTGTTATCAATTGTAATGATACTTGGTGGTATATTTATGTTCTTCCAGAGTGGAGCATTAGTTTTAACAATAGGAATAATAATGCTAACATATTCAATAATGGATTTAATTGAAAGTATAATTTTTATAAGATATGTAGATAAATTATTGTAATAAAAAACTAGATTCAAAGTCGGTATTTTGTAGTTTACGATTGTATTATATGCATTTTGTGAATATAATTTGATTGTAAAAAGTAATTTGAAAGGAGGTCTTTAAAATGGAGTTTGAAGATGTTATTAAAGGAAGATTTTCTGCTAGAAAATTTAAAGATGATATGATTAGCGATGATTTAATCAATAAAATCTTAGAAGCGGGAAATCTAGCACCCACAGCAAAAAATAATCAACCACAAAAAATATATATTGTTAAATCAAAAGAAGGATTAAATAAAATAGATAAAGCTAGTCCATGTAGATATAATGCACCAGTTTGTTTGATTGTAGCAAGTGATAAAAATATTGCATGGTCAAAAGAAAATTATTCTACTTATGAAATGGATGCTTGTATAGTAGCTACGCATATGATGTTAGAAGCTACTAATATAGGAATAGATAATATTTGGGTAGAAAGTTTGATAAAGATATTATAAAGAAAGAATTTGAGTTTGGTGCAAATATTGAACCAATATGCCTTATTCCTTTAGGATATAAAGCTGATGACTGCATGCCTTCGCCTATGCATAATAGTAGAAAAAATATATCAGAAATTATTGAATATAAGTAGAAAAAATTTATCCTTCTTATAAATGAACTTGAAAACATTTAATTATAAAAGTGGTTTGATTTTGAAAAAGTGCTTTTAATTTAATTTATTTAGGAGGAAAATTTATGATAAGTGTAAAAGAAAATTATATTGATGTAAAAGAATTTAATTTATTATATGATTTAGTGGGTTGGGGACATTATGATGAAGAGGTGTCTTTAAAGGCATTAAAAAATACTTTTTATTCTGTATCAGTTTATGATGATGAAAAAATAATTGGCTATGGAAGGATTGTAGGAGATACAATATGCTTTTTATATATTCAAGACATTATGGTTATTCCAGAATATCAATCTAAAAAAATTGGTACAATGATTATGAATAAACTTTTAGATAAAACTAAAGAAATTAAAAAAGAAAATCCTTATCTTAAAGTATATGTGGGAGCATCTAAAAATAGAGAAAAATTTTATGAGAGATTTGGTTTTGTAAAAAGAAGTGAAGTGGATTTAGGAGAAGGAATGGTGTTAAAAACTAATTAAAAAATATATCATATAATGGATAAAAAATGAGGCTTTAGGTAGTTGCGTTATGTAAATTACTATAGCTTCATTTTTTTAAATTTATAAGCAATATGCTTGACATAATAAAGAATATATTATAATATGTTGATGCAATAAATCATTTGTACGGTACTTCATAATAATTTAAGGAGGGTTGAAACGGAAGAACTTTTGGATGCTTTTTTTCATGGAATATTACTTTTTTAGCACTTACTTAACAACAGGATGATAAAAGGAGGAGAATAACATGACAAGAAGAACAAAGAGAATTCTGTTTATATTTATACCTTTGATTGTTATTTTTATTCTTAGCAGTTTAGCTTGGCTCATAATGCGTTGCTATACAGGCTATCAATTTTCAGTTAATTGTGAGGCATATATCAAAAGAGCGGCAGTGGCAAGCGACGTTGATACTGCACAAGAAGAATTGGGTAAAGCCATTGAATATATTGAAGAGAATAATCTAACAGAAGGAATAGTATCTATTTTTTTGAAAAATCCTAAAAATGATATTGGATTTTGGTATAATACCTTAAACAATACGTATAAACAACTTGTGGAATTTCCAAGAGATGCAACTCAATTAGAAAAATCTAATTTTATGATGAGGGTTAATGAAACGATTGAAGGTTTAAGTACACCTGATGGAATAGAAATATATCCACATAATGTCTTATATTTATGGTGGGCAATTATTTCTATTATTGGAGCAATTATATTTATAACTGTACTTGCTATAATAATATAAAGATTATGTATAAATGTGTATTTAATAAAATATTTTTCAATTCTAGTGTAAGGAGGTAAAGAACTTATGCCTAGCATAGAAAAAGTTCGGGAAGAAATAGATTTGTTGAGATAACTGAATAAATATTGAGTTTAACTCTTCTCTGCATTGCAAAGCGTGACGGTAAAAGGAGTAGATAGGGTATGACAAGAGTCTTTAAAGTATTTCTGTTTACAATTGTAGCTTTGGCAGTTATTTTTACTCTTAGCAGTATAACTTGGCTTGGAGTACGTATCTATAAAGACTATCGATTTTCAGTTGATTGTAAGGCACACATTAAAAGAGCAGCAGTAGCAAGTGATATTGATGTTGCCCAAGAAGAATTAGATAAAGCTATTGACTATATTGAAAAAAATAATCTAACAGAAGGAATAGTATCTATTTTTTTAAAGAGGCCTAAAAATGATATTGGATATTGGTATAATACATTAAACAATACGTATAAGCAACTTGTTGAATTTCCAAGAGATGCAACTATACTAGAAAAATCTAATTTTATGATGAGAGTTAATGAAACTATTGAAGGTTTAAGTACGCCTGAAGGAATAGAGATATATCCACACAATGTTTTATATTTATGGTGGGCAATTATTTCTATTATTGGGGCAGTGATATTTATAATTATATCGGTTATAGAGATAGAGGATTGTATATATACGTTTTAAAATAATTATGTTCATCAGTATATAGACTAAATAGAAAAAACAAGTGGTTGTGTTTACAACTACTTGTTTTTTTAGTATAATTTGATTGTATTAAGTGAGAGTTATTATAAAAGAAAAATCTGTGATAATATTAAATGTAGGAGATGATAATTTTAATGAAGAAACCAATATTGATATTACTAATATTCTTGATTCTTGTATTCTCATTTTGGACAATAATAAGTAATTCTTTTTGCTTTGATAGTACTCATAGAGGTATATATCCTGTAAATCCATATTGTACAAGATGCCGTGGAAGAGATGGAATTGTTCAACATGAATGCACTAATCCAGATGGCAGAGAGATATATTGTAGATCATGTGGAAAGATAGTATTTGAAAATATTTTATCAAAAGATTCATAAAATATGTTATGAATTTTAATTGCTATGAAAAAATAAGGAGATGAAAAAACGGTATGAAATTAGAAAAATTATTTAGAATTTTGACATTAGTTTTTGTAATTTTAACTTTTGTAGGAGCTGGATATGTATTTATAAATAAAGGAACAGTAAATGCAGGTTATGCTGTAATACCTAGTTTATTTTGTGCTATTTTCTCACAATTAGCTATTTCAGAAAAAAATAAAAATAATAATAATGACGATAAAAAAGATAAAAAATGAAGAAATTAAAGGATATTTTAAAAATAACAAAGTTATATATAATTTGTAATTATAAATTTAGAAATATATAATTTACTTATTAAGTTATTAAATGGAGGGAAAAGTAATGAAAAAATATTTGATTTTTTTAATGTTATTGATAATTTCTTGTTCATCTATTGTATTTGCAAAAGACTATACAGATTTGCCAACTAATCATTGGGCATATGTAGCTATAAATGAAATGACTGAAAGTGGCATTCTTACAGGATATCCAGACGGTACTTTTGCTCCAGACAAAACAATTACAAGAGCAGAATTTGCAAAAATTTTAGTTCTTGCATTAAATTTGCAAAGTACTTCTAATAATGTAACATTTAATGATGTAAATTCTAATCATTGGGCATATAACTATATAAATGTTGCAAGCAATTATTTATCTGGATTTTCAAATGGAACTTCATTATTATATATGCCAGATAGTGTAGCAGTTAGAGAAGATATGGCTGTTGCAGTAGTAAATGCTGTTGGCTTGCAAAATTCAAATTATGATTTAAATACATTAAATAAATTTTCAGATAAAGATTCAATTTCAGAGAACTTAAAAAAATATATTGCCATAGCTGTTGAAAATGATTTAATGAATGGAAATGCAGATGGTACATTTAATCCTAAAGGTGGATTAACAAGAGCAGAGGTTTCTAAACTTATAACAAATGCAATAGGAAAATTAGAAAAAGTTGTAATAAATGATAATGGTGGAAATAACAACAACACACAAAGTAGCAACCAAAATAATAGTACGCAGAATAATAATCAAAATAACAATACATCAAATAATAATACAACTAGCACATATATCTCAAGAGATGCAGCATTGCAAGTGGTTTTAGATGATTTAAAAGTAGATAGAAATAGTTTATTTGATTTAGATTTAGAATTAGATAGAGAAAGAGAATATGCAAATACAATATATGAAATTAGTTTTGATTATAATGGATTTGAATATGAGTACTATGTTGATGCTATTACAGGAGCAATTTTAAATTCATTTAAGGAAATAGATGATTAGTAGATAAATATAGTAAAAACGTTGACAAATACCTAGTAGGGGTGTATAACTTAAATAATAAATACCCTTCTAGGTATTTGTTTTATTATATAACAAGAAATTATATAAGGAGGAAAAAATGAGTTGTGCAAATTGTAATAAATGTAATAATGGTAATGCTAGAAGTACACATAGATCTGATGAGGAAAAAAAGAGACTAACTAAAAGATTAAATATTATTGACGGTCAAGTAAAAGGAATAAATCAAATGATTGCAGAAGATAGATATTGTGATGATGTACTTATTCAAATTGCAGCTGTAACAAAATCTTTGCAAACTTTGGGAAATAGTATACTTGAAAACCATATGAAATCATGTATGATTCGTGAAATAAATAATGGTAATGTAGATATAATAGAAGATATAATGCAATTAGTAAAAAAACTACAGTAAATTTGTTAATTTGTTATTAGTATAGAAACAAAAATGTGAGGAGAAATAAAAATGCTTAATCAATTTTCAAGAACAGAGTTATTAGTGGGAAAAGAAAATGTAGAAAAATTAAATAATTCTAAAGTTGCTATTTTTGGTATAGGTGGTGTTGGCTCTTTTGTACTAGAAGGATTAGTGAGAAGTGGTGTTGGTAATTTTATATTAGTTGATGATGATAAAATTTGTCTAACAAATCTAAACAGACAACTTATTGCAACTAGAAAAACAATAGGAAAATATAAAGTAGAAGTTGCAAAAGAAAGGATTTTAGATATAAATCCAAAAGCCAATGTTGAAATATATCAAGAATTTTTTATGCCAGATAGTAAAGAAATTTTAGATGAAACTGTAGATTACATTGTAGATGCAGTAGACACTGTAACTGCAAAAATAGAATTAGTCATGAGAGCCAATAAACTTAATATTCCTATAATTTCATGTATGGGAACAGGTAATAAAATGGATCCTACTCGTTTTGAAATAACTGATATATATAAAACAACAGTGTGTCCTTTAGCAAAAGTTATGAGAAAAGAATTAAGAGCAAGGGGAGTAAAAAAATTAAAGGTGTTATATTCAAAAGAAGATCCAATTAAACTAGATGAGTCTTCAGAAAGTAGCTGTAAAAATGGTTGTATCTGTCCTCCTGGTACAAAGAGAAAATGTGCAAATAGAAATCAAGTACCTGGTAGTATATCATTTGTACCATCTGTTGCAGGTTTGATAATTGCGGGTGAAGTAATTAAAGATTTAATGAAGAAAGAAGAATAAATTAAGTATAAAAGGCGGAATTAAATTGGAAAAGTATGAAGAAGTTGAAAGAAGCTTAATAACTAGTTATAGAAAAAGAATTTGGAATCAATTTATAAGAAGTATTAGAGAATTTGAAATGGTAGAAGATGGAGATAAAATTGCTGTATGTATATCGGGCGGAAAAGATTCAATGCTTCTTGCAAAATTATTTCAAGAATTAAAGAAACATGGAAAACAAAATTTTGAAGTTGTATATTTAAGTATGAATCCTGGATATAATGAATTGAACAAACAAAAAATAATATCAAATGCGAAGTTGCTGAATATACCAATTACATTTTTTGAAACAAATATTTTTAATGTTGTTGACAAAATAGATGACCATCCTTGCTATGTTTGTGCAAGGATGAGAAGAGGATTCTTATATAAAAAAGCAAAAGAATTAGGTTGTAACAAGATTGCATTAGGACATCATTTTGATGATGTTATTGAAACAATTTTAATTGGTATGTTTTATGGATCACAAATGCAAACTATGATGCCTAAAGTTTTAAGTACATCTCATCCTGGTATGGAACTTATTAGGCCAATGTATTATATAAAAGAAGCTGATATTTTAGCATGGAAAAAAAGACATGATTTAGACTTCATTCAATGTGCTTGCCGTTTTACAGAGAATATCGCTATAAGGGATAATGGAAGTTCCAAAAGAGCAGAAATAAAAAAATTAATTGCTGAACTAAGACAAACGTATAATAAAGTAGATATAAATATTTTTAGAAGTGCACAAAATGTGAACCTTGATACGTTGCTTTCTTATCACAAAAAGGGAGAACCAGATCATAGCTTTTTAGAAGATTATAGAAAGAAAAAAATGGATATCTTGAAAAATGGTGTAAAAACATATGAGATGATTTTAAATGTTGATGGAATGAATAGTAATGATTGTGAAAATCGTATTCAAAATGTTATAAGCATTATTGATGGTGTTGAAGAAGTTGTTGCAAATTATAAAGATGGAACTGTTAAGATAATATCAATAAAGGAGATGAAAAAAGATTTTATAAAGAAAAAGTTAAATGAAATAAATTATATAGTGAAATAATTTTAATAAAAATGAATAAGGAGTTTATATGAGTAAAGTGAAATTGATTTTAGCATCTAATTCTAGATGGAGAAAAGAAATAATAAATATGGCAGGTTTAAAATGTGAACAAATACCTAGTTCTGGAGATCCTAATATTGTTTGTGATAATCCTGATGAATATGTAGAAAAATTGTCTTATGCAAAAGCAAATGAAGTAGCATCTAAATTAAATGAGGGAATTGTAATTGGAGCAGATACTATTGGATATTTGGATGGAAAAGTTTTTGAAAAGCCTAAAAATAGGGAAGAAGCTTTCAAGAATTTTAAAGAACTTTCAGGAAAAATAAATTATGCAGTAACTGGAGTTACACTAATTGATTTATATCAAAATAAATCAGTAACTTTCTCTGAAAAAGTAAAAGTTTATTTTAATGAGCTTTCTGATGATGAGATTAATTGGTATATTGAAAACGAAAGTAATATATACGATTGTGCAGGATATTCTTTAGAAACGTGTGCTTCTTTGTTTGTTAAAAAGACAGAAGGAGATTATAAAGCTATTATTGGATTACCAATTTGTAGAATATATGAAGAATTGAAAAAATGGGGATATACTATTCGAAATTTTGAAAGTGCAAAAGCGTAAAAAACAATAAATTGAACAATAGTTTAAAATATTAAATAAGAAAGGAATTGATGTATTATGGAAAAACAAACAGCAGGTAGAGATAATTTAGGAAGTTTAGCACCTAAATTTGCTGAACTTAATGATGATGTATTATTTGGAGAGGTTTGGAGTAGAGAAGACAAACTATCATTGAGAGATAGAAGTATGATAACTATATCTGCTTTAATGGCTCAAGGTTTATATCCACAATTAAAATCACATTTAATTATGGGGAAAAAACATGGATTAAAAAAAGAGGAAGTAGTTGAAATTGTTACACAACTTGCATTTTATACAGGATGGGCAAAAGCATGGAGTACATTTCCTATGATAAATGAAGTATATGCAGATGACAATATTGAAGAGATTCACGGAGGAGCATTTGGAATGGGAGAGCCAAATGTAAATTTTGCAAAATATTTTATAGGAAACTCATATTTAAAACCACTTGCTAAAACAGAAAATGGAATTGGTTTTGCAAATGTAACTTTTGAACCTAGATGTAGAAATAATTGGCATATTCATAAAGCAGAAAAAGGTGGAGGTCAAGTTTTAATTTGTGTTGAAGGAGAAGGCTGGTATCAAGAAGAAGGAAAGAAAGCCCAAAGTTTAAAAGTAGGAGATATTGTTGTAATTCCTGCTAATGTAAAGCATTGGCATGGAGCAAAAAAAGATTCTTGGTTTAGCCATATTGCGGTAGAAATACCTGGAGAGAATGCATCAAATGAATGGCTTGAAGAAGTTACAGATGAACAATATGATAACTTATAGGAGGCATAGATATGAGTACATGGAAAGATAAAAAAAGTTTAGTTATATATTTTTCAAGGGCAGATGAAAATTATGCTGTAGGATATATTGACAAAGGAAATACAGAATATATTGCAGAATTTGTAAGAGATTTAACAAATGCAGATTTGTTTAAAGCAGAGCCACTTGTACCTTATAATAAGCAATATAATATTTGTATTCAAGAGGCGAAGCAAAGGGTAGGAAATGCTCCAATAAAAAATAAATTAGATAATATTTCTGAATATGAAGTTATTTATATTATGACACCAGTATATTGGGGAACTTATGCTCCTGAATTAGAAACTGCAATAAAAGATTTAGATTTTACAGGTAAAACTATAAGAATAGTAACAACTCATGAGGGTTCAGGACTTGCAAATGTTCCAAATGATATTAAAAAAGTTTGCAAAGGTGCAAATGTATTAGATGATAGTATAGCAATTAGAGGTGCTGACTGTAAAAATGCTAGAAGTAAAATAGAAAAATGGATTTAGCTAGAAAAATAGTAATTTGCTTAATTAATTTATAAGAAAATAATTTTACAAATTACAATTTGTATAAGTAAGTGATTATTTACAATCACTTACTTTTTTTAAATAAAATTATTGACACAGACAATTGTATGTGATTAAATATTTAATAACATACAACTGTCTGTTAATTATCTAAGTGATTTATATATTTATATAAAAAGGGGAAGAAGCAAATGAAAGAAAAAATTAAAAGTTTACCTGATTCAGAATTGAAAGTAATGACAGTTATTTGGAATAATAAAAGAAAGATGTCAACAGGAGAAATTTTATCTGAAATTAAAGATGAAACGAAATGGAAATTATCGACTTTACAAATTATTCTATCAAGATTAGTTGAAAAAGGATTTTTAGCAACAGAAAAAATAGGAAGATTTAATTATTATACTTCTTTAGTAGATTTTAATAAATATAAAAAATGTGAAACAAAAAGATTTATACAAAAGATATATGGTAATTCAAGTGTAAAACTTATTGCATCATTAATAGAAGGAGGAGATTCTTTATCTAAAGAAGATATTGAAGAATTAAAAAGATTGTTAAATGATGAGAAAAAATAATGTTTGAAAAATATAAAATTTTATTTTAAAAGGAAATGAATTTATATGAAAAAAATAGTAATAATTGTTTTTATAATAATAATTTGTTTAGTAGGATTTTTCTACTTTAAGCCTAATGCGGAAACTAAAACTAAAACTGCTACGGATAATGGAATAGAGAAAATTATGGTTAATGAAAATGAAATAAATGATAAGAATATTTCTGTGCCAATAAAATTTAATGAAACAATTTTGATAGGTGATAATAAAAAACTAATATTAGATATAAATCAAGATGTAAATTATTCAGAAGAAGTAAATACATATACATATCAAATAAAAGAAACTGATGATAACTTTAGAGAAAATTTATTTACTTCAATGTTTGGAGAGAGAGCAAAACTTGCACAATATGATGAAAAAAATCAAGTATGGGAATTAAAGAATAGCAATAAAGCAGCTGATTATTGGTTATATATTGCAAGTGGTGGAGAATTTTTTTATAGAGATGGTTTTGTATTGGAATATAGACTTGTAAACTTAAATCCTCTTGATACTAATCAAATGAAAAATTTAAATGATATAGACATAGGAATTTCTAAAGAAAATGCAGTTGAATTATGTAATAAATTAATAAAAGATATTGATCCAGAAAACGAATATAAAGTAGATTGGATTCATGCTTATGGTAGAAAAAATGGAAGTAATCCACTTTATTGGATAAATTATAAAAAAATAATTAATGATACACCAATAACAGCATATAGTGATTTATATTTTTGGGTTGATAAAAACGGAATTCAAAGAGTATATGGAGCTTTATATAATGTTAATGTAGATAGTACTAATAAGATTATTTCACCAGAAGAAGCAGTAAATATTATTAAGGATAATTCAATATTAATTTCTACTTCTTTAATTAATACATCTCAAGATACAATCAATATTAAAAAAATGTCTTTAGAATATGTTGTAATCTATGATTATGAAAATAGTTGTGATTATATTACTCCTGTGTGGAGATTTCAAATTGGATCAAATGATGATGAAAGAAATTTATATAGAGATAGAATATTAGCAGTCAATGCAACAAATGGAGAAATCATACAAGAGAGGAGAGAAAATGAATTTTGAGTAAATCTTTAAAAGAAAGATTAAAAAGAACAATATTTAGTAAAGGCATGTTAATTAGTATTTTAATTGGTGTATTGATGCTTTCTTGGCAAACTGTTATGCGTGAGATAAGCTATTATTCAAAATATGGAGAAAATATAAAATTAGGAATTTTTATAGATGAAATTTACAATGCACATACACATAGTGGATATGATTTTTTTGCTCCAATATTTGCTGTATTACCAGCTGCAATTATTTTTTGTGATGATTATAATAGTGGATATATAAAAAATATTTTAACGAGAACGAATAAAAAAAGATATATAAAAGAAATATTTCTTTGCTCAAGTATTGCTGGAGGATTAGCAATATTTATTCCTACAACAATAAATGTAGTTGTGAATTATATACTAGGAGAAAAGAACTTTGCACATAATCAAGGATTTACCAGTATTTTAGATGACACTATATTTGCAAATATTCAATATATAGGAGGTGGAGTGTTAGTTGCTATAATGATTTTAATATTATCTTTTTTATTTGGTGCAATATGGTCAAATATAGGGTTATTGATATCAGCAATAAAACCAAATAGATACTTAACACTTTCTGTTCCTTTTGCCATTTTTTTTGCAATACATATTGTATGCTATAAAATTGGAAGCATTTTGTTTCTAAGTCCAATGAACTTAATTGTACCATTAGAAAATTTTATACCAAGTATTATCTTTCCATTTGTATATCAAATTAGTATTTTTATAATGGTTTATATAGCATTTTATTATTTCGCAAAAAGGAGGATTAAAGATGTTTGAGATTTGTAAATATCAATTAAGACAAGGATTTTTCTCAATAAGAACATATATAGCATTATTAATTGGAATAGTAATAGAGATTGTTTGTATTATGCCACTTGGAGAGTTCTCAAAAATAATAAATGCACCACTTAATATTTATGATGCCTTTTTGTATTTCAATCTAAATAGTGTTAATGCCGTTGTTGTATTTTTAGCTTTAGTAGTATTAATCTCAGATATTCCTTTTACATCTCATAATGAAAATTATGTATTATTAAGAACAACTAAGAAAAAGTGGGTTATGGGAAAAATTTTATATTTATTTATAATGTGTACATTTTTTTACATTGTATTATTTTTTGTAGGAACATTGTTTACAGCAGATAATTTCTCTTGCAGTAATGAATGGAGCAAGCCACTTACAACACTTTCACAAGATACAAATGGAACACTACAAACAGAATATAATGTATATTTTCCATATAAATATTTAATTACAAAATATTCTCCATTTGAAACTACAGTATTATCAATAACTTTAAGTATTTTTTATGGTTTTGTGATGAGCCTATTTATATTTTTAATGAATTTATTATTTCCAAGAGTGCTGGGATATGCGTATTCAATGATACTTCATTTAATTAATTATACATTAATATTTGTTTTTACTTCGCATAAATTTATAAAATATTCATTACTCGGAAATAATTTGCTTGCTTATCACAAAATAGATGGAAATGTAATAGGAAAATTTGCGTTAACCTTAAAACAGTCGTATGTTTTAGATTTTGTAATAATATTGATTTTAGTTTTCTTAATTATGAAATCTATGCGTAAATATGAGTTCAAAACGACGTAAATAATAAGAGTTGGAGGACATTATGAAAAAATATGTAGAGATAAAAAATGTTTCAAAAAGTTTTCAAGATATAAAAGTAATTGACAATATAAATGTTTCTTTTGAAAAAGGAAAGATACATGGAATTGTAGGAAGAAATGGATCTGGAAAAACAGTTTTAATAAAAATGATGTGTGGATTTATAAAACCAGATATAGGAAGTATAACAATAAATAATAAAATAATAGGAAAAGATGTTGATTTCCCTGAAAGTGTTGGAGCAATTATAGAAACACCAAGTTTTTTGCCTCATTTAAGTGCATATAAAAATTTAAGTTATTTAGCAGCATTAAAAGGAAAAATAGGGAAAGAAGAAATAAATAATGCAATAGAAAAAGTTGGATTAGATTATAACAATAAAAAAGCTGTTGGTAAATATTCTTTAGGAATGAGGCAAAGATTAGGTTTGGCACAATCAATTATGGAAAATCCAGACTTATTAATTTTAGATGAGCCAATGAACTCTTTAGATGAAAATGGAGTTAATGAGATTAGAAATATACTGATTGACTTAAAAAAGGAAGGAAAAACAATTATAATAGTATCACACAATGCAGAGGACATTGATGTTTTATGTGATGATGTATATGAAATGAAGAATGGTACTTTACATAGGAGTGATAAAATAAAAAATGGGAAAAAATAAGATAATAGGTATAATTTCATTTTTGATAATAGTTATTGTAATTATTTTATTTAGTAAATTTTTTGTAAATACAAACAATGTACAACATATGAAAGAAATTTCTAGTCTTGATGCGAATAATATAAAAAACATAAAAAAACTTCTAAATTTTGATATAAGACATATTTTAAAAGGAAAAGAAAATATATTATTTATTGATAAACTACAAAATGCATATACATATATGAATAATGACATAGTAAAAATGGAAACAGAAGAATTTAATGTAACATTAAAATCATCTTATGGTATAGAAGAATACAGCTTTTATAAAGCAGTTGTACAAGATGACATTTTTATATTTCCAGAAGATTGGCATAATATAAGACTTAAATTTATACCTGTATCAGAAGAAAACAAATGGTATGTAGCAACGGACTTATGCATATCTGAAATAAACGCAGATGATTTATCAATAACACAGTTAACATCAGATAAATTTAATGGAAAAGAATTTTCAGAAATAGAAGTAGAAACAGTACAAAGAGATTTTAAAGGTTATTTATTATGGATTGATGAAGTTTTAATAAGTCCAGATAATAAATTTATTATATATAGTACAAATAGAGATGGTAAAATAGCATCAGAAAAAAGTATTTGGAAAATAAACTTAGAAACAAAAAGTGAAGAAGAAATTATAGAACCTTTCATTGGAGAAAGTGGAATTCGAGGATTTTTAACAAATGATGTTATATTACAAGGTAGATCTTGTTTAATCAATATCAGTAATTCTAAAAAGATAAACATTGATGCAAAGGATGACGTAGTGGTAGATGTAAAAAATGGCAAAATATTTTATTCGGACAAAGATTTAGATAGTCTAATTATATATGATGTAGATGAAACTAATGGAGAGTTAGTAGAAATAATGAGAAAGGAAATAGACATTTTTCCAGATTTCAAGTTTTCTAATGATGGAAATAAAATGATAACAAATATTAAAACTAATAATCAAAAAGAAGACGTAATTATATATGACTTGAAAAATAATGATGTTCATTTTCTAAGCGAATTTATACAAATAAATTCAGGAGATATTATTGAAAGTATGTCAACCTTATGGTTGAATGAAGATGTAGTGATTATCAAAATTATAAATGATAACGATTTTGATTATAACTATATTGATGAAACTAATAAAAGATATATAATATTTGATACACGTTCATTTGAAGTAGTTTAAGAATAAAATGCAATTTTTCTTGTAGTAAGAATAGCACCAATAGTTTTTGCATCTTCAATTATAGGAATTTGTTTAACAAGAAAGAAACAATAAATATCAATCTGTTTAAGTAAGTGATTATTTACAATCACTTACTTTTTTAATATAATGATTAAAAAACAAGATGATATTGGTGAGGAAAAATTTTATGAAAAAAATTGTAGTTTTAATTGGAGTGTTAATTTTAATTGCTGGACTTTGTGGATGTTCAAATTTTAATGAAGATATATCATCAACGCAGGTAGGACAAAATGATGAAGCAATTTCTGGGGAAAAGCAGGATATAGAAGAAGTAAAAGAGCCAACTTTTGAAGAAAAATTAAATGCAAAAGCCGAAGAATATTTAAAGCAGATGACATTAGACGAAAAAATAGGACAACTTTTTTTAGTAAGATTTCCAACTAGTGAAGCAACAAAACTTGTAAGCAAATATCACATAGGTGGATATGTATTATTTGGTAGAGATTTTAATGGAAAAACAAAAGACCAAGTAATTGAAATGATAAATGAAGTTCAAAGAGCTTCTAAAACTCCACTACTTACAGCAGTTGATGAAGAGGGTGGAAGTGTTGTTAGGATTAGTAATAATAAAACTTTAGCAGATGAAAAATTTAAATCGCCAAGTGCACTTTATAATGAGGGTGGTTTTGATTTAATAAGACAAGATACATTAAATAAATCTGCATTATTGAAAGAACTTGGAATCAACTTAAATTTAGCACCTGTTGTTGATGTATCAGATCCTTCCGATTATATGTATGAAAGAACTTTAAAACAAAATGTAGAACTTACAGAAGAATTTGCAAAAACAGTAATTGAAGCTAGTAAAGATTCGGGAGTATCATACACATTGAAACATTTTCCGGGATATGGACACAATAGTGATACTCATAAAAATAGTTCAAATGATACAAGAACTTATGATGAAATAATAAATAAGGCTGTGCCTCCATTTAAAGCGGGTATTGAAGCGGGAGCAGAGGCAATTTTAATTAGTCATAATATTATAGAATGTATGGATAGTGAAAATCCAGCATCAATATCAAAAGCAGTACATGAACTTTTGAGAAATGATTTGAATTTTAAAGGCATAATAATTACTGATGACATAGCAATGAGTGCAGTATCGAATATAGAAAATGTTTATGTGAAAGCAGTAAGTAGTGGAAATAATTTAATAATTACATCTGACTGTCAAACTGCTATAAAACAAGTAAAAGATGCAATAGAAAATGGAACATTAACTGAAGAACAAATAGACAATTTAGTAGTAAAAACAATAGCATGGAAGTACTATAAAGGTTTAATGTAATAACAAGAATTTACATGAGGTGAGTAAAATGAAAAAAAGTACAATTATTGGTATGACAAGTATTACTATAATTTTAGTAGTAGCAACTTTATTAAGTTTATCAACTCTTAATTTTAATAAAACAGATGTTGAAAATGATTTAAATAATAAAAGTGAGGTCGAGGATATAATGGAAAGTGTTACAAATATTAAGGTAAGTATAAATAACAAAGAGTATAATGCAATTATTGAAAATAATGAAACTGCAAAAGCTTTTGCAAGTTTATTACCACAAGAATTTAATATGGAAGAATTAAATGGAAATGAAAAATATTTTTATATGGATAATTCATTACCTACAAATTCGTATAATCCTAAGCACATAGAAAAAGGCGATATAATGTTATATGGAAATAATTGCTTAGTAGTATTTTATAAATCTTTTGATATTTCATATAGCTATACTAGAATTGGACATATTGATAATTTACCTAATTTAGGAAATGATACTGTAATTGTTAAATTTGAAAAGTAACATGTGAAAGATGGGGACGGAGCAAACTTTCAATTTTGCACGAGAAATTGAAAGTTTGCTCCGTCCCCATCTTTCATTCATTTGCTTTTTTTAATAAAAAATTAAGAGTTTTTATAAGTTAAGTTGTTTAATAAGTGTAAGATAAAGATTAAAAGGAAGGAGCAATTTCTTATGGATAATGGTGCAAATAATTATTATCTATTTCTTAATGGAAATGATGATGGAATTACGGAAATAATAAAAGAATATAAAGATGGATTAATTTTATTTATCAACAGATATATAAATAACATTTATATTTCAGAAGAACTTGCAGAAGATACTTTTTTTAAACTTGTTATAAAAAAGCCTAAATTTAATGATACATATTCTTTTAAAACTTGGCTTTATACAATAGGTAGAAATATAGCACTAAATTATATTAAGCACAATAAAAAGCTAGTTAGTATTCAAGACAATAATTTAGATAATATGATAGCTGACAAAAATGAAATTGAAAAAGTTTATATTAAGCAAGATAATAAATTGATTATTTATAAAGCCATTTCCAATCTTAATATAATATATTGCCAAGTATTGCATTTGAAATTTTTTGAAGAATTAAGTAATGAACAAATAGCAAAGATAATGAAGAAAAATAAAAGACAAATAGAAAATTTGTTATTCAGAGCGAAACAATTATTAAAAGCAGAATTAGAAAAGGAGGGATTTACTTATGAAAACTTATGTTGAGATGGCAGATAATGTTATAAAAAGAAAAAATGAATATATGGAAAGGAGAAATAAAAATATGAAAAATTTTAAAATTTTTACAAAAATATTTGCAGTAGTATTAGTTATATTTTTAGGAGGAAATGCAATCGCATTTGCTTTGGGTGAAAATAATATTTACACAATGATATATAAATTTTTTGCCCCAAATGAAGAAGAAAAATTAAATACGATAGATGTAGAAGGAGAGAAAGAGGATATTCAAACCATTGGAGTTGAAAGTAATATTGGATATTCAATACAATATGATGAAGAAAGTTTTAAACTTGAACGCAGTGGAGATAAAGATTATTATAGAGTTGTTGATATGGAAGATGAAATATACTTTCTTGTTTATCACACTAATACATCATATAATGATTTAAAACCTGACAATGTAGAAGAAATTACTATCAATGGAAGAAATGCTTTTACAAAAGAATTGATTGATGGAAAAGAATTTGATGAAAATAGTGAAGTTAGCTGGGATTCAGATGTATTAGATACATGGTATATTGATGATGACGAAGGCACATATATAATTGAAGTTCATTATTTCCTAGAAGCTCAAGAAGGTTGGGGTAAGAGAATTTCACAAATGATAAATACATTTGAAGTTGTTGAAAAATAAGATTATAAAAAATGTATCTGTAAATTCATTATATCATGAATTATTTGAGCAAGTGGTTGTATTTACAATCACTTGCTCTTTTGTTATACTTTAATCAGAAAAATAGTAAGTTGCAGAGTAGATAGGAGATGAAAAAATGGCTACAACAAAAGAGTATAAAGATTTTGTATTAGAACAATTAAACTTATTAGATACCATTACTTGCAAAT
>CANQBB010000014.1 GCA_947588905.1 uncultured Clostridia bacterium
GATACTATAATGATAGGGGATGCTGAAGGGTATTGGAAGGATATGTTGAATGATTATCTAAATGATGAATTGAAACCTTTCTATACAAAAAAAATACAAACATTATCTACACCAATTCCAAGATATGAATTAGTAACAAGCAAAAAAATAGGTGATTTTTTACCTGTACAAGCAGGTAGAGGATGTCCTAATAATTGTGCTTTTTGTTCTATTGCATGCTTATATAAAGGAAAATATCTTAGAAGGGAAATACCAGAAGTTGTTAGAGATATAAAAAAAGTAAAAGAACTTGGATTTAAGAAATTTTTATTAATTGATGATAATATTTTATCAGATAGAAAATATATGATGGATTTGTGTGGCGAGATAAAGAAATTAAATATGGAATGGTATAGTCAATGTTCAATACATATTGCAAATGATGATGAATTACTAAAATGTGTTGTGGATAGTGGATGTACTTGTTTAAGTTTTGGAATAGAAACTATTACTAAAAGTAATTTGCAGAAATTGAATAAATCATGGGAAGACCCAGAAGAATATAGTACTTTAATCCAAAAATTAAGAAATGCAGGAATAGATGTTGCAACAGAGATGATGTTAGGCTTAGAAGATGATACTAGAGAAAGTATAAAAGAAACGGCTAAATTTATTATAGAAAATAAAGTTGAAGCACCTAAATTTTATATATTATGTCCAGTTCCAGGAACAGAGTATTATGAAGAAATAAAGGATTCAAAAGATTTAATTAATCATGATATTTATACATATTCACCTAACAAAGCAACTAAAAACACACCAAATTTATCAGCAGAAGAAATAGATAAATTATATTGGGAATTATACAATGAAATTTATTCAATTAAAAATATATTTAAAAGAGTAGTTTTTACTAAGAAGTTTTTAAAATATCCTAAAAGAGAATTATTTATTTTAGGAGTAAATTTATTTTATAGATATCACATAAAGCATGGTATTGCTCCTATTATAATTTAGTTAAATGAGGATGATTATGAAAAATATTTATATTGTAATGATGGTTTTGCCTACGTTTATAAACGAAGTCGTATATTGTATTACTGGATTTGAATATACTCATTTTTCTTTGTCATTTGATAAAAATTTAAAAAAATTATATTCTTTTCAAATTAAAAATAAATCAACAACATTAGTTGGCGGATTTATGGAAGAGGAAGAAGTTTTTTATTTTCATGGAAAGAAAAATATTAAATTAAAGCAAGTTGTTTATGAAATTCCAGTAACTGATGAAGAATATTCAAAAATTGTTGATTTTTTAAATATGATAAAAAATGATAACGAATATATATTTAATTATGTATCTGCTTGGTTAATGTTTTTATTTGGTGGTGTAAAATCGTACAAAGCATTTCATTGTGCAGAATTTATATGCGAAGTATTAAACTTGATAGATGAGATAAAATTGCCAAAAAAGGCTTATAAAATGCATCCAAAAGATTTATATAAAATACTTAATAATTATAAATCAGAAATTAAAGAAATTGATTCAAATAACTATGAAATGGTAGATAATATTTTTTTAAAAAATATTAAATTAAGTGTGGCAATAAAAAAATCTATGTATTCAATCAGAGAATCAATATGTCGTGCTTTATTTCAAAGAACAAGTAAAAATTATAATTATACGAAAATGAATTTTTATGAAGACGACTGCTATAGTAAAAAATAAGGATTTAATATTCATTGAAAAATTCTTTTTGCTTTTTGATATACTAAATAAAAATTGTAAAAATAATAAATGAACAACAAAATTTATCTTGACATAACATTGAGAACGTTATAATATACTAATAAATTTTACAATGACTTAATCTCTAGCAATAATTTAAGGAGGAAATGTACATGACACAAGAAAAATTCCGGAATGAACTTGCTTGTTTAGATGAATTAGGACTTGAAGTAAGTGAAAAGAAACCTATAATAATGCGTCTTGTTAAGGAGTATCTGCAAGATCAAGAAACGATAACTAGACAATTTTTTGAAGAATTTGAATTTTATATTAGAAAAATATGTAATCTTTATACTTATAAAAAATATTTGATAGAGCAAAGAGACAAAGAAAAATCTGAAAAATGTGTTAAAGTAGAAGTTCCAAAAGAACGCGTATATCGTGATAGGAGAGAATCTGGAAACTTACTTCCACTAATGTATCATGGAGATACGACAGTAGATATATTTAAAATATTAAGTATGGAAGATGAAGATATCGATCGATATGAGCTTTTTAAGTGGATTTTCTGGAATCAGTGGGTCAAATTTATAGAAGAAGAATGGGGATATGATTATTATTTAATTTCTTCAAGCTATATAGATAAAGCGAAACATTATGTTCCACAATTGTTAGAAAGACTTATGAATGAAGATAAAGAACTATTTGAAAGATATGAAGCTGAAAAAGAAAAAGAAGAAGCGATTATTAGAAAGTATGATAAAATTCTTTCTAAACTTTCAGAGGAAGAAAAAGACAAAATTATAGGTCTTCGTATAAATGGTAGATTGATTAAAATAATCGATTAAATTTTTAATATCGCACATTAAGGATTTTCTTTAATGTGCATTTTTTAATGATGTAATATATGATTTTTTGGTAAAAAAGATTAAGTCAATTAAATTTATTTTGACTTAATCTTTTATATTGTGAACAATTACTTCTTATTTTCCTTGTAGATTGTCATGTAAATATTCCTCCTTCTATGTGTCTATATTTGCAAGCTCATATTTACATAATAATATTAGCATAAAGAATATATCATGCTTAAAAATATTTGTAAATATATAAATTTGTAAAATAATTTGTATTTTAAGTTATATAAAAATATTAGAAAAAAAATAAATTTAAGTATTTTAAAAGTATAAAAATAACTTGCAATAAGTATGAAGTTTGTATAGAATTAAAATATGATTTAAAGATTAAAAGGAGGTTTTGTCATGAATCCATATGATAAAGTTCATGAACTAGTTAGAGCTATAAAAGAAAGCAAAGAAGTAAAAGAATATATGGAACTTAAAGAAGAATTATTTAAAGATGAAAAAAATAAAGAGATGATTAAAGATTTTAGAGAAAAACAAGTTGAAGTTCAAACTTTACTAATGCAAGGTAAAGATGCAGATCCTGAAAAAATGGAGAAATTGCAATCTTTATATCAAATTCTTGCAACTAATCAGAAGATTAAAGATTTTTTTGATAAAGAAGTTCAATTTGATGTAATGCTTTCAGATATATATAAAATTATTGGTGAAGCATTAAAAGACATTATGGAATAATCTTTAGGAGGCATACAAATGAAAATATTGATAAAAAATGGTTATATAGTTTCAATGGTATCAGACATTAAAAAGGCAGATATTCTTATTGAAGATGATAGAATAAAAAAGATTGGAATAATAAATGAGGAAGCAGATAAAATTATAGATGCAAATAATATGGCGGTTATGCCAGGATTGATAAATGCACATACACATGTTGCGATGTCTTTGTTTAGGGGTTATTCAGATGAATTAGAACTTATGAACTGGCTTCAAGAAATGTGGAAAGTTGAAGATAAAATGAAAAAAGATGATGTATATTATGCATCTATGATTTCTGGAATAGAAATGATTAAAAGTGGTACGACAACTTTTAATGATCATTATTTTTTTGAAGAGCAAACTGCTAAAATGGCAGAAGAACTTGGTATGAGAGCAATACTTTCTAGATGTATTATTGGAGAAGGTGAAGAAGCTCAAGTTAGACTTAATGAAGCAGAAGATTTGTATAATAATTGGCATAATAAATGTGATGGAAGGATAAAAGTATGTGTTGGAATACATGCTCCTTATACATGCCCTCCTGACACTATAAAAAAATCAGTAGAAATGGCAGACAGACTTGGAACACCAATACATATTCATTATTTGGAAACTAGAGATGAAGTAAATAGAATATTTAATGAATATAACATTCCTGTTACAGATTATCTTAAAAATTTAAATGTATTTAATTATCATGTTATATTAGCACACGGTGTGCAAGTAAATGATAGAGATATTGATGTATTAAAAAATATTAGTGGTGGTATAGTTCATAATCCTATTAGTAATATGAAACTCGGAAGTGGTTTTGCACCTGTTAAAAGAATGAGAGACAATGGAATAAATGTTGCTCTTGGAACAGATGGACAAGGTAGCACTAATACTCTTGATATGTTTGAAGAAATAAAACTTGCTGCATATTTACAAAAAGGTATGTTTTCTAGTAGTACAGCTATTTCTGCTAAAGATGTTTTAGAAATGGCAACTATAGAAGGTGCTAGGGTTTTAGGAATAGATAGTGAAGTTGGGTCAATTGAAGTAGGTAAAAAAGCAGATATAATTTTAATAGATTTAGACAAACCTCATCTTACACCAAAGCATGATTTATATTCTCTTTTAGCATATTCTGTAAATGGCGCTGATGTTGACACTTCAATTATAGATGGAAAAATAGTAATGGAAAATAGAAAGATTGCCAATATTGATGAACAAGAAATTTTTATGAAAGTTGAAAGTACAAAGAATAGATTGTTTTAAATATGATAAGAAAAATTAAATGGGTTGTATGATTTTATACAACCTATTTTGTTGCACTAATTTAGAACATTGAAATTAATACTTAAATATTTTTTTACTCCCTCTCATATTTTATATATGGGAGGGATTTTATGAATGGAAAATTTATTGTTTTAAATGGTAAGACAATACTTAGTGGGTTATTTATAATTAGCTTACTAACTATATTTTGTTTTGTGGGTTCAAACATTGTTAGTAATGTAATTGATACTGCAATAAATAACAGACTGCTTCCTATATATAGTGTAGAAACTCCAGAAAAAAAGGTTGCAATTACTTTTGACTGTGCATGGGGAGCAGATGATATATCTACAATAATAGATATACTTGAAGAAAATGAAATTAAAGCTACATTTTTTACAGTTGGAGATTGGGTAGATAAATTTCCAGATGCAGTAAAAGCTTTAACTGATGCAGGAATGGAAATAGGTAATCATTCAAATTCACATGCACATGTAAACAAGTTATCTTATGGAGAAAATTTAGAAGATATGACTAAATGTAATGAAAAAATAAAAGCAATAACAGGTAAAGATATTAAATTTTATAGAGGTCCATATGGAGAATATAATAATACTGTTATTTCAGTTGCAGAAGAATTAAACATGAAAGTTATACAGTGGGATGTCGACACTCTTGATTATGAGGGAAAAACACCTGATCAAATGTGTGAAAGGATTAGTAAAAAAATTAGAAATGGTTCTATTATTTTAATGCATAATGATACTAAATATACAATGCAAGGCTTACAACAAATAATAAATAAAATTCATGAATTAGGTTATGATATTGTTCCTCTTGATGATTTAATATATCAAGAAAACTATATAATAAACAATGAAGGAAGACAAATTTTAAATTCTCCCACTAAATAATAAGGTAACATCACTTTCGAAAATTTCATATTATATTCGGAGGTGATGATGTTATGATGCCAGTATTAGCATATGGCTCTAGAGGCATATATGTAGAATTATTACAAAGTACACTTAAAAAAATTGGTTTTTATTATGGAAAAGTAGATGGTATTTTTGGAAAACAAACTTTAGATTCTGTATATTATTTTCAAAGTCAATTTGGAATAACTGTAGATGGTGTAGTAGGAAGAGCAACTTGGAGAAAACTTGAACCATATATAAATGGAAGAGTTGGACGCATTGTTCCAACAGATATGAGTTATCCCTATGAAATTATGATGATGAATTTAGATGCATTAAGAGTAAAATATCCTATAATTAAAGTTGGTTACTATGCTGAGAGTGTTATGGGTAAAAAAATTCCTTATGTGAAAATTGGAGAAGGAGAGCAAGAGATTTCTTATAGTGCATCTATGCATGCAAATGAATGGATTAACTCAGTTGTACTTATGAAATTTATAGAAGATTTTGGGGATGCTTATGAGAATAATAGTGAATTATTTGGATATAACGTTAGAGAAATCTTTGAAAGCAGAACTTTATATATTATACCAATGGTTAATCCAGATGGAGTAGATTTAGTACTTAATAATATTTCTCACACATCTAAATATTTTAGAAATGCAATTGAAATTTCAGATGATTATCCTAATATTCCTTTTCCAAAGGGTTGGAAGGCAAATATCAATGGTGTGGATTTAAATCAACAGTTTCCTGCTGATTGGGAAAAAGCAAGAGAAGTGAAATTTGCACAAGGATATGTTAGTCCTGCACCAAGAGATTTTGTTGGATTTGGCCCTCTTACAGAGCCTGAATCATTAGGACTTTATAATTTTACTTTAGAACATAATTTTAAAATTATCTTAGCTTATCATACACAAGGAGAAATTATCTTCTGGAGATATTTAAATTATAATCCAGAAGGAAGTGAAGATGTCGCAAAAGAATTTGCTAGAGTAAGTGGATATACTTTAATAAATGAGGTTAAAACAAATAGTTATGCAGGATACAGAGATTGGTTTATAAGCTATTTTAATAGGCCAGGCTATACTGTAGAAACAGGGATAGGGAATAATCCTTTACCTATATCACAGTTTGAAAAGATATATAATGATAATATAGGAATATTGATTACTGCAGGAATTATATAAATAAATTTTTGTAACATTTTTCAAAAGCCAACTGTCTGTAATTAAAAAACACCTTCACACCTAATATTAGATGTGAAGGCATTTTTTACTTTAAAATTGCTTTATTCCGTCCTTCCAGATTTTTAGACGGAGTTCTCTCTGATTTTTGATAGAATTTATAGCCAAAGCACTTAATTTGAAATGAGCAATTCTCAAACACTCAAACATCGCATCAACACTAGCACCGCAGTATCCAGTTCGTACTTCAGAAATCAAAATGGTCATTCCATTTATTTTGGAAAAAAGACGAAGTGGATAATGTGCATCTGAATTGATGTCAGGAGAAATCTCTAATGGATTTAGAGTCTTAATCTCAGCCAAATTAAACTGCAATGCATCTCCATATGTCTTGACTAAAGAACGAAGCCGAGAAACGACCTCATCTACATCACCAGTCTCAGAGTAGAGTCGAATTGTGTTGGATTCCATAGTCATGAACAAAATCCTCCTTGTAATTTTTAATGAAACTTAATTATATCATAATATTTTTATGTAGTCAACCATAAAATCAAATATACATAAATATACCAACTTTACAAAAAATGTTAACTTTTTTACAAAATTATGTAGACAAAAATAAAAATCTATGATAGAATATTAACTGTGCTGAGGAATAAAATACCAAGCCAATGAATAAACATTACATTAAGAAATTAAGAAAAATGCAAATGAGGGGGATATGAAAGTGTCAAATTTTAGTGAAAATAATACTATTACACTTGCTGGAAAGATTGTTTCAGAAAAACGTTTTAGTCATGAAGTTTATGGAGAAGGCTTTTATATTTTTGATTTAGAGATACCAAGATTAAGTGATAATAGCGATATTATTCCAGTAACTGTTTCAGAAAGAATACTTACTGATGATTACAAAGTTGGTACAAGAGTAAAAATTGATGGTCAATTTAGATCATATAATAATTATGAAAATGAAAAGAATAAGCTTGTTTTAACAGTATTTGTAAAAGACATTAGTATTTTAGGTGAAGATGAGGAAGCTTCAAATCCTAATGAGATAATCTTAAATGGTTTTATATGCAAAAAACCAATTTATAGAACTACTCCATTTGGTAGAGAAATTTCAGATATTTTACTTGCTGTTAATAGAGCATACAATAAATCTGATTACATACCATGTATAGCATGGGGCAGAAATGCTAGATATTGTCAAAACCTTGAAGTTGGAGAGAATATTAAAATATGGGGCAGAATTCAAAGTAGACAATATGAAAAGAAATTTGAAGATGGTACATCTGAAATGAGAAGAGCTTATGAAGTATCAGTATGTAAGATGGAAACTTCAAAGAATGAAAAAGACATCCGAGTTAATGAAGCCGAGGAACAAAACGCCTAGGGTTCATAATAATAATCATCCTCTATTATGCTAGTCAAATCTTTAAATAGTAAAGATTTGGCTAGCTTTCTTTTTTAGAGAAATTTCTTTATATATAAAATATTTGATTTTCTTTACTACTTTATATAAAATATTTATATAAGGAGTTGAAAATTGTGAAAGAGATAGAAGAACAAAGACTCATTGAACTTAGTAAATTTGAAAGAGAATATAATCAAAAGGGATATGAATATATTGCTGGAATTGATGAGGCTGGAAGGGGACCACTAGCAGGTCCGGTAGTGGCTGCAGCTGTTATACTTCCTAAAGGGTGTTTGATAGAAGGTGTTAATGATTCTAAAAAGATATCTGAGAAGAAAAGAGAAAAACTTTATGATGATATTATTGAAAGGGCTATTGCATGGGGAGTAGGCATTAAAGATAATAATATAATTGATGAAATAAATATTTTAGAGGCAACCAGACTTGCCATGCATGAAGCAGTATGTAATTTAAAAACTAATCCTGATTTTATTTTTATAGATGCAGAAAAGAAAGTTGATACTAATGGAATTCCTTATTTACCAATTATAAAGGGTGATGCTCTAAGCATATCAATAGCTGCTGCTTCAATTATAGCAAAAGTTACAAGGGATAGAATGATGAGAGAATATGATAAAGTATATCCAGAATATGGTTTTGAAAAACATAAGGGATATGGTACAAAGGCTCATATAGAAGCAATAAAAGAATATGGACTTACTCCAATACATAGAAGAAGCTTTACTAAAAATTTTGTTTGAATAAAATAATATTTTGGAGGAAACTTTATGAAACTTATAAATAAAAGTGTTTTAAAAGCATGGGCAATCATGATAGTAATTTTTTTAATTATTATGGTCTCAATGATTTTCTTTATGCAAAAAAATATGTTTTTTCATCCAAGGCATGATGAATTTAGTTATAATGAGTTGAAAAAAATAGAAGAATTTGAAGAAATAGTTGTAGATAATAATGGCCAAAAGCTATATGGGTGGATAATGCATAATGTTGAATCTGGAGAGGCTCCTCTTTTAATTTATTGTGGCGGAAATGCTCAAAATTCTTCTAGTACAGCATACAGATATTATAAAAATGATTTATTTAAATATTTTGAAAATTATAATGTTTTAATGTTTGATTATCCAGAGTATGGATTAAGTGAAGGTAAAATCAATGATAAAACATTATTATCTTCAACATTGAAAATCTATGATTATGCTAAAGATTTAGATTTTGTTGATGAAACTAATATAGTTGTGTTAGGATACAGCATAGGTTCAGGTGCTGCTACATATTTAGCTTCTCAAAGAGATGTTAATGGACTTATTCTAATCGCTCCATATGATGATACTTTAAGCCTTTATAATGATACATTAAATATTTTTTATGGACCGCTAAAATTATTAGCTAGATATAGGATTACTTCAAAAGAATATGCTAAAAATGTTAAAGTTAATCCAATAATTTTTACGTCATATGATGACGAGGTTATAAATTATAATTTTTCTGTTAATTTATCAAAAAACTTTAATAATATAGATAATTTGATAATTTTAGATGATAATGTTAAGCATGATTACTATTTTACGAAAGAAATAGTGTTAAATGGTATACATGACTATTTACAAAACAGAGTTACATTAAGATTATTTGACAATTTGACATAATAATGATATTATTATGGTTAAAAATTACACTTATTTAACTTGACTATAATTAGAAGGAGGTAATAGATATGAAGTATTACAAAAAGCTTGTGGGAGAAAAAGTGTATCTTTCGCCAGTTTCTGAAGAAGATATTGAACAATATATGAAATGGATGAGTGACTTCAATGTTACAGATTATATTGGAAGAAGTAGTAGCATTGTTACTTTACCTGGTGAAAAAGAATGGATTGCAGATGCAACAAGTGGAAATAAAATAGTATTTTCAATAGTTAAACTTGAAAACGATGAATTGATAGGTAATATTGAATTGATGCATTATAAAGTGTCTGATGGAAGAGCAACTCTTGGTATTCTTATTGGTTCAGATGATAATAGAAGTAAAGGTTATGGAACTGAAAGCATTAACTTGTTACTTGATTTTGCTTTTAATTACATGAATTTGCATTCGGTTGAGCTTAGTGTACTAGATACAAATGCTAGAGCACAAAGATGCTATCAAAAAGTTGGGTTTAAAGAAGTTGGAAGAGAAAGACAAGCAAGATATATCAATGGTAAATATCATGATGAAATAGATATGGACATTTTAAGAGAAGAATTTACAGGCAGTTTTATAAAAAATAAAAACATATAGGTTTTATTTTTTAAGGATGTCATTTAATGTATGAAAATGCGTTAAACGACATCTTTCTTTGTGCTCTTTTTGCTTGACAACAGTGCAAAATGAATATATAATTACCGAGGAAAAATTAGTAAAAATATGCCTAATCAATAATTTGAAGGAGGAGATTTTAATATGCAGGTTAAGTTATTACAGAATGATTCTATTGAGAAAAGGCTTCAGATGATTGCCTCTGCTGGAAAGCTTTCACAGTTTCCTGGCAGTGTTTTTGAAGTATATGAAGATTCGGTTGATATGGAAGATAATTTAAAAGTAATTAAAAGAATCACAAAGATGGGGCACAAATCTATTATTGAACATGACTATTTTGTGTTTCAAATTTCTGATGTAACTCCGATAATTGAGCAACTTTTAATTGGATATAGACTTACTTCTTTTACCATTAAATCTAGACGGTATGTAGATTTTAGAAATGCAGGTTTCTATGTTCCTACTTTTAGGGACAAAAATTATAAAGTTCATAAAGATAACAGCAATCTACAAGAAAAGTATATAGCGCATGCTAACATGCTATTTGAAGAATATTCGGCAATGATTGATGGCGGGATTCCAAATGAAGATGCTAGATTTTGTTTGCCATATTCCTTTTATAGCAATATTGTTATGGGTCTTAATGCTAGAGAACTTGAAAAAGTTATTTGTGATTTTCTCTATGAAGATATTTCTAGAATACAAGAAGTTAAAGAATTGGGAGAAATTTTGTTTAATATTGTCAAAGAACATATTCCTTATCTTGTAAGTTTTATTGAAAATTACAAGAGAAAATCAGATAATAGTTGTCTTAATGAAATTGCAGAAATAGCAGATGGTTCATGCTTTATGACGACCAAAGCAAAAGATGTACAGTTACTTTCTACTACAACTTCATGTGATAGTAAGGTTTTAAGATATGCTGTTATGAATAAATTGCAATGTAATGAAAATGAGGCATGTGAATATATAGAAGCAATGTGCAGTGAAACTAATAAATTTTTCAAAGAAAAAATGATGGATGAAATTGTTCATTCTTCTGCTAATCGTGAACTTGAAAGTGTTGCATTTACATTTAGAATTCCTATTTCGCTTTCTATTCTTACTCATTTGACTAGGCATCGTATGCATTCACTTCTTGTTCCGAGTTTTACACCTCTTTGGGATTTTGATTTCTTTGTTACTCCAAAAACTATTAGTGATAGTGATTTTGCTAGTAGTTATGAAGAACTTATTGAGGAAAATAAATTTGCAATGTTGGAATTTAAAGAAGCAGGAGTATGTGATGAAGACTTGATTTATTTCTATCTTGGTGCTCAAATGTGTAATGTAATAACTACAATGAATGCAAGAGAATTGATATGGTTTACAAGAATGCGGTGTTGCAATAGGGCACAATGGCAGATAAGAGAAATTGCCGAGAAAATGGTTAAACTTATAATTCCTTTTGCTCCTCTTATTGCAAAATATTGTGGTCCTACTTGTGAGACTGAACATTTTTGTGGAGAGGGCAAAAAATCTTGCGGACGCATAAAAGAAATTCTTGAAAATTTACCCAAGAAGTGAATTTTGAAACAAGGGGACGGAGCAAACTTTCAATTTTTTGAACCAAGAAACGGGACGAAATTGAAAGTCTGCTCCGTCCCCCTGTTTCAATTATCTTTTACTTTGAATAAAAATTTTAAAATTCCTCTTAAAAAACTTCCTGGTTTATATACAATAACTTTCATAAAAATTTCCTCCAATCTTATAATAATTTGTAAACTATTTAGAAAGACTTTTTAGTATGAGTTCTAAATAGTAGCTTTATTTGCATAGCCAGATAAATCCTAAAATAAAAAGTATAATTCCAATAGTAAATACCCAACCTACTGCAGGAAGCCATAATACTAACATTGCACCTAATCCAAATCCTATCATGCAAACTCCTAGAGTCTTCTTAAATACTCCCATAAATTAGTATCATTCTCCTTTCAAATATGGAATATTATAATTTTGATTTATTATAGTATATGTGCTAAAATTTAAAGTGTGATAATGGAGGTAAGAGAAAAATATGAAAAAAGTAGAAGAATTGATTTTAGAATTAAGTAAACGTTATGATGGCGATAAAGGTTCTTTATATTTTACTACACCTTTTGAATTGTTAGTTGCAGTCATGCTTTCAGCTCAATGTACAGATGCTAGAGTTAATATTGTTACTAAATCATTATTCAAAGTTGCTAATACTCCTGAGCAATTTGCTAAAATGAAAGTAGAAGATATTGAAAAACTTATTTCTTCAATTAGTTTTTATAAAAATAAGTCTAAACATATAAAAGAATGCTCTATACAGATTATTGAAAATTTTGGTGGAAAAGTTCCTGAAACAATGGAAGAGCTTACTACTTTAAGTGGTATAGGTAGAAAATCTGCTAATGTTATAATGCTTGAAGCTTTTAATAATTGCCAAGGAATTGCAGTTGATACACATGCATTAAGGTTATCAAATAGATTAGGTCTTTCTAATGAAACTGATCCATTAAAAGTTGAACAAGACTTGCTTAAAAAGATACCAAAGAAATATTGGAAACTTGTTAATCATTTACTTGTTTATCATGGACGAGAAATCTGCGATGCAAGAAAACCAAAATGTGATAAATGTACTGTTTATAAATATTGTAAATATGTGAAAAATAAATAATTGTAGCAGTACAATTTTATTTACATAAGTATTGCTAAAATATTAAAAGCATGATATAATGTGCCCGAAATAAACTTCTTTAGCCGACTATTATTATAGAAGGGAGTATTCATATCAAAATGTCATCATTTACTCTTGTTTTTGCTTTTAAAGCCAAGTGATTTTTATACTGCTCAATTATATTCGACCATATTCAGCATTAAGGAGGTAGAACGAAGATGAGTTGCAGTAGTAAGATAATGAAGGTTGGAGAACACATATTTCGGGTAAAGCTTAATGACTTTAAGCTTGAAATAAGTGAATCCGGATTACCTAATCTCGACAAGCTTTTAATGGCTTTAATGTCAGATGTTGAAATTAGAAATGCTATAAATGAATATCAAAAAAGTATAGCTGATAAGGAAATTTTTGCAAAGGTTATTAAACTTGTAAATGATTCGGTTTGTACTATTGTGGTTGATACTGTTTCTTTTGAAAATGGGAAAAAGGTATCTTCTAAAACTCCATGTATATTATTTGAAAATGATGGAACGAATAAGATTATATCAATTAAAAGCATGAGTATTGGTGAATTTATGGAAATTGTTAATAATTTGTTTCCAAATTTAATTTCAGCAAATCCAGATATACTTCGTGAACAGGCTGGAGTTAAATATTTAAGCGAAAATCATGTTCAAATTCAATCTTTACTTGAGGATGGTTTCCATAAACATGTAAATTTTGAATTGAAATAATTTTCTAACAAATCTAAAATTAACGGGATTGTCTAAAATGGCAATCCCGTTTTAATTTAAATTTATTGTATAATTAGGAAAATATGTTAGTAAACATAAATACAAAAATATTATATTTTATTCCATTTTTTAGTAGATTTATTTACAAAGTATGATAAAATTATTACTAAAGGTTAAACTATTTAAACAGAGGAAAATTAAATGGGGGGAAGTAATGAATAACCTTAAACAAAAATACGAAGATTTAAAGAAAAAAATAAATTATTATGCAAGTAAATATTATAATGATGATGATCCAGAAATATCAGATTTTGAATATGATATGTTAATGGTGGAACTTAGAAATATAGAAAAAGAACATCCAGAATATATTACACCAGATTCTCCTACACAAGTAATAGTTGCAGAAGGAAAAAATGATTCTCATTTTGCAGAGGTTATTCATCAAGTACCACTTCAAAGCTTACAAGATGTATTTAATACAAATGATGTTATAGATTTTTGTCAAAAGATGAATAAAGCAGTTGTTAATCCATCTTATGTTGTGGAAACAAAAATAGATGGTTTATCGGTTTCACTTGAATATGAAAAAGGAGTATTTAAAAGAGGAGCTACAAGAGGAAACGGTTTAATTGGAGAAGATGTAACTCTTAATTTAAATGAAATAAAGAATATTCCTAAGAAATTAAAGGATAAAATAGATATAATTGTACGTGGTGAAGTTTATATGCCACATAGTGCATTCGAAAAATTAAATGAAGAAAGAGAAGTATTAGGAGAAAAGCTTTTTGCTAATCCTAGAAATGCAGCAGCAGGTTCACTTAGACAACTAGATCCTAATATTACAAGAGATAGAAATTTAGATATTTTTATTTTTAATGTTCAAAAATCTGATTCTATAGAATTTACATCACACTATGAATCACTCAAATTTTTAAAAGAACAAGGTTTTAATATTATTCCATTGATTTTTAAGGCTAATAATGAAAAAGAAGTTTTAGAGGCTATTGATAAGATTGGAAATTCTAGAGGAGATTTAGAATTTGATATAGATGGTGCAGTTGTAAAAGTAGATAATTTAAAACAACGAGAAGAAATAGGTGTAACTACCAAAACTCCTAAATGGGCGGTTGCTTATAAATATCCACCCGAGAAAAAAGAAACAGTTGTAAAAGATATTATTATTCAGGTTGGAAGAACAGGGGCTCTGACACCTCTTGCAATACTTGAACCTGTTAGAGTTGCAGGCTCAACAATTTCTAAAACTACTCTTCACAATGAAGATTTTATTAAAGATAAAGATATAAGAATTGGAGATAGAGTTTTAATTCAAAAAGCAGGAGATGTTATACCAGAATTGGTTGAAGTCTTAAAAGATAAACGAACTGGAAATGAAAAAGTATTTGAGATACCAAGAGTTTGTCCAGTTTGTGGAGCTGAAGCTATAAGAGAAGATGATGAAGCTGTAGTTAGATGTACAGGCATTGAATGTCCCGCTAGATTATTTAGAAGTTTGGTTCATTTTTGCTCAAGAGAAGCTATGAATATAGATGGCATGGGACCTGCTATAATTGAACAATTACTTGATAAAAATTTAATTAGTAATATTGCAGATATATACGTTCTCAATGCAGAGCAAATAAAAGATTTAGATAAAATGGGAGAAAAGTCCGCAAACAATTTGATAAATGCAATCAATAATAGTAAATCAAATTCATTAGATAAACTTATTACTTCTTTTGGAATAAGACATATAGGGGCTAAAACTGCAAAGGTATTAACTAAACATTTTAAAACTATTGATGAATTTTTAAATGCAACTGAAGATGATTTTATTATGGTAGATGAAGTTGGAGAAATAATGGCAAAGAGTTTGGTTAACTTTTTTGCAAGTAAGCAAACAATTGATTTAATCAACAGATTAAAAACTGCTGGAGTTAATATGCAAAGTGGAGTTGATGAAAATATAGATGATAGGTTTACAGGAAAAACATTTGTCTTAACAGGTACTTTATCTAGACTTACAAGAACTGAAGCAAGTGAAATTATTGAAAAATATGGAGGAAAAACATCTAGTAGTGTCTCTAAAAAAACAGACTTTGTTCTAGCAGGTGAAGAAGCAGGAAGCAAGCTTACAAAAGCAGAAAGCTTAGGTATTAAAATTATTTCAGAAGATGAGTTTTTTGAAATGATTGAAAATAATGCATGAGAAATATCTGATAATAAGCAATGCTTATAAATTTTATTTTAATATGTAATATATTCGCACATCTAGAAGAACTTTTTGTGTGCGATATGGAGGGAATGTTATGAAGAAACATTTAACATTACCACAAAGAAATATGTATGAAACAGAACGATTTTTTAATGGTACAAGCATATGTAATATTGGTGGTTTGGAATTTATTAAAGAAAATAATATTGATATTTTAATTTTAGAAAAAGCTATTAACAAAATTATTTGTAATAGCGATGGATTAAGAGTAAGAATAGGAGAAGAAAATTATATACCATATCAAGAATCTTATGAATATTCTTATGAGAAAATTGATGTTGTGACATTACAAGAAAATGAATATAAAGAGATTGCAAATTCTTGGATGAGAGAACCGTTTGATATTTCTAAGAAATTGTACCAATTTAAAATTGTTAAAATAGAAAATAGAATTGCTATTTTTATAAAATTACATCACCTAGTCAGTGATGCTTGGGGAACAATTTTAGTTGCATCAAAAATTATAGAGTATTATAAAAAATTGATAAATAACATTGAGATATCAGAAGACGATATACCATCATTTTTAAAAAGTGTTGATAAAGAGGAAGAGTATTTAAATAGTTCAAGATATCAAAAAGATGATGAGTTTTGGAAACAAAAATTTACTGATAAACCTTCTTTTATTTCAATGTGTCCTAATAAAAAATCAGATATGAATGTTGAAGCTAATAGAAGTTCGTTTGTAGTACCTTTTGCTGAAACAGAAGCAATCAGAAAGTTTTGCACAGATAATCAAATTTCTATTGCAGTATTGATAGAAGCAATTACTGCATTATATGCTGCAAGAATAAATAATTCTGATGATGTAACTCTTTGTAGCCTTGTATTGAATAGAAATGGTAGTGAAGAAAAGAAAACTGTTGGAATGTTTAATAATATTTTACCTCTTTTAATTAAAATTGATTATGAAGAATCATTTTTAAAACTATGTGAAAATATTTCGTCAGAACATTATAAAGTTTTTAGACATCAAAAATATCCACTTTCTAATATTATGGATTACATTCGAGAAAATCATGGTAAGGACACTAATCTTTATGACATTATGGTGTCTTATCAAAATGCAAAGATGATTGTTGATGATGAAATATCAGCAGAAACTGATTGGATTTTTAATGGTACTTCTGATTTAGGTTTTATGCTAAATATTTCTGATAGAGATAATGATGGGAAAATATATTTCGATTTTGACTGGAGAAAAAATTGCTTTGATGCAGAAGAAATAGAAAATATATATTATAGATTTATAAACATTGTTAATCAAATTGTTGTTAATCCTGATATTAAATGCAAAGATGTAGAAATAGTAACTTTTTATGAAAAAGAACAAATATTAGTTGATTTTAATAATACATTGAAAGAATATCCTAAAGAAAAATGTTTATATTATTTTTTAGAAGAAAACGTAAAAAAGAATCCAGATAAAATTGCACTTGAATTTGAAGATAAAAAACTTACATATAAAGAATTTAATGAAAAAGTTAATAGTTTAGCAAATTATATTATTAAAAATGTAAAAGAGAGAAATGCAATTATTGGTATTATGACTGAAAGATCTATGGAAATGTTAATAGGAATTTATGCTATTATTAAATCTGGAAATGCATATATGCCTATTGATCCACATTTTCCTAAAGATAGAATAGAATTTATGTTAGAGGATAGTAAAAGTCCTATAATATTAACACAAACAAAATGGCTAGACACACTTAATTGTGAATGTGAAATAATTGATTTGGATGAATTTGAATATGATAGTTATGATAATTCAAATCCTAAAACAACTGTTGTATCTATGGATACAGCATACGTTATTTATACTTCTGGTTCTACTGGAAAACCAAAAGGAGCACAGATACCTCATCACAGTGCTATAAATAGAATTAAATGGATGCATGAAAAATATCCATTAGATGATGGAGACGTTATACTACAAAAAACACCATATACTTTTGATGTTTCTGTGTGGGAACTATTTTGGTGGAGTATGTATAATGGGACATTAAAAATTTTAATTCCAGAAGGACATAAAGATCCATCTGAAATTATAAATGGAATTAAAGAAGGACATGTTACTCATATACATTTTGTACCTTCCATGTTAAATGCATTTTTAGAGTATTTAGATGTAAATGAAGAAAATATTAAAGATATATCTACTTTAAAATATGTTTTTGCTAGTGGAGAAGCTTTACAATCATCACATGTAAAAAAGTTTTATGATTTGCTAAGTGTAAATGGAACAACACTTCATAATTTATATGGACCTACCGAATGTACTGTTGATGTATCTTATTATGATTGTGATGCAAATAATATACCAAAAAGTATTCCTATAGGAAAACCAATAGATAATACTCAACTATTAGTACTTGATAAAAATCACAAACTAATGCCTATTGGGGTTGTTGGAGAGTTATACATAAGTGGAGTGTTAGTTGGAAAAGGTTATTTAAATAGAGAAGAATTAACAAGAGAAAAATTTGTTCCTAATATTTATTATGATTATAGCACTATGTATAAAACTGGAGATTTAGCAATGTGGCTACCAGATGGAAATATTGAGTATTGTGGCAGAACCGATTTTCAAATAAAAATTAGAGGACTAAGAGTTGAGCTTGGAGATATTGAAAATGCAATTTTAAAATATGAAGGAATTAAGCAAGCTATTGTTACAGTATTTGAAACAAATGGAGAAAAAAATTTATGTGCTTATTATACTGCAAGTGAAATTGTTGATGTAAATGACTTAAAGAGTGCTTTGGCAAAAGTTCTTCCAGACTATATGATTCCAGCCTATTATATGGAATTAGAAAAAATACCTACAAATGCAAATGGTAAAGCAGATAGAAAAGCTTTTCCATTACCAGATATAACTAATATAGAATTAGAATATGTTGCACCAAGAAATCAAATAGAAGAATTAGTACAAAAATGTGTGCAAGAAGTTTTAAAAAAAGATAAAATTAGTGTTGATATAGATTTATTTACAATTGGTTTAACATCAATTGGAGTTATATCAATGATAACAAAATTATCTGCATATGGGTATGATTTAAAAGTTAGAGATTTTTATGAATGTCATACAATATCAGAAATAGCAGCTTTCTTCGAAAATAAAGTAGATGCATCTGAAAATTATGAAGAAGATAGAAAAATGTATTCAGATATTAGTGATATAAAAAATCATTTGTTACCATCAAAAGAAGGCGATAGTGTTTTATTAACGGGTGCAACAAGTTTTCTTGCAATTCATATATTAGAAGAACTAATAAATCAAACAACTAAAAATGTTTATTGCTTAATTAGAAAAAGAGAAAAATTTGAAAGACTTATAAAAAAATATACAACTTTAAATATAAATAATCCTAGAATAATTATTATAAACGGAGATATAACAAAAAGTAATTTAGGTTTTGAAAACAAATTGGCAAAGGAAATAAAAGAACACATTAGTGATATTATTCATTGTGCTGCTGATGTTTCTTTCTTCTGCCCATGGGAAAGGTCTAAACTTATCAATTATATTGGAACTTGTAATGTAATCAATTTTGCAGAAATGGCAAAAGCCAAATTACATCATATTTCTACAATGAGTGTATCTGGAGATATATTAACAAGGCAAACAAAAGAATATCCAGAATTTACTGAAAATGATTTATATATTGGACAGATATATAAAGATAATGTATATGTCCATAGTAAGTATTTAGCTGAAAAAGAAATCATAAAAGAAATTAGAGCAGATAAGATAAATGCTTCGATTTATAGAGTGGCAAACTTGACTTGGCGTTTTAAAGATGGAAAGTTTAATGAAAAATATAAAGATAATGATTTATATTTATTGACAAAAAATATGCTTCATTATAATAAAATACCACTTGAACTATTAAATGAAAATTTATCTATGGCGCCGGTTGATGAATGTGCAAAGGCTATTGTTAATCTTATGAGTATAAATAAAAATAATGTATTTAATATATATAGTAGCAATAGTTTAGATATGTCTGGATATATCAATGCATTAACCAAACCAGATGTTATACCACTAAAGAAATTTGAAAAACTTTTAGAAGAAGATAATGAATTTCAAGAAGCAAAATTTGTAGTAATGTATATTGAGAATATTGTAGATTCTCCCGACAAAAGTATTGTTGCATTTAATAATGATGCTACAAATGATTTATTGAAAAAAATAAAATTTAATTGGTCTGTACTTGATAGCAGTTATGCACAATATATATTAAAATATTTAGATAAGGGGGAGTTTAATTGAGAAACAAACAATATCCATTTTATGATGCGGGAGATTATGACACATTACCAGAATACTTAAAATATATAGGAGAAAAAAATAAGGATAAAATAGCATTTAAATTCACAAAAGACAAAAAAGATGTAGAAAAAACATATAAGAGCTTTATTGAAGAAATAAATTCTTTAGCTAAAGATTTATTTAATCAAAAATATACTGATAAAAATATTGGAGTTTTAGGCGAAAATTCTTATGAATGGTTACTAGCTTATATGGCAACTGCTATTTCAAATAACACGGTTGTGCCTATTGACAAGGAACTTGAATATAGTGAGATTGAAAATATAATTAAAGAGGCGGACATAGAATTACTATTTATATCAAATGTATATGATGATTATGTCAAAAAATTAAAAGAAAGTTTTAGTGAGCTGAAAATTATTTATTTTAATCAGATTGATAGTCATATAAAGAACGGAAAAAAATTAAAAGTTAAATTACCTAAAATAGAACCTGATAAAGTTTCAACTATTATATTTACATCAGGAACTACAAGTAAACCTAAAGGGGTAATGCTTACTCATAAAAATTTATGTGCAGATACAATAGCTTGCCAAAAACAATTTGTATTAACAGGAGATACAGTTTTAGTTTTACCTTTACATCATACTTTTGCCTTTACAGCGCATATTTTATTTGGATTAACTTGTGGATTTGCTATATGTATTCCAGGTAGTTTAAAAAGAATTGATGAAACTTTGAAAAAGTATAAACCTAGTTCTATGATTTTAGTTCCAATGCTTGTTGAGGCTTTCTTAACAAAAATTTGGAAAGCAGTTAAAGAAATGAAAAAATACAATCTTGTGAAAATTATGATTGTAATTAGTAATTTCTTATTAAAAATAGGAATCGATATAAGAAGAGTTGTATTTAAACAGATTCTTGATAGTCTGGGTGGAAATTTAAATTTAATTATTACTGGTGGTGCAGCACTAGAACCTAAATATGTTGGAGAATTTAGATCATTTGGTGTTAATGTATTTAATGGATATGGAATAACAGAATGCTCTCCAGTTGTTTCTGTAAATAGAAACAATTATTATAGAGATGGTAGTGTAGGAATGCCATTACCTGGAGTTGAAGTTAAAATAGATAAGTTTGAAGGAGAAGAAGAGGGAGAGATTTTAGTTAAAAGTGATATTGTAATGAAAGGATATTACAAGCATGAAGATTTAACTAAAGAAGCTATAACAGAAGATGGATATTTTGATACGGGTGATATAGGATATTTAGATAAAGATGGATTTTTGTTTATAACTGGTAGAAAGAAAAATATAATTATACTTGATAACGGAAAAAATATTTATCCAGAAGAATTAGAAGGAAAACTACAATTAGAACCTTTAATAACAGAAGTGGTTGTGTTTGAAAAAGATAAAAAAATTGCTGCCGAAATATATCCTAATTTTGAAGCAATACCTGAAGGTGCGGATGTAAAAGAAACAGTTCAAAAAGTTGTAGATGAGTTTAACAAAAGATTGCCATACTATAAAAAGGTAGAAGAAATAGTAATTAGAGATACAGAATTTGAAAAAACTACTACTAAAAAAATAAAAAGAAATTATAAATCTTAAAAGGAGGAAATAATATGTTAGATAGGATTATTGATATTATATGTGAGTATGGTGAGGAGGAAAAAGATAATATTACAGTTGATAGTAAGTTAATAAATGATATTGGACTTTCTTCTTTTGATATTACAGATTTAGTATGTAGATTTGAAGAAGAATTTGATATCGAAATACCAGATAGAAAAATTAGCACATTTCAGACAGTTGGAGATATTTATACTTATATAAAAGATAATAAAAAAGAAGAGTAATATTTTTATATAAATTATAAAAAGGAACTGATGATAATGAATAAAAAGTTTAGTAAAAAAGTACAAAAGACTTTGTTATTATATAACATATTTTTTATTTTAATAGTTTTAGCATTTTGCTATTTTTTACCTAAAATATTATTTTATCCACCCAATTCTATAAATACTGAATTTGAAAAGCATATTGATTTAGGCTTTAATTATAATTTGCAATGTACAGCAATAGTCATATTGGCAACACTTGTTTCTAATGGATTGTTTATTTTTGAAATTATAAAGGTTAAAGACTGGGAAAAATATGCCAATATGGATACACAGGATGAAAAAATTTTAGAAAAAATAGAAAAAATAAAATTAAATTGTTTTAAAATTCCTAGTAGATTATATGTTGTACATGCTTTATTTCCACCTTTTATTGCGGCACTTGGTTTATTTGCTACTCGGAACTAAGCCAATACTTGCAATAAAAATTGCAATAGCTACAATAATAATTTTTGTTACATTAGGAATATTGATTTATATTTTTTCTAAAAACTTATTAGCAAATGTTTTAGAGGGATTAAATTGCTTTAAAAGATATAATACAAAGTTAAATCTGAATGGATATAAATCTAGAATGTTTTTACAATTCTTGCCATTAGTTTTATTGATGGGAACGTTCATTTATTTGGTTAGTGATACAATAGCAATAAGAGAAAAAGGAGATATTCTTTTTAATAGATATTATGATGATTTATGTAATGCTGATATTAAATCTGCTTCATCTATAGAAGAACTTAAAGAAAAATTAAATACGATTAAAAAAGAATTTAAAACAGATACATATTTTATTATTAAACCTAATGAAATAATATACCAAGATACTGATGAAGAAATAAGTGAATTTTTTATAACATATACGTGGTTTTTTGATAATATAAATCATACTTACGGTTATTATGCTACAGGAATTCAAGGAGCTTTTGATAAGGTTGAAATAAATGGAGAAACTTATGCTGCTGGTATAATGTATGATGTTCAAGCACATACTGGATATGGATTTATTACTGGAACAATCATTGTAATTTTACTTATAACAATTGCATTCTTAATATTCTTTGCAAATGATTTTGCTAATCCAATAAATGAAATATCTAATTATATGGAAAGATTAGCAAATGGAGAATCTGTTGATTATAATAGAAAATTGCCAGTAACATCAAATGATGAAATTGGAGATTTAACTATTAACTTTAATAAAATATTAGATTTGGAAAGAAAATATGTGGAAACAATACAAAGAAATCAAGAGGTACTTGTAGAAAATGAAAGACTTTCTTCATTAGGACAGTTAATTGGTGGTATTGCACATAACTTAAAAACACCAATAATGTCTATTTCGGGATATTTAGTAGCTATGGAAAAATTAGCTGATGAATATAGAGATTCAATTGGTAATCCAAATGTAACTAAAGAAGATTTTGAAGAAATAACAAAAGAAATGAAAGAATGGATAAATAAATCAAAAGAATATATGAATTACATGACTGAAGTAATCAATGCTACAAAAGGTCAAGCTGTATCAATGAATAATGAAGTAACAGGAACATTCACGATGCAGGAATTGATTACAAGAACAAAAATTTTAATGCAAGAAGAATTAAAAAAATATCAGTGTGATTTAAATGTAAATGTTAAAGTTAGTGAAAATACTAGTATATCAGGAGAATTAAGTGCAATAGTGCAAATACTAGATAATTTAATTACTAATGCAATGCAGGCTTATGGAGATAAAGAAGGTAGTATAAATCTAAATGTTACTGAAGGAGAAGACAAGGTTTATATTGATATACAAGACTTTGCTGGTGGAATACCAGAACAAGTTCAAGAAAAACTATTTAAAGAGATGATAACAACAAAAGGTAGCAATGGAACTGGTCTTGGATTATATATGTGTTACTCTACTATTAAAGGTAAATTTAAAGGAGATTTAAAATTTGAAACAAAAGTTGGAGAAGGTACAACTTTTCATATTATATTAAACAAAGTACAAGGAGTTAATGAATGACAAAAAAGAAATTTAAAATAGGTGCAACGCAATATATTGCTTTAGGTTTTTTAATTACAATAATTTTAGGAACTATTTTATTAAAATTACCAATATCACATGTGGGTGAGTTATCTACATTTAATGCTTTATTTGTAGCAACTTCTGCCACATGTGTTACTGGACTTTCAACAGTGACTTTAGTTGATACATTTACTATATTTGGACAAATAGTAATTATGTGCTTGGTTCAAATTGGTGGACTTCGGATTTATGCTAATAATAGCTTTAGTACTAATGATATTAGGTAAGAAAATAACACTTAGAGATAGAATATTACTTGGACAAACTATGAATAGTAATAGTTTGCAAGGACTTATAAAATTAACTAGAAAAATATTAAAATATACATTTACTTTTGAGATAATTGGTGCACTATTTATTGCAATAGAATTTGTGCCAATTTATGGATTCGCAAGTGGATTATTTAAAGCTTTGTTTCAATCAGTATCTGCATTTTGTAATGCAGGTTTTGATTTAATAGGTAATCAAAGTATGATTCCATTTGCTACAAATCGAATTGTAAATATTACATGCATGCTTTTAACAACAATAGGTGGTTTGGGTTTTTTAGTATGGGATAATATAAGTAATTGTTTTACTAATGGAATTAAAGAAAAATTAAGTTTGAGAAAAATAATTCAAAGATTAAGCTTACACACTAAATTGGTTATTATTATGCAGGTTGCATTGGTAATAATAGGTGCTGTTGGTTTTTTATGTTTTGAATTTTATAATATAAATACGATTGGAAATTATGATTTACAGGATAAAATTTTAATTTCCACTTTTCATTCTGTATCAGCTAGAACTGCTGGATTTGCAACAGTTCAAATGTCAAATTTAAATGATATTACTAAAGTGATTTTATCAATATTGATGTTTATTGGGGCAGGCTCTGGAAGTATGGCTGGAGGAATTAAGACAACGACATTTCTTGTCATAATTTTAGGAGTATATTCTAATATAGTTGGAAAAAAGAATATAAATATATTTAAAAGAACTATTTCGAGAGGAACGTTTATAAAAGCAGTATCAGTAGCATTTATAGCAATTATAATTCTTGTTGCTTCTAATATGTTTTTGATGGTTAATACAAATGTTGAAGGAATAGATTTACTTTTTGAATCAGTATCAGCATTTGCGACTGTTGGGCTAACTAGTGGGGCATTAGCTTTTATGGATAAAACATGTTTATCTTTGATTATATTGTTAATGTATATAGGACGTATTGGAACAATAACAATGGCAGTTGCATTTGTCATGAAAAAACCAAAAGTTAATGATGTTGTCATATATGCAAAAGAAGATGTTATTGTTGGGTAGGAGGATGTAATGAAAAAGGATAGAGAACAAATATTGATAATAGGGCTTGGTAAATTTGGTATGAGTGTTGCTAAAAGTTTATCAAATTATGAATGTGATGTTATGGCAATAGATAAATCTTCTGAGCTTGTAGATAAAGTTTCTGAATTTGTAACGCATGCAGCAAAAGTTGATGCAACTGATGTCGATGCATTAAAAGAATTAGGAGTTAAAAATTTTGATATTGCAATTATTGGTATGGGTGATGACTTAGAAGGAAGTATTATGATTGCGCTTACTTTAAAAGAACTTGAAGTGCCATATATTGTTGCAAGAGCAAGAGATGATAGCCATGCAAAACTTTTGAATATGATTGGTGTAAATAAAGTTGTACAACCAGAAAAAGATATAGGAGAAAGACTTGGAAAAACACTAATGCATAAAAATGTTATAGAGAGAATGGAGATTGGTAAAGAATTTAGTATTGTTGAGATTGAAACTCCAAAAGATTGGGTGGGTTCAAGATTAAATCAATTAACAATAAGACCTAAGCATAATATAAATATTTTATGTGTTGAAAAAGAAAATAAAAAAATAATAATTCCAAATGCAGAGTACAAAATTGAAAAAGGAGATAATTTAATGATAATTGCTCCAAACAAAGAATTAGAGCCTAATGGATTTTTAGGAAGATTGGGATAAAAAAATTAAAAATAAGGGGGAGAAAATATGAAGAAGATTTATTCGAAGTTTGTAATATGTTTATTATTAGGAGCAATTACTTATTGGGCTGCATTAAATTTTATAACATATAACACTCTTTTACTTTTTGAAATGTCTGGTAGTAATATTGTAATTGGTTTAGGAGTTATTTTAAGTGGATTAGTATGTTTTATTTTTTCTTGGTTATTTTCAAATTTAGCTAAGAAAAATATTTCTAAAATGGATATTGATGATGAAAAAAGAAAAAAATTAAAAAAGAAAATAATTATTTTATGTATAATAAATTTATTGGTATATAGTGTATTAGCAATAATTTGGAGCGTATACTTATTTAAAAATATTCTTCAACTTACTAATAAAATGGATGAATGGATGACAAATTATAATTGGGGAAACGAATATTCTGAATATACATTATTTAATCCTATATTATTGCTATTTATGAATATGAAAAAATACATATTTTTATATTTTATAGTTTTAATCTTTTCAATAATTCCATTTTTTAAAATTTTAAGAACAAGGAAAGAAATAAAATTTATTAAAATATTATCTAACATTGTGTTAAGTGTATTATTATTGTTTGTGGTTATGGTAAATATTTATTATATTGATATTCCTGAATTTAACTATATATATGGTTTTCAAAAATATAATTATGATTTATATGTAACTACAGAAGATACACTTGCTGCAAAATACAACGAAGGTAATAATGAATCAATTGCCTGGGTGGGAGAATATTCTGATTTTAGAAAAATTATAAATGGAGAAGATTATATAGTCCCAGATAAAATATGGGGTAGAAAAGTAGATAAGGCTGGATCTTTTTATAATACATATAATGATATGCTTTATCCAGTGGATAAAATAATTTTTACTAATACATTTGATGGATTTTTTAATTATGCTCAATATGGAGTAGCTTTTAACAAATATGGTAGTGAAATAGTTATTTCTGGTGAACCAATAAATTGGTTTGTAGAAGATAATATTGTTTATAATATGGACAAAACAGAAATGATATTATTTGCACCTAAGAATCAAGAGACTTCTACTGTTCATATTGGAAAAGAAATAAAAGATCTTTATTCTGTTATTACTGCCCGTCCTAATACAATTGCTATAGATGTTGATGAAAATAATCAATATTTCTATTCTTATGATAATGCACTTTATACAAAAGATAAATTTATGGAAGCTGTTAATAATGGAGAAACTAAATATTTTTTGGGTGAAGAAATAAATAATAAAGTAATTTATGATATATTTTGTGCTGTTCCTTTGGAAAAAACAGAATTGAAATTGTCGAGTAATTTAAAAGAAGAATCTGAGATATTTGTGGAGGCATTTAATTTAGAAAAAATTATTATTCCCAAAGATTTAAATTACGAAGTTGATATGCTCATACCAACATTTAGTGATGCTGTGTTTGAAGTGGAAGAAGGAAATGAATATTATACGTCTAAGGGAAAGTATCTATATAATAAAGATATGACAAAATTAATTAGTATTTCAAAAGCATCATTAAATAATGTATATATTGAACCAACAGTAAAAGAAATAAGTGAAGCAATTTTAAATTTTGGAAGTAATTATGATATTTCTCCTGAGAATCCATACATAGAAAAAATTGAAGATGGAAAGATAATATATAAAGAATAATATTTACAAATGGTAAAATTAAATGACCGAAAATAAATAATAAAAAGACACATAGGATTACCTATGATACAATGTAAGT